>QNFS01000032.1 GCA_003646415.1 Gammaproteobacteria bacterium
AACACCAATGAGGTGATGGCCAATGTAGCCCTGGTGCTGACCGGCCACAAGCTGGGGGATTACGATGTGATCGAGCCCCACGGTGATCTCAATATGTCCCAGTCCACTAACGATTCCTATCCAACGGCCCTGAAGGCCGCGATCTTCGCCAACAATGACAAGCTGGTGGCTGAGGCTGAGCTGTTAGTCAGCGCCCTGCGCGCCAAGGGCAATGAGTACATCGACATACTCAAAATGGGTCGCACCGAAATGCAGGATGCCGTGCCGATGACCCTGGGCCAGGAATTCCATGCCTTCGCCGCGGGACTGGAAACGGAGATAGACTTTCTGCGTATGGCGGAGCAGCCACTGTTCAGTATCAACATGGGCGCTACCGCGATCGGCTCGGGCCTGAATGCGCCTGAGGGCTACGCGCAGAAAACCGCTAAGCACCTGGCTAAAATCACCGATAAACCCATCGTGATGGCCGATGATATGTTCGCGGCGACCTGGGACCAGCACGCCTTTGTGGTCGAGTCCGGCGCGCTGCGCAGCATGGCCATCAAGTTGTCAAAGATATCCAGTGACCTGATTCTGTTGTCTTCCGGACCGCGGGCCGGGCTGGGGGAGATAAACCTGCCCGCCATGCAGCCGGGCTCTTCGATCATGCCCGGCAAGGTCAATCCGGTTATTGCCGAGTTGATGAACCTGGTGTCCTTCCGGGTGATTGGCAACGATCTCTCGGTGACCCTGGCCGCGCGCAATGGCCAGTTGCAACTCAACGCCTACGAGCCGCTGGAGGCCATCGCCATACTGGATTCACAGCGTCTGATGACCAATGCCATGCGCACATTGCGCCTCAAGTGTGTTGACGGCATCACCGTGAATGAGGATACGCTGGCACAGTATATTCAGCGCACGGTGGGTATTGTTACCGCCCTGGTCCCGATCATCGGCCACGAGCGCTCTGATGAGCTGGCGGCTGAAGCCTACCGCAGCAACAAGGGTATTCTCGAAATCATTCGCGAGAAGAAAATACTCAGTGAGGAGCAAATCGACGAGATGTTGAACCCCAAGGCACTGACCGGCCTGGACAAAAAACAGTACAAGTAACAGTAACTCAATGCATAGCGACAGGAGAGCACTATGAATCCGAGCACAATTTTACGACGGTTTATTTTTTCGATGATTTTTGTGGCTGGAGCGGCGACGGCCGCCGACAAGCCCAATATTCTCATTCTCGCCACCGGCGGCACCATCGCCGGCTCCGCGGATTCCCAGACCCAGGCGGGTTACACCTCGGGGCAGGTGGGGGTGGATATTCTGATTAACGCCGTACCCCAGATCAAGGAAATCGCCAATATCAGCGGCGAGCAGGTGGCCAATGTGGGCAGCCAGGACATGTCCGACGCGATCTGGCTGGAACTGGCCGAACGTGTGAACACTCTGTTGGGACAGTCTAAAGTCGATGGTATTGTCATTACCCATGGCACCGATACCATCGAGGAGACAGGCTACTTCCTCAACCTGGTGGTGAACAGTGGTAAGCCGGTGGTACTGACAGCGGCGATGCGCCCCTCCACCGCGCTGTCTGCCGATGGTCCGCTGAATATCTACAATGCGGTGGCTGTTGCCGCCGACAAAAACGCCGCCAATCGCGGCGTGCTGGTGGTGGTCAACGATGACATTCATGGCGCACGCTCTATCGTCAAGACCAATGCCACCGATGTACAGACCTTCAAGTCCCCGGAGTACGGCTTGATGGGCGTCAGTCTCTACGGTCAGCATCGCTGGTTCCGCACCCCCTTTCGCCTGAACACCAAGAGCAGCGCGTTCTCTGTCAAGGGTGTGGATAAATTGCCCCGCGTAGATGTGCTCTATGTGACCGCGGATATGTCTACCGACCTGATTGATGCGGCGGTTGCCAATGGCGCGAAGGGAATTGTCACCGCCGGTGTCGGTAACGGCAATATGACGGGCGCCGCACTGAAAGCCGTTGCGGCGGCGGTCAAGAAAGGTGTTGTGGTGGTGCGGGCGACTCGCGTGCCCAGCGGCAGTGTAGGCCGTAATGTGGAGGTTAACGACGACGAGATCGGCACTGTGGTTGCGGGCGAGTTGAGCCCGGCCAAGGCCAGGGTTCTGCTTAAACTGGCGCTGCTGAAAACCTCCGATGCCGCGAAAATTCAGCGCCTGTTTGATACATACTGATTATCGGAAGGTGCGGGTAGATATCAGGTAAGCCCGTTTTTATTAGGGAACATCTGGTTAATTCATCATTTGTCACTCCCGCGCAGGCGGGAGTCCAGAGTTTTCAATGACTTATAGATTCCCGCCTGCGCGGGAATGACATTAATCAGAGCCTCCTTAAGTTTTCTTAATATACAAAAACTATAAACTGGTGAATATTATGAAAGCGAATATTCCTGTAATAGCATTAGCACTGGTCATCACTTCATTACTTGGCCCATCAGCTTTTGGCGCGGACTATGACGTTGTGAAGGCAAAGTTAAAATCGGCGATGGCTGCAGATATCAGAAATACCGCTGATACTGATCGTGACCGCAATCGCAGGCCTGTTGAGACGCTGGAGTTTTTCAGATTGCGCGACGATATGAGGGTGGTGGAGTTGCTCCCTGGTGGCGGCTGGTACACGAAATTATTGGCACCTGTTCTGGCTGAAAATGGTGAATTCTATATAGCCTACGGCAC
Source organism: Gammaproteobacteria bacterium (assembly GCA_003646415.1). Classification (GTDB taxonomy): domain Bacteria; phylum Pseudomonadota; class Gammaproteobacteria; order Pseudomonadales; family Halieaceae; genus JBALVO01. Next base: position 2,689 of record QNFS01000032.1, read on the forward strand.
CAGTTCCACCTGGAGCAGGCTCGAAGGTAAGCCCGGTTTCAAAAAAATGCAGGTTGCCGCGGGAGCTGCCGAAATTGGTCGTGCCGCCGGCGCTCGCTTTTATACTGCCAGTAATACTGACCTGGGCGTGAAAAATGTTGATATGGTGCTCACATTCCGTAACTATCATAACTTTGATGAGCCCTCCCGAGGCGCCCTGAATAAATCAGTGTTCAAGGCGCTTAAATCAGGCGGTATATACGGGGTGGTAGATCATACCCGCAGGCATATGCAGGAGTTAAACAATGAGAATCGTCGCCGCGTGGACCCTGTCCAGGCGATTGTGGAGATCCAGGCCGCTGGTTTCGAGTTGGTAGATTATTCTGGCTTACACTATCGGGCAGACGACGAGTTGATCTACGAAGTGGGTCGTAGAACCGTCACGGGTAATACTGACCGTTGGACACTAATGTTTCGCAAGCCCTAAAAGGTTGCCAGCCGGCAATGAGTAAGAAATATGATGCCAAATGGTTAATGTCATCAGCGCAATGCGGATCGCCAGGTCATCGGCCTGATGGCTTGTGTTAACGAGGGAGAAGTGTTCGCTTTTCTCTTCTGGGATATGCTGAATTTATTTTAAACAGATTGATTCTCGTCATAATCAAGGACAGGTGAATTATGGGAAAACTCATTAATATTGATAATGGTGGTACGCTCACCGACTTCTGTGCTTTGGATGGGGACAAGATCTACCATACTAAGGCTTTAACCACCCCCTTTGATCTAAGCAAATGTTTTTTTGACGGTATAAAGAAACTGGCTCGTGACATATACGGTGATGAAAAGTATGTTGATGAACTACTTCAAACTACCGACTACATTCGCTATTCCACTACTCAGGGAACCAATGCGCTGGTAGAGCGCAAGGGGCCTCGATTGGGGCTGCTGATTGAGCGCGGCGCGGACCTCTCTAAGCTCAAAACTCCCGGAGCAGAAACATCATTGTTCGAGGATCTGGTTGCAGACAGGATTGGGGAAATTGACCTGTCCCTTGAAGGTTCTGAAGCGGAGATGGATATTGTCAGTGCGGTCAATCGCATCGCCACAGCCGGTGCGAGCCGGATAATATTGTCCATTAATAAGGTTGATTTTAAAGATATTGAAACCAGAATATGCCGCATTATTGGTAGGAAATTCCCATCTCACTTGCTTGGCGTGGTTCCAGTTATGGCGGCTGGAGAATTAGCTGATGACCCTGTTTATGGGCGCCGCACCTGGTCTGCGATCATGAATGCTTTTCTGCATCCCTCCATGGAGCGGTTTCTTTACAGCGCCGATCACCGGCTTAAGTCCCATAAGACAAGAAACCCACTGCTGATTTTCCGTAATGACGGGGGCTCTGCGCGTGTGGCCAAAACCATGGCTCTTAAATCGTATAGCTCTGGTCCCCGCGCAGGCATGGAGGGTGTTCGGGCTCTGGCAGAACATTACGGCTTTAAGAAAGTGCTTTCCTACGATGTAGGTGGCACTAGTACCGACATCGGGATGGTCACCGATGGTGTGCTGGTCAGTGATATATATGGACATGTTGAGGGTGTGGAGGTCTCTTTTCCAATGGCTGATATCGTTAGTGCCGGGGTTGGTGGAAGCTCCATAATTGCCACTGACGGCCACAATATCACCGTTGGCCCCCAATCAGTTGGTGCAGCTCCAGGGCCTGCCTGTTTTGGCCTGGGAGGAAAGATGGCAACCATCACCGACGTATTTTTGTTGTTCGGTGTGCTTGACTCGACTACTTATTTCGGTGGTGAACTTAATCTGGACGTGGATCGGGCCAAAGAAGCCGCTCTCTCCAATATTGCTGAACCACTGGGTCTTAGCCTGCATCAGGCGTTGGAAAAAATGTTTAATGCCTGGGTTGAAAAAATTGCTATAGGACTCAAGAGATGCGGTGATATTGACGACGAGACGACGCTGTTCGGATTTGGTGGCGCAGGGGCGCTGGCGGCAACCCGCATAGCTGATGCTACGGGGGCCAAACGGGTTGTTATCCCGGGACTGGGAGCTGTGTTTAGTGCGGTGGGCATTGGGTTCTCTCCACTTTCGCAGGTGTATCGCTTTACGCTGGATGAGCATAGTAATGAAGCCCTGGGTAATCTTTTGCTAAGAATGCGGCAACGTGCAGCTAGAGATATGTTTGCCGAAGGCGTAGATATCGACGAATGCATTATTGAAACTTCTCTGCTGCGCATTCGCAGGGATGATGAACAGCAGTTTTCCATTGATGTGGAAGGTTCAATACCCTGTGACCTGGAGTCAGAAGACAGAGTAGTGTTGGTCTATGAAGCTCGCAAAAATATAGGCAATTTGCAATTTGCCGAAGTGGGCAAAGAAACGTCGCAGGAAGTTAAGGTTAGCAGCGTGCGCCAGGTAACGACCGATGAAAACAACCTAATAAATGTTCCCGTAATTCGCCTTGAAGATCAGCAGCCTGGAGCCATGACCGACGGACCGGTGATTATCGAGGAGGCATTCTTTACTGGCTTTGTAGATGAAGGATGGCGTCTAACGGTGTCTGGAAATAGAGATCTGATTCTGAAAAAACACTTTGAGGGATAGCTCATGAAAGCAAATATTACTGAATACTTGCGTATCAATCTGGATACTGAAATGTGGGAATGTCGCCAGTGCAACAATGAACTGGTATCGGCGCGCGATAACTACAAGCGGGGTCTACTGGTATACGACCGCGACCCTAGTGAGATTCACAAACCCCTGCTTAGTCAGGAACTTTACAGTTACAGCTTTGCACCGGATCCTGCTTACACCGCAATGTTGGAATTTTACTGTCCACATTGTGGAACAATGATCGAAGTCGAGTATACCGTCCCTGGACATCCTCCGGTGCGTGATATCGAACTGGACATAGACGACCTGAAGAAAAAGGTAGCTATCTGGGGTGATGTTCCTGAGCGCCCTGAGATTCCCGATACCGAACTTAAACGTCACGTCCATAACCACTGATTCTTGCAGGAGGGTAATTACAATGAAACGAATATCAGTAGATATTGGGGGCACATTCACTGATTGTTTTGTTGCCTGGGATGGACAGTATGTCGGCGCCAAGGCTTTAACCACCACGCACAACCTTGCGCAGGGCTTCAATGATGCTCTGGATGTGGCGCTCCAGGATCTGGGCATCGACAAGACAACACTGCTGGAGAGCGTAGATTCCGTACGCTATTCCACAACGCTGGGTACCAACGCACTGATCGAGAGAAAAGGGCCGAGAATTGGCCTGATTGTGACCGAGGGGTTTAACAGCACTGTGCCCTTGTCAAGGGGCCGTGGTTATGGTGAAGGCCTTCCCTTTGAAAAACAGCGGGATCTGCCCAACGCAGTGCGCCCCGATCCGATCGTGCCCATTCCGATGATTCGGGGGGTGCGTGAACGGGTCGCCCACAATGGTGACGTTCTGCTACCGTTGGATGAGGATGATTTACGTGACAAATTGCGCTCGCTCGTTGACCAGGGTGCGGAAACAATAGTCGTTGTATTCACCAATAGTGTTGTAAGCCCCGAGCACGAATTGCGAACCAGAGAGATCTTTCTTGAGGAATACCCTTCCTATTTGCTCGGTGCCATACCCTTGTTGCTTTCGCACCAGGTGGTCGGGCGCAAAGGTGAATATACACGTTCAATGTCCACTATCATTGATGGTTTTCTACATCAGGTTATGTACCACGGACTCGGTGCCCTGGAGCTATTTCTGCGCGCTAACGGCTACAACAAGCCCATGCTGATCAGTCATAATTCCGGAGGTATGGCCCAGTTAAATTCCACCGATGCCTTGCAGACAGTACACTCTGGCCCGGTTGCAGGCATAGCCGCTTCGGAGCATCTTGCTATCAGCGGAGAACTGGGAAATATTGTAACCACTGATATGGGTGGAACCAGCTTCGATATTGGTATTGTGGTTGACGGGGGTGAAAAACACTACGATTTTAATCCGATCATTGATCGCTGGCTTGTGAGTGTGCCCATGGTACACCTGGTAACCCTGGGCGCTGGTGGCGGTTCCATCGCCAGTTACGACGCAATCCATGAATCAGTAAAAATTGGACCAGAAAGTGCCGGTTCCGACCCTGGCCCCGCTTGTTACGATCATGGCGGTATGGAGCCCACCGTGACCGATGCGGATTTGTTGCTGGGATACCTTGATCCTGAAAACTACGCCAATGGGCATATCAAGCTTAATCCGGCACGCTCAAGTTTTGTCATTGAAGAAACGCTTTGTGATGATCTGGATCTCGATGTTATTGATTGTTGCAAGCACATCAAGCAGACGGCGAATGCCAATATGGCCAATGGCATTGCCACGGAATTACGTTCCAGAGGGTATGAGCCAAAAGACTTTACTACGCTGGCCTTTGGCGGTAATGGCCCGCTGCATTGCTGTGGTATTGCCAATGCCTTGGGCGTCAGCCGCGTACTGGCGCCTCCTTTTAGTCCGGTGTTTTCCGCGCTTGGCGCAGGCAATGTCAATCAGATGCATATTCATGAGCTATCCACCTACACCGTACTGTTTCATACCGGAACGGCCTCGCTGCTAACCAATTACACCAAACTCAACGAAGCCATAGCAGAACTTGAAAATCGGGGTCGTGAAGATTTGTTGCGTCAGGGAGTCGACAGGAACGACATCAAATTCCGTCTGGAATTCGATATGCGTTATGGCAACCAGCGAGTAGAGACAGCAGTAGAAAGCGATATTCTCCGCCTTCGCGGTGTGCATGACGTAATGGATCTGATTAATCGTTTTTACAAGCGGTATGGTGAGCGTTTTGGTGAAGGTAGCCAGGCACCTGAGTCTGGTGTACGTATCAACACGATACGCGTCAGCTCTTTTGTTGAACTGGCCAGGGTGGATTTCACCCAGATCAAGCCGCTTGCAGAGAAGCTTTCTGTTGAACCAATCGGTTCACGTGACTGTCATTTTGTCGGCTTCGATCGACCTCTGCCGACGTTAGTCTATGACAATACTGCATTAAAGCCGGGCACTTATGTTGAAGGGCCTGCGGTGGTGACCAGCACAAACACGACGTATTTGGTTGAGCCAGGATGGTCTTATCATGCATCTAACCGTGGTGCTGTATGGTTCTTCAAACTTAACAATAAACAATAAAGATTTAATACACCTAATCAGTTCAAATCACTTTCCAGGAGTAAACTCATGCCTATGAGTGAAGAAAAAAATAGCTTATCACAGGAAGAGCAGGAATTGCTGGATCAGTTTCTGGTTGACAACCAACTGTTCTATGGGCCGGACCCGGAAATCATGTCTGATCATGGTCTGGCAGAGCGGACTGAAGCAGAAAATCGTTCTTTGTCATCCGGCTTTGATGCTCAGCAGGCAAGCATTGTACGCGGTCGGTTATTGTCTGCGCTGGATGAAACCCACACCATGGTTGAACAGATGGGCGTTGCTCCCGGTGCCAAGTGGGGAGACCTTGTAACGGCCATATTTACAGCCAGTGGCGACATGGCCATGACGGGCACTCTGGGCATTGTTGTGTTTGCCTCGGTTTGTCAATATCCGGTCAAGTTTATCCGTAAATACTGGATAAACGATGCAAGTGTTGGTGTACGAGACGGTGACGGCTTTATCCATAATGATGCCAGCTATGGCAACATTCACAATACCGATCAGAGCCTCATTATGCCGGTATTCTGGGAAGGTGAGTTGGTTTGCTGGGTATCAGCCACCATTCACGAAGGGGAAAATGGCGCTATTGAACCTGGTGGTATGCCATCAATCGCCGAGAGTAAATTTGATGAAGGGCTAAAAATGAGCCCCTTCAAAGTGGTTGAAAACGATGAGTTGCGGCGAGATCTGGTCACCTTTTTGCAAAACTCTGTACGCGATCCCAAATTGCAGTTGGCAGACATGAAGGTAAAACTGCACTCTGTTCTACGTCTACGTGAGCGGGTGCTGGCGGTGATTGGGGAATTTGGCGTTGACTACCTGCATGGCACCTTGCGAAAGTCACTTGAAGATACCGAAACGGAAGTGCGGCGCCGTATTGAGGAATTACCGGACGGCATCACCCGGGTGGATACCTTTATTGATGGTGATTTGCGTGAGCATGTGTTGGCAAAAATATGCATGAAAGTGACGGTAAAGGGATCACGCATGACCTGGGATTTCCGTGGTTCTTCGTTGGAATTAACTAATCGGTCAATCAATTGTGCACAGGCCTCTTTTAAAACGGCTCTGCTGAGTGCGCTGATGCTCTATATCTGGCCTGATTTGCCCAAGAACCAGGCGGTACTTAGCCCCGTTGAAGTGGAGCTAGATAATCGCAGCCTTATCAACGCCGCGTTAGATGCACCGACTGCCATGAGCTTAATTCCGCTGTTCAGGGCTTTTACGATACCAACAGTGGCTATGGCCAAACTGATCTACTGCCTGCCCAAACGTTACACGGCAGTTAATGCTCCCCATTACAATCAACCCGCTACGTTTGTCTACGGTGGTGTTACTCAACACTTGGAAATTACAGGTAATTTCTGTGCTGATATCAACGGCAATGGTACGGGTGGCCGGGAAAACAAGGATGGTGAACACGCGCTGTCCCCGGTATTCGGTTATATGACCGACACCGGTGAGATGGAACTTGCAGAGGAAGAACTGCCCTATGTGCGCCTGGTATCGCAAAAACTAACCAAAGACCGTGTCGGATTTGGAAAATATCGCTCTGGTCAGGGCTACGAGCAGATAGTGACAGTCAGGGACAGTACAGATTTTGGTTTTATGACCGGCCAGTGTGGCGGTAAACATCCGACCTCCATCGGCCTGTTTGGTGGTTATGCCTGCCCGGCTTATCCGCTGGCTAAAATCAAAGGTATTAATATTTTTGATGTTCTCAAAGACAGTCCGGAACAATTTGATTTTGATATGGTTACGTTGATGAATGAACAAAAAATACCCGGTGGAAACTATATCGTACAGGATGCAGGTATGAACTTTGAGTTCTGCGGGGTGGGAGAAGTCTACATGATTTGCCAGGGTGCCGGGGGTGGCTATGGAGATGTTCTGGACCGCTCTCCAGCCATGGTGATGAAAGATGTGGAAGAAGAACTGCTCAGTCATGACACGGCTCGTGAAATCTACAAAGTTTCTTTTAACTCTTCAAACCTTGTGATTGATGAAAAAGAGACAGAAAGACTCCGCGCAGAAGAGTGCAAAGCACGTATAGCGCGCGGTGTTCCCTATGATGAATTTATTAAAACCTGGGTTAAGGATGAACCATCCTCGGAGCTACCCTACATGGGGGGCTGGGGCGATGATCGTGGAACAATGATTGTCTCTCCACCTGGTGAGAAACGATACACCATACCGACAGGCTCAGCGGGCGTTATGCTGTCCAATCCAAAAGATCGACGTATTGCGGAATTGCAAGCACAGGTAGATGAATTGCAAAAACAACTTCAACAGGTCTAGGGGAGGGGTGATCAGGTATGCCTATCGACTTGAAAAATCACTTGCGGAAGGTGGCCTCTCAATACCCACCTTTGTGGATCGATGCCTGGTCGTATGGGCAGCAGTTATTAAACAAGGGTAATCCACCACCCTGGGATGATGTTGGTGCTTTTGTTTCTTATCACAGACAGCTTCAAGGGCTAGTGCAGTCCGACATATTGGTTGTTGAGGTTGAGAGCTTCTACGAGAACTGGTTGCGAAACAACACAGCATTGTTGGTCAACATGGGGGAAAAACGCCGTTTGGGATATGCCTTGCGTGTGATGTTGGCTGATTCCACCGCCCGGAACCAGTTACAGGAAATTATCAGGGCCGTGTGTGACTCCAATACGAATGCCCCTGTAGTCCTGGCCTTACCCTCACCCAAATGCTGGATGGGTAGTGCGCATTGCCGGGCACGTAACATTGATAGTGCCCAAGTCAGTTGGGATGATGCAGAGTCAGCCTCCATGTATGTAGCGGATTTCCTGCGTTGTTTTTCCGATAGTGAACTCAGTGGTGTATTGCTAAGGGACCCTGACAATACAGGCCCTGCCAGTGCCGGCGATATCGCTCGCTACCAGCCGGTTATTAATGTCGCCCAACACTATCACTGGCAAGTGATCCTTGATGGTTGTGTCGATAATTTTCTGCCATCATCAGAGTTTGGTGTTACTGTCTCTATCGGCAATCAAAGTACTGACGAAGGTGGGCTTAAGCTTCCTGATGATTGTTGGGATGGTGCTGAGTTGCCAATGTTTAATGGTCAAGGTTTCTGGTATGTGACGGTTCCCCGGAACGCCGTACCGGAGCAGGTGCTGGAACTACTTGCAAAGATGAGAGCTGCTGGCGTGGGATAGGTGCTGATGAGGATCAGGGAAAGGAATCCTCATTGGGAATCGAGTGAGTATGCGAATCTGATATTTATTAATGTAGAGGTCTTGCCAATACATAGTATAATAATCGGTGGTTAGATGACAGATGGCGAATGACTCAACCGAGGATGGCGCTTATTTTTTGTATTTTTTTTTGAGATGGGAGTTTTTATGAGATTTGGGAATATAGAATTTGAGAAAAAGGGTCGAGTTGCCGTCATGCGGCTGGATGAGCCTGACAAGTTGAATGTGTTGACACCTGCTATAAGGCAAGGGCTGCATGAGGGCTTAAATGAAGTGGCGTCGGATGATGAAATCAGAGTTGCAATTATAACCGGCACAGGAAGGTCTTTCTGCGCCGGGTTTGATATTGCGTCATTAAAAGCGACAAACTTTGAGCCTGCAAAAATAAAGCGGTTGCTAAGTGAAGAGTTTTTTGAACTTACCCGAAAAATTGAAAAAGGTACTAAACCGGTGATTGCTGCGGTTAACGGTTTTAGCTTTGGTGGAGGTCTGGAAACAGCGATTGCCTGCGACATAATCCTTGCTTCTGAAAAAGCGACTTTCGGCGTCCCGGAGATAGATATAGGTCTTCTCCCAGGGTTTGCCATTGTCCGTCTGCCTCAGTTAATAGGTGCTGCGAAATCGAAGATGATGATGATGACCGGTGAGCCGATTTCTGCTGAAGAAGCCTACCGGCTTAATATGATAGAGAAGGTTGTACCTCATGATAAGTTAATGGATGAAGCGATGGCTCTGGCCGAAAAAATCGCCTCAAAGCCTGTCGAGGCTATCCATCTTGGGAAATCAGCCGTAAACAAAGAGATAGGTTCGACAGATTACACCTATGCTATGGATAGTATGCCGTTTCTATTCTCTACTGAGGATACCAAGGAGGGGATAGCCGCTTTTCTGGAGAAAAGAAAACCAAACTTTAACTAAAGTCAAGCCAATACACGAGGGATGGTGCGAGTAGATTTTCTCGCAATATCCCTCTGGCGACGGCTATACTTTTAATTGTTAGTTTCTGACAGGGACTCGTTGATGAGAATGCCCTGCATGGTCAGGGCGCTAATATCATCGCTGCCCATACCCAGTAGGCTGCTCAGCACCTCGGCGTTGTGCTCGCCGAGGTAGGGCGCGTCGAGTTGAAGATCATTGTCGAAGGCGGAAAAGCGCAGTGGCATACCGGGCATTTCAAAACTGCCGGCACCCCGGTCGGTAACCATTCTCACCGTACCCCGTTGTTGCATATGGGGGTGTTCCATCACTTCTTTGATGGACAGAATCGGTGCCACAGGAATATGTTTTTCACTGAGCATTTTGATGATCGCGGCATCACTTTCTTGAGCTTGTAGCCACTCTTCAATAATGGGTGTCAGCAGATGTTGGTTCTGTGCGCGGGCGGCATCGTCGATAAAACGCGGGTCGTCAATTAGCTCAGGCATGCCCATAATTTCACAGAAATCAGACCAGCGCCGCAAAATAGCGATGAGTATTATGTAGCTGTCTTTGCTTTTATATACACCAAGGGGCCCGACGGCTCTGTGATGGCGACCGGGTTTGGGGTTAAAGGCGCCGTCGCTGGCGCTGATTATGCCCACATTCATTTCGTGGCAGTGGAAATAGCAGTCGAGCAGGGATATATCGAGGAGTTGTCCCGTGCCGCCAGTGGCGCGGTGGTAGAGGGCGCCATTAATCGCCGCCAGTGCGTGGACGCCTGTCATGGTGTCCCCCAACGCGGCGAGGGGAATATAGGGGCCGGTTTCCTCGTCGCCAATCATGCCGGTAATGCCGGCATAGGCCTGGCCGATATAGTCATAGCCGGGCAGAGTAGCCAGCGGACCCGTCTGGCCGAAGGTGGAAATGGAGCACATGATGCACTCCGGGTTTAACTCCCGGACTTTTTCCCAACTCAGGCCAAGCCGGGCAATAGCACCGGGGGCAAAGTTTTCAAGAACGATGTCTACCTGCTTGACCAGGCGGTAGACAATGTCGCGGCCCTCATCTGTTTTCATATCGACGCAGACACTTTTTTTACCCCGGTTTTGCTGGATAAAATATATGCTGCGGTCATTGATTTTAAGGCCAACCTGACGAATTTGTTCGCCGAAGGGCGCCAACTCAAGTTTGATAATTTCAGCACCCATCTCCGCCATCATACGGCTGGTAGTGGGGCCGGCGACATGTTGTGAAAAATCGAGAACCCGGATGCCATCGAGAATATGTTTCTTTTGCATGGTTTGAGCTTGCCTTTTTATCTGCTTTTTTGGGTTTGGTTTCAGGACTTAGCGTTCGCTGTTTAGCCCGTTAGAATGTTCTGATCATAAAGTTTTCAACACCGAGATGCCAGCTCATCTATCCGTGAACTGCATTCACATAGGGTCATCACAGATCCAATAAGTGGCGCTGAATACACAATTGTAAAGTCTAATTCATCTCCAGGCTCTGCTGCCCAATCGCGGTAGGGGTACCGCGCTGCTCTATACCATTTTGCCCTGTATCGGAGCTCGAATCCTTATTCAGCGCCCTGGGTAGCGGTTTCATGAAAGCCCACCCCCAGCGGTGCTGCGACATCTTGCCTACCAGGTCACCCGCATCTACCACTGAGACCATGCTCAGGAACGGCTGGATAGCTTTGCCGCCGCCGCCGTCGTTTGCCCATTGCGAGAGCGTGCTGCTGAGCAGTTGGTGCTGTTTGTCGAATGTCACGACGAGGAACTCACCCTTGGTCTGCAGGTCACCCCAGTCGAGAGAGAAAAGTTCAGCCCCCATGGCGCCCAGGCTGAGGCCCAGGGTCTGCTCTTTGACCTGCCAGTGCTCCCAGGCGAGTACATAGCCGTTGCTGGTGGCGGACATACGCTGTGGTGGACCCAGATCGGTCAGTACCTGGTGTAAACTTAAGTTCTGCTCCGCGTCGGGAATGTCAGCCCTTGACAAGGGCCTGCCCAGGTCATAATGCCACTGGGTACAGCCCGTCAGCAGGCAGGTAGCCAGTAGCAGGCCGCTAGGTCTTAGCAGGTTCATAAATGCGGGTTGAATATTCTGTCAGTACATCGTTTTCGTCGAAGAAGAAAATCGCGCGATCATAGCGGGTATTGATTTTCATGCGGTTGTACAGGATCAGGATCAGGCCGCTTCCCCTGGCGCGTTCGAACAGGTAGTACAATACTGTTTCGCCTTCCAGGGAAATCACTTGCGATGGCGGGCCGAGCAATGCCAGGACATCTTTGCGCGTACTTTCACCCTTGACCAACTGCTGTGTTACCGAGGATTGCCAGGTGACATCGACACCGCGTTTGCTTTCGTATTGGACGCAGGCTTGCAGTGTGATAGCGCAAAAGACTGCGACAAGGATATGAGCCGGACTTTGCATTGATGGCTTACTCCAGTAGGAACCGGCTGTACACAATAGGCTATCGTGGACTGTTATGACACAATGAAATCACTATTTGAGCGGATAGCTTGTTCTTCCATCCGGCCCTGGACAACGACCCGTTGGTCTTTGTGGAGATCGCCGGGCTTCCTGGTGCGGGCAGCGCCCGCTCGCTTTTTTGTGCCGCGATACCCAGATCCAGCAGTCACTAACAGGCGACCGTCAGGTTTTATCAAAATCAATTTCCTTCATGAAGCGGGCCATCTCTTTCAGGTATTTGCCCTTGTCCAGATGTATCAGGTGATTGCCCGGGAACCAGTGAATACGACACCGATCCCAGTGATCCCACAGGAGGCGGGCATGTTTCGGTGGCGCCAGTCTGTCTCCAGCTCCGGCGATGACCATAAGCCGTTCTTTGGGGATCAGGGGTTGGTAGGTCAGAGGCGCATGTACCGCCAGCATGTGGCGTGCCTCTCTCACGCTGGTATTGCTGGCCTTTAACGCTATTTTGATGGGCATATTCACGGGAAACCATTCGAGAATCAGGTCCAGCAGGCTGACCACAGGTACATTGGGGATGGAAAAGTGCAGGCGCTCTTCCACCGCCGCCAGTAACGCGGAGGTATAACCCCCCAGGCTGATGCCGGTGACGCCGATCTTGTCCACGCCCCTTGATTCCAGATAATCCATGAAAATACGGAAATCGTGCACCGCATGAGCCATGGATTCGTTGATATGGGATATGCCACTGGCAAACAAACCATGGCCACTAAAGGGCGAGAACCGTGACTGGCGCTTGCCGTGATGCGGCAGGGTGTAGAGCAGGATGTCGTAGCCCTGGGCGTAGAACCAGGGCAGGGCGAAGAACATCCTGTTGACCCAGTACGGATCTGCCATAAAGCCGTGGATGACGCAGATGGTGGGCCTGGGGCCGTTATCATGGCGCCAGTACTGGGCCACGGCCCGCATGTTTCTCTTTTGTCTTGGATAGGCCTCCCGCAGTTTGGGGTTGACTGTCTTGAACGGGCTGTCGAAACTGAGCAGCTCGCAGGTGCCATCATCGGGCCTGAAGCGGAATAAGCCGGCGGAAGATGACTCTACCGTTACCCTGGAGGAATCGGGTCGCTTGAAGAATTTTGTGGGGTCGGCTGAACTGGCCCTGCTCTTGTAAAAATTGGTGCTCTCCATATCTTTTTTCATCTGCCGGGGGTTCAGGCTGGTAGGCAGGGCCAGGGTGCTCAGTAGGGTGGCGCCGGCAGTGCGCAGCAGGTGGTCTCCGAGCGCGGTACTGTTCACCAAAAACTCTGTGCGCAGATCCATTTCAAAATCGTCAGGAAATTTGTGAAAACTGGTCTCCAGATTGTCCCACCAGGGTTGCTCGGGCATGATACGGCGGGTGTGACTGTAGGTTTCGTTGGCAATCCGGGAAACGGTAGTAGCTATATCGTACATAGATCTATCTCCATTTTTGATGTCTGTTCTTGTAGCAGCCCTCAGAGATTGCTGCCACACTGCCATTAGGGCTATATAGTATTATCAATGGCCGGCGATGGCCATGCGCCGTCGCAGGAACGCTATTTGCGCCGCCAGGGGTAAATCCTTGGGGCACATATCCTCACAGCCGAGCAGGGTCATACAACCGAAGACGCCGGACTCGTCCCCGACCAGCTCATAAAATTGGGCATCGGTGCGCTCATCCCGCGGGTCCAGCCGAAAGCGCGTGATCTGGTTGAGACCCACGGCGCCGATGAAATCCTCGCGCATCTGCGCCGTGCCGCAGGCCGCGATGCAGCAACCGCACTCGATGCAGCGCTCCAGTTCATAAATCTGCTCCGCCAGTTCCGGTTCCATGGGTTGCTCCACGGCGTTGAGATTGACCTGCTCCAGTCCCTGGCTGTGCACCCAGGTCTCCAGTTGTTCGGACATTCCGCGCATCCACACACCGGTGTTGACCGACAGGTCACCGATCAGCTCGAAAGCTGGTAGGGGGGCCAGGGTGATCCGGTCTGGCAGATCCCTGGTCAGGGTGCGGCAGGCCAGGCCCGGGCGGCCGTTGATAATGATACCGCAACTGCCACAGATACCCGCCCGGCACACAAAATCGAACTGCAGGGACGGGTCCCGCTGCTCGCGGATCTCGTTCAGGGCGATGAACAGGGTCATGGTATCCGCTTCCTCCAGTTCGAAGGTCTGCAGGTGTGGCTCACTGTCAGGGTCCTGGGGGTTGTGCCGCAGTATCTGGATGTGCAGAGTGCGCGCCACTTGCTTTACCGGGATCTCGCTCATGGCTCGTCTCCCAGTCGTTCATTGGGTTGGCGCAGATGCTCCGGCAATAAGTGCTTGAACGGCATCAGCGCTTCCTGCCGCGCATGGCGGTCGGCCGTCGCCATACCTGCCATCGCGTTATCGATTTGCTGCTGGCGCGGGGCGGTATCCGGGTGGTCGATATAGTCTTTGGCGCCGTAACCGCGCCAGCCCGGGGGTATCTCCATATGCATGATATCCAGCGCCTCATAGTTCAGGGAGGGAAGGTCGGCCTCAGCCCCGGGCCAGGTGGCCAGGGTGCGCCGCATCCATTCCCGGTCATTGCGCCGGGGGTGGTCTGCGCGAAAATGCGCGCCGCGGCTTTCGGTGCGTAGCAGGGCACCGTAGGCCACGCACTGGGCCAGTTTCAGCATGCGCTGCAGCCGGTAAGCGGCTACCAGTTCCGGGTTGGTGCCGGGGGCATTACTGCGCAAACTGATATTGCGACTGCGTCGCTGCAATTCCTGCAGGGTCGAGACGGCTTCCTGCAGGCGGTCTCCGGTGCGGAATATCCCCACATTGGCGGTCATGGTCTCCTGCATCAGCTTAATCAGCTCGAAAGTATTTTCCACGCCACCGGCAGTGGCGATACTGCCCAGGCGCTGTTGTTCTCGCCGGCTGAATTCCTCCACCAGGGCGGTGGAAATCGTGAGAGCGCCATCGGCGGACTCGCAAAAGTCCGCCATGGTATCACCCACGATCATGCCTGCGACCACAGTCTCAGCCACCGAGTTACCCCCCAGGCGGTTGAAGCCGTGCATGTCCCAGCAGGCCGCCTCACCGGCGGCAAACAGGCCCTTCAATTGTGGGCTCTGGCCGCGGTGGTCGGTGCGCACGCCACCCATGGAGTAGTGCTGTGCGGGGCGTACAGGAATCAGGTCGGCTACCGGGTCCACACCCAGGAAGTACTGGCAAATTTCTTTCACTTCGCGCAGCTTGTTGTTGATATGGTCCCGGCCCAGCAGGCGTATATCAAGCCACAGGTGCTCGCCGAAGCGACTCTGCGCGCCGTGACCGGCGGTAATGTGTTCCTCCATACGACGTGACACAACGTCCCGGGAGGCCAGTTCTTTTTTCTCGGGCTCGTAATCCGGCATAAAACGGTGCCCATCGCCGTCCAGCAACAGGCCGCCGTCGCCACGACAACCCTCGGTAACCAGGATGCCCGCGGGGAAAATACCGGTGGGGTGGAACTGTATCGCCTCCATGTTGCCCAGGCTGGCGATACCGGTTTCCAGGGCGATGGCCGCGCCCATGCCCTCATTGATGATAGCGTTGGTGGAGACCCGATAAATACGACCGAAACCACCGGTGGCTATGCAAGTGGCTTTGGCCACATAGGCCAGGAGCTCGCCAGTTATCAGGTTGCGCACGATGGCGCCGCCGCAGCGCTCCCCGTCGTGGATCAGGGCCAGGGCCTCCATCCGTTCGTGTACTGGAATATTCGCGGCGATAGCCTGGTTGCTCATGCTGTAAAGCATGGCGTGGCCGGTGCCGTCCGACACATAACATGCGCGCCATTTCCGGGTGCCCCCGAAGTTACGGGAGGTGATCAGGCCGTGTGCTGCATCGGCCTCGGCAATAATTTTTTTCTTGCCGTCTTCGGTAATTTCGCGCTCGCCGCGCTCCACCCGGTTCCAGGGGACGCCCCAGGCGGCCAGTTCGCGTATGGCCTTGGGCGCTGTGTGTGCGAACATGCGCACCACTTCCTGGTCTGCGCCCCAGTCGCTGCCGCGCACGGTGTCGGCGAAGTGGATGTCCTCGTTATCGCCGGCGCCGCCCAGGCAGTTGCCCAGGCTGGCCTGCATGCCGCCCTGGGCGGCGGCGGAATGGGAGCGCTTGGCGGGTACCAGGCTGAGTATG
>QNFS01000033.1 GCA_003646415.1 Gammaproteobacteria bacterium
CCCCCAGTACTGCAGATCCAGGAGTGATCTCTCATCGAGGCGAGCGGGAATAAGACCCTGCTGCCGACCATAATCGTACAGGCGTTCATCCACACGGTTGTCTATTTGCCCAGCGTTAATTCCGCGCTGCAGAATCAGATTGTCGTATACCTTGCGCTTGACGATACCGTGCTCCATGAGGTGCATCATGCCGTTTACAAACATTTCAGTGGATACATACAGACCCTGATCGAAGGTGCCACCACCTTCGGCCAGTGGCGTGACCTGGTGTGTCAATTGGTCTACGATGGCGTTGTATTCGTCATTGTGCTGCTGTCGCACGATGCAGGCATGGGCCACAGCGTCACCCAGGGCGCCGATACCGATTTGCAGTGTACCGCCATCCGGAATCAGGCTACTGGCATGCAGGGCCGTGGCGTAATCCTGCAAGGGTATTGCCGCGTTCGGTACCGCAAACAGGGTCTTGTTGTACTGCGGATTGCGCACTACCCAGTCGAAGGTGTCCGGACTCACCTCGGCATCGTGCTCCATAAAGGGCATGTCGTCATGGGTCTGGGCCAGTATTAGGAAGGGCCGGTCCTGCCCGCGCGCTTTTTCCATTATTTCCAGGGTGATATCGGGGTTGCTGGACAAACTGAGCGACAACCCGTCGGATGTTTCCCGCGCCGCCACCATTTGCACCATCACGTTGACACCACAGGTGAACATATCGCGGACGATATGGGTGTAATTACTGGAAATGTAATTCTGCTGGGCCACGGGCAGGTTTTTCATTGAGCCGGCTTTGAAATAGAGCTCGCTGACCTGGATATTGTCCGGCAGGCTGCCGTCTCGAAATGGCTGCATGAATGCCAGTTCCTCATAGTCTCCGAACAGGCGCTCCACGATCGGCCCGGCCAGGCTGGCTTCGATATGGCTGCCAGGTTTAGGCACTTCCAGACACAGTGCCGTAACAATATGCAGGGAGAGAGAAGAATCGGCAGCCACCCGTTGGTAAAAGGCATTGATCAATTGCACGGGCTTGCCCAGGCCAAGGGGCGCTGCCATCACCAGATTCTTGCCAATAGAGGCTATCGCTTTGTCTACACACTCTTCTACTGTGGTCAGAATATTACTCACGCGTACACCTCCGGTAAAATTCAGTGGGCATATTAAAAGAAGTAAAGCACCCGTTATTTTAGGCCATCATCCGATAGTTGGCATTGACCCAGAATGAATATTGTTCATCAATGACCTATAAAAATATTCTCGAAGTATTCGCGAGTCATCCTGAATACCAACGGGCCAAGGAGAACCAGGGCGATGAGGTTGGGAATCGCCATAAAGGCATTGAGCGTGTCGGCGATCAACCACACCATATTGAGCTCGACAACCGTACCCACCGGAATGGCAATCACCCAGGCCACCCTGAACGGTAAAATCGCCCTGGTGCCAAACAGGAAAACCATACAGCGCTCGCCATAAAAGGACCAGCCGATCATAGTGGTGAACGCGAACAGGCACAGCCCCAGAATAACAATATACTCACCACCAGGAAAGCCATTGGCAAAGGCCATGGTAGTCAAGCTGGCGCCGCTGACACCGCTGGGCCAGACATCCATGATGACAATGACCAGCCCGGTCATGGTGCATACGACAAGGGTATCGATAAATGTGCCGAGCATGGCGATCATGCCCTGTTGCACCGGTTGCTCGGTACGGGCCGCGGCGTGGGCAATTGGCGCACTACCCAGTCCCGCCTCATTAGAAAATATACCCCGGGCCACACCAAAGCGCAGGGCCGCCCATACGGTTGCTCCGGCAAAGCCCCCGGCCGCCGCAGTGGGGCTGAAGGCACTCTCGACAATGGTGACGATGGCCCCCGGCACCGTTTGCAGGTTCGCCAGGATAATCAACAGGCTCATCAGCACGTAGCTCACCGCCATCAGCGGGACCAACCAGCTGGCCACACTGGCAATGCGTTTAATGCCGCCCAACACCACCATACCCACCAGCACCATCAATACCAGGCCGGTAACCAGTGGTGGCACGGAGAATGAGTCATACAGGACCTGGGACACTGAATTGGATTGCACGGTATTGGCAATGCCAAATCCCGCCAGACTGCCAAAGATCGCAAAAGCAACACCGAGCCAGTGCCAGCGCCTGGGCAAGCCATTTTTGATGTAATACATTGGGCCACCACTGTAATTGCCCTCGGCGTCCTGCTCTCGAAAGCGCACCGCGCACACCGCCTCGGCATATTTGGTGGCCAGGCCTACCAGCGCGGTAATCCACATCCAGAAAAGAGCGCCCGGCCCGCCCAGGGCGATAGCGGTCGCCACCCCGGCGATATTGCCAGTGCCGATGGTTGCGGACAGGGATGTCATCAGGGCGCTGAAGGGAGAAATATCCCCATCGCCCTTACCCACACGACCCTGCAACAGCAGCCGTAACCCCGCAGGAATCTTACGGATTGTCATAAAGCGCAGGCCCACGCTCAGGTATAACCCCGTGCCGAGTAACAGCGCCAGCATTAGCGGACCCCAGGCCCAACCGTTAACAGTGGTAATCAGCTCTGTCATAGGACCTCCCGTCAGTTATTTTTATTATTTCTGTTGTAGCGACGTCATGCCGGGGAATTATCTTAACAGTTGAAACCGGCCCGTTGGGGAAACAAACCAAAAATACCACCGGTATGAACGAAGACAATATCCCTGCAGCCCTCGAAACGCCCTGCGGCTATCTCTGCCACCATACCGGCGAACGCCTTGCCGGTATATACAGGGTCCAGCACCAGGCCCTCCAGGCGACTCAACTGCGCAATCAGGGCAAAGACATCTGCGCCGGCGATACCGTAGCCCTGCCCGACATAGCCGTCCAGCACACGGGGCTGTACAGTCACGGATGGCACATCCGGGTAGCGCGCTTTCCAGTCAGCGGTGTCACTGGCGACCTTGTGCAGAAAGTACTGTTCATCATCACACACATTGACACCCCACACAGTAGCCGGCAGCTGGTGCAGCGCCGTGCCCAGGGTCAGGCCGGCTTGGGTACCGCCAGACCCGGTGGCGGTCACAATGTGGGCCTGCTCGATAGCCGCCGTATGGAAATCTGCCGCCAGCTCTTCACAGGCCGCGATATAACCCCAGACCCCGACACCATCGCTGCCGCCGGTGGGTATCGCCAGAGCTTTACGTCCCCGTTCAGCATAGTGGGCCTGCCAGTGGCGGAACAGGTCACCTATCTCACTGACATACTGCCCGGTTGGATAGCAGTTCACGGTTGCCCCCGCCAGGTGGCCCAGCAACAGGTTGCCGTCACGTTCAGGGGGTTCTTCACCGCGCAGTAACAAGTGTACAGCCAGCTCCAATTGGGCGCCGACAAAGGCCGTGGCACGACAGTGGTTACTCTGCAATCCACCGCAGGTAATGAGCGTGTCGTATCCGTTATCGATGGCGTGGGCTGCAATAAACTCGAGTTTTCGTACTTTATTGCCGCTGAGGGTACTGCCGGTCAGGTCATCACGTTTTACCCACAGGCGATGACCACACCCCCATTTGCTGGAGGCGCGCTCAAGGTATTGCAGCGGTGTCGGCGTGTGGGCCAGGTCTACCTTGCGGGGGTACGCCAGTCCCATTTCGAATGCCGCTCTAGCCAATAGACTTGAGCGTGCCCTTGGGCAGGACAGCGTGAACGTGGACACGCTGGAATTTCATCTCGACGTTGTTGGCCACGTTCAGCACCATATAATCATCATCCAGAGCAGTGACCTTGCCCAGGATACCGGAGCTGGTCACCACCTCATCACCCTTGCTCAAGGTAGATACCATTTCGCCGTGCTCTTTCTGGCGCTTGCGCTGGGGCCGGATGGCGATGAAATAAAACAGAACGAACAACCCCACCAGAAACGGGATCTGGATCAGATCGAAGCCCGCTGGGGCCTGCCCGACCTCCTGAGCGTGGGCGCTGGCAATAAACAAACTCATCAGTTATTTCCTATAGTTGGGCTCCAACAGGAGCGTTGAAAACGTCGGCTAATTTACAGGGTTTCAGGTGGTGATGTCGAGGTCGTATTCCATAATCTGCGGCGCATGATCCGAAAAGCGCTCTTCCTTGTAAATATCGGCGCTCCTCACCTTGTCTACCAGTTTCGGTGAGATCACCTGGTAGTCCAGGCGCCATCCCACGTTCTTGGCCCAGGCCTGCCCCCGGTTGGACCACCAAGTGTACTGTTCCGCCTCGGTATTAACCAGCCGGAAGGAATCGACATATCCCACCTCGTCGTAGAGCACGTCCAGCCAGGCCCGTTCCTCGGGTAGAAAACCGGAGTTCTTCTGGTTACTGCGCCAGTTTTTCAGGTCGATCTGCTGGTGACAGATATTCCAGTCGGCACAGATAATGAACTCCCGTCGCTTGCGCCGCAGGGCCCGCAGGTGCTCCATGAAGATATCCATAAAACGCAACTTCTTCTGTAGCACCTCCTCACTGGCGGAGCCGGAGGGAATATACAGTGAGATCACACTCAACCCCTTGAAATCTGCCTGTAGGTAACGTCCTTCAGAGTCCGCCGGATCCCACCCCAGGCTGGTGATTACCCTTTGCGGCTTTACCTTACTGTACAGTGCCGTGCCGCTGTAGCCTTTTTTGACCGCGTCGTTGTAATAACAGTGGTAACCATTGGGGGAAAATACCGGGTCAGTCAACTGACCCTCCTGAGCCTTGGTCTCCTGGATACACACCACATCAGCCTGCTCCTTCTGCAGCCAGTCGAAAAAACCCTTGCGCGCCGCCGCGCGGATACCATTGGTATTACAGGTGATTATCCTGGCCATTGCCCTACTCCGGTGTGTTGTACAGCAGTGCAGTGTAACGAAAGGAGAAAATGGGGCACTACCCTTTTCTCAATCAGCGTGTGACACTGCCATGCACTAGTCTACAATTGACAGACATACTTTCATACTTTCAGCGGCCGGCAGGAGGGTCTCGTGAATAAATCAATAGCAGAGACAAACCAGGATATCGCTTATCTGCTCTCCAACAACCTGCCCCGCCTGTTGCGGGAGTTTTCCCGCAACTTCGAACGGCGCATATGGCAGACCCTGGACGCTCGCGGCTACCCCGACATCCGCCCCTCCCACAGCGCCGTCTTTACCAATCTCGGCCTGGGTGCGGTGCGCATCACTGAACTCGCCGAACGCGCCCAGGTGACCCAGCAGGCAATGGGGAAAATGCTCAAGGAACTGGAGCGTATGGGTTATGTGGCCCGGGACGTCGACAACGAAGACAAACGCGCCAAGGAGATCAGGCTGACGCCTCGCGGTGTGCAGCTTGTCACCGACACCCTGGAAGTGGTAGCAGAGGTGCGTGAATACTACGCGGCTAAAATTGGCGCGCAAGACCTGGATACTCTGGAAACCTCCCTGCGCAATGCGGTGCGCAAACTGGAGCTGGATTATCTGCCCGAATCATGGGTAGATCCACAGCGGGGCTGACCAGTCATTGCCGTATTGAATTACTCGTCCTCACGCATGGAGTAGGCTCGCGCGCTTAACCGTGCAGCCATAGCCTCCAACTCGGCCGGGTCCCCCGGTAAGCGCGAGTGAATACTGATCTCCTCACCGGTGTTCCTTGGGATAACGTGCATGTGGTAGTGGAACACGGTCTGTCCCGCCGCCGCGCCATTCAGCTGATAGACACCGACACCATCAGCTTGCAGTTCATCTTTGACAGTGTGAGCAATAAGCGTAGAGACGTGCCCCACCATGCTGATGGCATCCGGCGTGGCTTCAAATATATCCTGGTAGTGATCCTTGGTCACGATCAGACAATGGCCGGGTGCTACCGGAAAGATATCCAGGAAAGTTTTGGTATAACGGGTTTCGTGAACAGCGTAACAGGACGCTTGTTCGCTGAGTATCTGGCAGAAAATACAGTCTTCACTCATAGTTTATGCCTTAGATTTATCTTGCAACTATTTGTTTATTAACAGTTTTTAACTTGCATAGACACCTGGTCTAGTTTGGGTGCACTAGAGCCCCAACTCCACAATCGATGCCATGACATCATCGTGATGTGTCTTGGTTTTTACCTTGTCAATCACATGCTTGAGTCGCCCATCTTTACCGATAATGAATGTGGAGCGCAGTACACCCATAAACTCCCGGCCCATAAATTTCTTCAGACCCCAGGCACCGTATTTATCTGTTATGGCATGATTTTCATCGGACAGCAGGGTAAAGTTCAGATCCTGCTTCTCGATAAACCGAGCCAACCTGGCCACCGGATCCGGACTTACGCCCAGTACCACCGTATCGAGTTTCGCCAGCGCTTTTTTACTGTCTCGAATGCCGCAGGCCTGCACGGTACAACCCGGGGTCATAGCCTTGGGGTAGAAATACAATGCCACGTTTTTCTTTCCCCTGAACTGCTTGAGAGTGACCTTATTTCCATCCTGATTCAGTAAAGTGAATGCCGGGGCCATATTGCCGATTTTGGGAAATGCCATGTTGACTAGTCCTTCCATAGGGTGGTTGATAACGACCAGCGGCGCCGCTCTGCACCGCTGGCAAATATTTTGCGAACAAATTACCTGCGCCAGGAGCCACGCTCTATCGCAGATACACGCACCGAAAAATCTCCAACCTCTGTGTCCGCAAAATATTCCCTGAGCGTTTCATAAACCACCGGAAATGCGATGTCATCCCAGGGTATATCCCGCTCCTCATACAGGTCGGTTTCCAGACTCTCCGGCCCCACCCCGTATTCCCCATCGTCCAGGTCACACAGATAAAACATATAGACCTGGTTGATATAGGGCACATCAAACACACGATACAGTTCCAGGTTGCTGACCCGCGCACGGGCCTCTTCCCAGGTCTCTCGGGCCGCACCATGCCCGGTAGTCTCACCATTCTCCATAAAGCCGGCTGGCAGGGTCCAGTAGTTCTTGCGCGGCTCAATCGCCCGCTTGCACAACAACACCCGACCCTCGTATACCGGCACACAACCGACAATGACCCGGGGGTTGCTATAATGGATCAATTCACAGACGGTGCAGACAAAACGCTCACGGTCGTCTCCCGCAGGGGTCTGCAGGATGATCGAGCTACCGCAACTGGTGCAAAATTTCATGAAAGCCGAACCATCGCCAATAGAAACCAATCAGTATAAATCCTCAGGCGGGTAATAGAATAGCCCGACATAGCGCAAAGCGCTGTGGTGTCATCAGAGCACAGTAGCGCCCCAACTTCCCGCCCCCGACTTTTCAGGTCGCTGGGGCGCTGTGCAGTTTGTGATAGCCGCCACTGAAAAACAGCAGCGGCTCGCCATCGGGGCGTTCATGCAGGTCCCTGATGCGCCCCACAATAATGAGATGGTCGCCTCCCTCGTGGGTGGCTTCCAACTCGCATTCGAAGCTTACCAGGGCTTCGTGAATCAAGGGTGAGCCATGTTTACCAACTCGGTAGTGTGCGGCATCCATTTCGTGCTGCCCCTTCCTGGCGTATTGATTGGAATGGGGCTCGTGCTCGTGGGCCAGGATATTGATGGCGAAAAAACGCGGCCTGGAAAAAACATCATATACCTCGGAATCATTCTGTAAACTCCACAGCACCAGAGGCGGATCCAGTGAAACCGATGAGAAAGAGTTGGCCGTCATACCCACCGGCTGACCGGTATCTGTCACCGTGCTGATGACACACACCCCGGTAGCATAGCGTCCCAGGGCGTTTCTCAGTTCCCGACCGTCTAAACTCATTCTCTATCTCCTTGTGCAAATTCCTGATTATTAAGAGTCTGGTACTGCGACCACCTGATAAGTCAGGGTCAAGTGGTCGCAGTACCAGTGTACCTCACCACTCACGTTGTAACATTCGAGTTATTTAGTGGCGCTGTCCTGCCAGCGCGTTGCCCTGCTGGTATCGTGCTCTCTTGCCGCCACCCAGTGTCCGCCATCCGGGCCCAGTTCTTTTTTCCAGAACGGTGCCCGGGTCTTCAGGTAATCCATGATAAATTCACAAGCATTGAAAGCGGCCTCTCGATGAGAGGATGATACACCTACCCAGACAATCCGGTCACCAGGGGCCAGTTTACCCACCCGGTGTACCACGGAGGCCGCGAGCAGGGGCCAGCGATCTGCCGCCTGCTGCAGGATTTCGGTAATACTGTTTTCAGTCATGCCCGGGTAGTGCTCCAACTCCATCGAGTCTACCTTGCGCTGCTCATTGGAGCGCCGCACGTATCCGGTAAAAGTGGCGACAGCACCCTCTTGCTGCGCACCCAAGCGCAGCGCTTCCTGCAATTCGGCCACATCAAAATCGGCCTCCTGCACACTGACAGTCATCACTCGCAAGGCCGACATCTCAACCTCCGGTCACCGGGGGAAAGAAGGCCACTTCGTCGCCGTCTTGCAGCGCGCTGCTACCCTCCACCACCGTCTGGTTGACCGCGCGAATCACATTGCCCTGCCCCAGCACTTCACGCCATTTGCCTCCGTGTTCCGCGCACAGTCGCTCCTGCAGGGCATCCAGGTCCACCGCGGCGCCGGGCCACTCCAGTTCCAGGGCGTCGCAGTCCAACTGCTCTTTGATCCCGGCAAAAAACAGCACCTTCAACATTCGGGCGCTCCCTCTGCATCGCGCCGCCAGCGGCCGGATTTGCCGCCCTCTTTCTCCAGCAGGCCCATGTTGGAAATTTCCATGCCGCGGTCCACAGCTTTACACATGTCATAAATGGTCAGGGCTGCAACCGCAACCGCTGTCAGTGCTTCCATTTCCACACCGGTTTTACCCGAGACCTTGCAGCGGCCCTTAATGCTGACCGAATTAGCCTGTGAATCGATATGGAAGCTGACATCCACCGAGTTCAGCATCAGAGGGTGACACAGGGGAATCAGGTCGGAGCACTTCTTGGCGGCCTGGATACCGGCAATACGGGCCACGGCCAATACATCACCCTTCTTATGGGCGCCCTGCTCCAGCAAGGCGAGCGTCTCTCCCTGCATTGATACAACGGCACTGGCCACGGCAATACGCTCGGTAACGGCTTTGTTACCGACGTCGACCATACGGGCGGCGCCGCTGTCGTCGATGTGGGTGAGTCGGCTCATGGTGTACTCCGAGGGTGTTGGCGTTCGAGCTGGCTGAGTCTATCCAATGGCGCGCCTGATTGACAATCAAATTGAGCGGCGATGTCAATTTACTGCGGGATCTGGCAGAGTTGGCCCTGTGAAATCCTGCCCGGTACGGTCAGGGGGCATGGGGTCAGGGGCATGGGGGCATGGGGTCAGGTCTAGAATCAGAGCGTCCAGCAAAGATGTTTTGCCATCAAACGCTTCAATTCTAGACCTGACCCCATCACTGCATTACTGCTCCAGCCGCTCTATATTGGCTGCCATGCCAGAGGCAAAATCGCCTGAAGGCGGGCGATTTCCCATGGGTGAAAATACCACTGTTTTGATCCCCAGCTCATCCAGCCGCACCTGAACTTCAGGCAGGGGCTGCGCCTCCCACAGCATAATCTGTGCCGGATGAGATTGTAAAATACCCTGCAGGTGAGACCATTGGGCCTCGTCCGGAACCTGGTCCGGCTCCCAGTGCAAGGCACGGCCATTGAGCTGGTAGCGACGCTGCAGATACTGGTAGACCGGATGTGAATACAGCAATGGCCGCTCACCCAGTTGTCTACCGAGTGCCATTAGCCGCTCATCCATTACCGTCAGCATTCGCTGAAGTTCGGCCAGGCGCTGCTCGATAGCCGTGGCCTGCGACGGCAGCAGGCGCTGCGCGGCGACAGATACTGCCTGCGACTGTTGCCGGGCCAGACCCAGATCCAGCCACGTGGTAAAGGCAAGTTCACCGTGACTGTGCTGGCCACCGGGTCCGTGACTGTGCGACGGCCCGGCGGGCACTGTGAGCAATTGCTCAGGGTATGCCCCCGAGGTATCTATCAGGGTGCGGCCGGGCAAACTGACCCGCGCGACCCAACTGGCGTAGCCCGCACCGTTTAACAGCACCAGGTCCGCCTGCTGGTAGCGCAATACCGTGTCGGTATCCGGCTGCCAGAAGGCGGGGTCGACATTCGCCGGGGCGGGAAAGACCACCTCTGCAGTGTCAGCCAGCAACTGCTGCGCCATCCAGGCCAATGGGTAATTGACGGTATAGATAACCGGCACACCGGTACCCACCGCCTCGGTGCTGGGCACCTCACCCTCTACACCACAACCGGCAAGCAATAACACGGTGATAACCAGTAGTTTTCTCATTGCGTAACCACCGCCTGCAGCAGTGGCCCTCCCAAGATCAGAGTGGCGCCGGTGAGTGTGGCCGCCAACAAGGCGGACGCCAACAAGACCAGCGCTACCTCTGCCAACATAAGGCTGCCAATAGCGATGGCGGAGCCCCCCAGCCGGGACATGGTGTCCATTTCTGCCCGCCGCGCGCGCAGGGACAGCAGAAACACCAGCAGTACCACCGCCCCGGTGGCGATCCCCACCAAAACCATCGCCACCAGCACATAGCGCTGCACCGCGAACACCGTAGCCAGTAATTCGTCCATTACCAGGCGCGGCTGCACAATCTGCAATTCGGGATGAGACTGGTAGCGTCCCAAGATCAACACCTGCGCCTTGTCGTTGTGCGGTACCGGCAGAATCGCCGTGAGGGGGTTACTGTCGTTGTCACCGTGAAAGTGAAATGTGTCACTATTGTCCGGTGTTATCTCGTTGTACTGCACCAGGGCGGCGTTGGCGACAATGCGCTCACCGTCTTTTTTAAGAACCGCCGCCGCGGCTTCCGGACGGGCCAGATCCTGGTGTCCGTGACCCAGCCCCTGAATAATCCAGGCAGTTTTTATATCCACAAAAATGGCGTTGTCGTCCTCGCTGAAAGCGGGCGCCAACACACCCACAACCCACATTTTAAGCGGGTATACTCCCGCCAGGTCAAAGACACTTTCCGGTGAGGAAACAACCGCGTCACCGGCGCCGACATCAAGTTGTTGCGCCACCCGGGAGCCCACAACAGCCTCACCCAGGCCAACCATCTGGCGACCCCGGGAGAGTTCCAGCCCGCGAAAATCGAAATAGTCCAGATTGGTTCCGACAATGGGGTGACCAGCACTGTGAAAACGCACATACAAGGGGATAGGTTCTACCAGGCCGCTGTCACGCAGTTCCTGTAGCTGGCCGTAGTCCAGCGACGGCGGACTACCCGCGGAAAAGTACAGAGAATTAAGCACCAGCTCCAGCGGACTGCCGCGACTACCCAGCAGCAGTGGCGAGCTGTCGGCCCGCGCCGTCATATCAGCGGCGGTGCGTTGCACTACCAACTGCAAGCCCACAGGCAGATAGATCACCAGGGTGACCGCCAGGACCAGAATAGCAGTCTTGAACCGGTGCCACAGCAGGTAACGCCAGGCCAGATAAAGAACGCCGCTCATGTAACACCCTGCCACTGGTTTAATTCCGAAAAATCCACAACCCGGTCAAAGCGTTGCAGTAACTCCCTGTCGTGGGTCACGGTAACCAGTGTCGCCGCATGAGTGCGCGCGTAGTCCAGCAACAAGTCCAGTACCAGCGTTTTGTTGGATGGGTCCAGGTTACCCGTGGGCTCGTCAGCCAATATCAGCGAAGGTTGCAACAGCAGCGCCCTACTCACCGCCACCCGCTGGCGCTCGCCCTGGGAGAGCTGCCCGGGATAGCGTTGTAACTTGTCGGCTATACCCACATGACCGGCCAGGTCCCTGGCACGGACGCGCGCGGCCTTGTTGACCTTTAGCCCGGCGCCAATGCGCAGCGGCAGCAGGATATTGTCCAGCACCGACAGGTATTCCAGCAATTCAAAATTCTGGAATACCATGCCCAGTTGTTTGATACGAAAATCCCTGCGGGCGGCATCGTGCAGAGTGGACACCTGCTGTGTACCCACCCGGACCTGCCCTTCGTCAGGCAGCAAAACGCCCGCCAGCAGGTTGAGCAAAGTCGTCTTGCCGCTGCCACTGGGGCCCACCACAGCCACCGCCTCAGCGGAGTCGATCACCAGGCGCTTCACCTGCAGGGCGAAGTCACTGCCGCTGTACTTAAAAAGCAAATCGGTGATTTCAATCATGGCTTACAAACGCTGCTCCTGTAGCACATTCATCGACGTCAACTTCCAGCGCTTGTCGATGGCTTGTATCGACAGCTCCGCCTGGTACTGGTTGCTACGGGTATGTACATGACCCCAGTGCCCCACCGAGCCAATGACATTCCAGGTGACATCGGCCCGGAAGCCATCGCTGCCGGCACCCTGCTGTATGTCAATGTCCTGCAACTCGACAGACCTGACCCTGGCCCGGGCACCGCCCTGGTTGGCCAACTCCAGGCTGCGGCGTGTCTCCAGGTATATTTCGGTGAGCAGGTCGCCGTCCACACTGCGCTCCAGTGTATCGTATATAGTGCCCTCCTCCCGATAGTCGAAGGCCTGGTAGACATTGCGCAACAGGTCTATTACCACCTTCTCGGTGGCGGCGGAGGGTGGCGCCAGCGGCTTGCCGAGCACAAATGACAAGCCCAGCATCAATAAACCAGAAAGCGCCGCAACAGCAGTGGCATTGTTTTTGTTACGCCCCCACAAGACAACACTGACCAGCACCAGGCCCAGCGCCCACCAGCGCACAGCGTACAACCACTGGGCAGTGGCCGATGGCGGCGCGGCCAGGTCAATCAATCCCGGAACCGTCGGGTTCAGCAGAAAGTTCTGCCACTCCAGCACGGCGTAATCCGGCTCCAGAAACGTCTTGAAAGGCCCGGCCTCATCCACCGCCGCCGCTGGTACCATAAGTGTTCGCTCATCAAACATATCCCAGGTCATGGTGGCGTTGCCCGGCAGGCTGGGAACGGGGTAGACAAAGATCACTCCCACCACGGCACTGTCCAGGTTGATATCCACGCCGGGCTCTACCACCATGGAGCTTTTCAGTGTTCGGCTGAGGAAGTTGGCCCGGTCCAGGATGGGTGCGGCCGGCTGGCCGTTTATCGTGACGGGCTGCCGCGGCATCAGGAAGTTGACTATTGTTTCCAGGATGGCACCACGCTGGTCGGCTGCGATAACATTAGCGCCCGCCAGCCCCAGATCAACCCAGTGTTGCATGTCCCTGGGCCTGACGATTATTTCCTTGCGCACCTCAAAAGGCTCGATATAGAGGAAACCACTCATGGGCGCAAAATAGCTGCGGCGCATGGTGCGCTGCTCAAACGCGCTATACCAGGAATCCTGCCAATCCAGGTTCAATACTACGGGCTGTCCGAGGAAGCGAAAGTCATTGACCGCCACCGTATTGTGATACACCACAAATCCTATATTGGGCGCTGGGCTACTGCGCGGTGGACTGAAGATCAGTTGCGCCGGTTCGCCTGCAAGCGTATAGGACAAAACCGCCGCGAGGACTGATTCCTGATTTGCAGCGACCACCGGTAGCTCCTCGCCACTGATCGGGTCCCGCCGTACACGGGTACGTGGCCCGACTTCCAGCAAGCGGCCGTCCAGCGCACCCTCCTGAGTCGCTATCACCAGGTCCTTGTCAAAAAATTCCGCCAACCGCTCCGCGTAAGGCCGTGGCGCATGGCCCATTTTCTCGTAGATTTCATCCGGTATCAGGTTGCGAAAGGCCGGCAGGTCCTGTATGCCAATTTCCAGTTCCACCCGAATCTGGTCCTGCCCGATAAAATACTCGGCAATCGGCGTGGCAAACATGGACTGATTGGTGATGAGCGCATCTGCCGAAGCAGTATTGGTAAGTAACAGGCCGAGAAATACACTGGCCATTCTGAACAATTTCGTCATAAAACAGGGGCTCAAGGGACTTGCGGGGGAGTATGGCCAGAACCATTGTATTACACAATGCCAGCGACCTGCAGTACAAGATGCTCAATAATTTGCGGCAACTTAAAGTTGTCCGCAACATAGTCTTGTTACGTGCCCACCGCGAGTAAGGGTAATGGGGTCACCAGTCAAATAAAGGGCTGAATAGTTGGGAAACCGAGCTGAATACGGCGGTTAATGTAGGCCCACCGGCCTCATTGTTCGAGTAGCCAGGAAATATCGTTGAAGGTGTTCATACCATACCCCCCGCAATACAGAAAACTGGATGTATAGGAAATGGCATGGGTGAAGCTGGATCAAAATTCAGAGAAATGCTGTATATATAGCGTATTTCTTCTTTTTTATGGCGGTGAGGGAGGGATTTGAACCCTCGATACGTTGCCGTATACACACTTTCCAGGCGTGCGCCTTCGACCACTCGGCCACCTCACCGTTGAGGGCGCGCATAATACCACAACATTTGGCTGTTGCCAGTCCCTGTTCCTGCGCCGGGGAAGTTGCTGCCCCCTACTGCCGATTTAACCTGGACAGTGGCCTGGCTGTTGGATCGCTACTGCGAAAGGGACTGATATCCAGACCTCCACGGCGGGTATAAAACGCCTGGATGTGAAGAAATTCGGGAGTGCAGCGCAACCATATGTCGTTGTACATACGCTCCACACACTGCTCGTGAAATTCCTGGTGCCGGCGGTAGGCAATGATGTATTGCAACAAAGAGGCGTGATCTATGCTTGCTCCCCGATAATGTACCCATACTGTCGCCCAGTCGGGTTGCCCTGTCACCGGGCACAGGGAGCGAAGCAGGTGGCTGTACAACTGCTCTTCGACGGACCCCGTCGGTTGCACCCTTAGCATGGTGGCCTCGGGTTCCACAGCCTCTGTCGCCACAGGCAGATCATCCAGGCACATACCTGATAACTCCGCCCCTGCCAGGGACCGGTCGCCGGGATTAAATAGCTCCAGTCCAACATCCTCACCAACGGTTGTACTGATGTCGCTTTTGATAGTGGCTGCAGCCTCTTCACCACTTGCGAAGCGCGTGTTGTTGAGGGAGTTCAGGTACAGCTTGAACGACTTCGATTCCACCATGTTGGGTGAACTGGCCGGGACAGTGAGGCGCCCTACCCTGACTATTGGCTTACCGGTCTGGTCCAGCCAGGACATTTCATAAGCATGCCACAGGTCCGTCCCGGCGAAGGGCAAAGGTTCTTTCAGGCCAAGTCGGTCGCGCGCATCACGCCTGGAAATCGGGAATAGCAGTTGGGGTGAGTACTCATCGACTACCGGCGTATGCACACCCAATAACATGTCATGCCTGACGTCATCTGCCATCGTGCTATTGCCTGAGACACTTGCCACTGTTGAGCAGCTGCATACTGAAAGCGAAGGCGACCACGGTAAACAACGCTATCATACCCAGCGCAAACGGCAGGCTCACATCGGAAACACCGAGCATGCCGTAACGGAAGGCATTGACCACATAAACCAGCGGGTTGAGCCTGGAGACATTGGCCCAGAACTCAGGCAGCAGGTCCATAGAATAAAACACGCCGCCCAGGTAAATCAGGGGTGTCAGGACGAAGGTCGGCACAATGGAAATATCATCAAAATTGTTGGCGTAAACCGCATTGATAAAGCCGGCGAGTGAAAACAAGGTGGCGGTCATCAGCACGATCACCACCACGACAAAGTAGCTGTGTATGTGCAACTCGGTAAAAAACAGGGATACGATTGTCACCACCACCGCCACCAACATTCCGCGCGTAACACCGCCCACCACGTAGCCCATCAGGATGATGTAATTGGGGATTGGAGACACCAGCAATTCCTCCACGCTGTGGTTAAATTTGGAGCCAAAAAAAGAAGACACGACATTGGAATAGGAGTTGGTGATGATGGCCATCATAATCAGGCCCGGCACCACGAATTGCATATAGCTGAAGCCGCCCATCTCGCCAATGCGGGAACCGATGAGGGAACCGAATATGACAAAGTAAAGTGACATGGTGATGGCCGAGGGCAACAGCGTCTGGGTCCAGATACGCAGGTAGCGCCTGATCTCCTTTCGGACGATAGTCATAAAGGCCACATACTGTTCCTGCCCGGTCATGCGGCCCCCTCCACCAGGTTGACGAACATTTCCTCCAGGCGGTTGGCCCGGTTGCGCATGCTGCTGATATGAATACCCAGTTTATCCAGCGCGGAAAATACCTGGTTGATGAGCTGGCCTTTCTCCACCTCGATTTCCAGTGTGTGGGCATCCATACGCCTGACCGTAAAGTCGCCTATGGCGACCGTGTCCGGCAATTCCTCCACGCAATCCAGGATAAATACCTCTTTGTGCAACTGGCGCAGCAAACTCTTGATGGTCGTGTTTTCAACTATTTTTCCCTGGTTGATGATAGCGATATGGCGGCACAGAGCCTCCGCTTCCTCCAGGTAGTGAGTCGTGAGAATAATGGTCGTGCCCTGGGCGTTGATCTTCTTGAGGAAGTCCCACATGGAGCGGCGCATTTCGATATCCACACCGGCGGTGGGTTCATCCAGGATCAGCAGTCGCGGTTCATGCACCAGAGCCCGGGCAATCATCAAACGGCGTTTCATACCGCCAGACAGCATACGGGAGGGCACTTCACGCTTGTCCCAGATACCCAGTTCCTTCAGGTATTTTTCCGCCCGTTGCTGCGCCAACGCCGGTGGCAGGCCATAGTAACCGGCCTGGTTTACCACGATATCGAGGCCCTTTTCAAAATGGTTGAAATTGAATTCCTGGGGAACGATACCCAGGTGCTTTTTGGCGGCGGGAAAGTCCCTGTCAATGTCTACATCAAATACCGACACCTTACCGCCAGATTTGGCCACCAGCGAACAGATAATGCCGATAGTGGTCGATTTACCTGCACCATTGGGGCCCAGCAGGGCAAAAAAGTCACCCTGCTGCACCTCCAGGCTTATTCCCTTGAGGGCCTCAAAGCCGTCGCTGTAG
Source organism: Gammaproteobacteria bacterium (assembly GCA_003646415.1). Lineage (GTDB taxonomy): Bacteria > Pseudomonadota > Gammaproteobacteria > Pseudomonadales > Halieaceae > JBALVO01. The sequence continues at coordinate 16,828 of QNFS01000033.1, forward strand.
ACCTTGCTTAGGTTTTCAATGGTCAGTGCTGGTATCATGCTTACTTGAAAAATCACATTGTAAATGAACGCGCCATTGTACCCGCATTCCGCCTGCTAAACGACACACCTATGAACGATGAACAATACCTGAAGCACTGCCTGGAACTGCTCTCTCAGTTCGCGCAAACAATGGTTACGCGCACGGAGCACTTGCCACAGGACGAGTCTTTGCGCGAACTGGCAGCGGCTTTTCAGTCCCTGGCAAATGGCGAGGGAGACCTGTACATAGGCGGCGCCAGCCTGGTAACACGCCTGTTCACCACCTACCCGGATTTTGCCCCCACCTTGCCGCGGGAATTGCTGTGGTTCCTCGGTGGTGATTGCCTGCACTACATGCCCGACGACGAAATCGATACCTTCGCGCAACTGGCGGACCTGCGCAGTGCGGCGGCGGCCCGGGGAGAAACTCTGGATTTGCATGCAGCCAGAGCTAAGCTGCTGAACTTACAGTAGAAATTTCCAGAAAAAGTGCCCCGGGGGGACTTGACGCGCACCCCCGCTCTACCTACAATGCGCGCCTCTTGATTGAGACCTATGCGTCCCCTTCGTCTAGTGGCCTAGGACACTGCCCTTTCACGGCGGTAACAGGGGTTCGAACCCCCTAGGGGACGCCACTCATCAA
>QNFS01000034.1 GCA_003646415.1 Gammaproteobacteria bacterium
CGAATGCGGCCCCATCGGAGAGAAAGAGCGGGCGTCCATTCACCGCAAGGCGCCGGCCTATGAAGAGCTGGCCGCATCTGACGAATTGCTGGAAACCGGTATCAAGGTGATCGACCTGGTTTGCCCCTTCGCCAAGGGTGGTAAAGTGGGACTGTTCGGCGGTGCCGGTGTGGGCAAGACCGTGAACATGATGGAGCTGATCAATAATATCGCTACCGAGCACTCAGGCCTGTCTGTCTTCGCCGGTGTCGGGGAGCGTACCCGTGAGGGTAACGACTTCTACTACGAGATGCAGGAATCCAAGGTGGTGGACGTTGAGAATTTCAGCAACTCAAAAGTGGCGATGGTATACGGCCAGATGAATGAGCCGCCCGGAAACCGCCTGCGTGTGGCCCTGACCGGTTTGACCATGGCTGAAAAATTCCGCGATGAAGGTCGCGATGTACTGTTGTTTATCGACAACATCTACCGTTACACCCTGGCGGGAACAGAAGTGTCGGCGCTGTTGGGTCGTATGCCCTCCGCGGTGGGCTACCAGCCGACCCTGGCGGAAGAAATGGGTGTACTGCAGGAGCGCATCACCTCCACCAAGGTCGGTTCCATTACGTCAATCCAGGCGGTATACGTACCGGCGGATGACCTGACGGATCCCTCTCCCGCAACCACCTTTGCCCACCTGGACTCCACCGTGGTACTGAGCCGGGACATCGCCGCAAAAGGTATTTACCCTGCGGTTGATCCACTGGACTCCACCTCCAGGCAGCTGGATCCGTTGATTATCGGTAGTGAGCACTATGACGCCGCCCGTGGCGTGCAGTCTGTACTGCAGCGCTACAAAGAGTTGAAGGACATTATCGCCATTCTGGGTATGGATGAATTGTCTGAGGAAGACAAGCAGACGGTGGGTCGCGCGCGTAAGATCGAGCGCTTTCTGTCCCAGCCTTTTCACGTGGCGGAAATTTTTACCGGTTCTCCCGGTAAGTACGTGTCTTTAAAGGACACCATTGCCGGCTTTAATGGCATCCTTGCGGGTGAGTATGATCATCTCCCGGAGCAGGCCTTTTATATGGTTGGCAGCATCGACGAAGCTGTCGAGAAAGCCAAGAGCCTGTAAGTCGGAGCATTTTTTAAGAGGCCAGAAATATGGCAATGACAATTCACTGCGATATCGTCAGCGCCGAAGAAGAAATCTTCTCCGGACTGGTCGAAATGCTGGTGGCAACCGGTGATCTGGGTGAACTGGGTGTGAGCTACGGACATGCGCCGCTGCTGACCTCCCTGGTGCCCGGTCCTGTGCGCATCGTGACCCAGGAAGGTGACGAACAGGTGTACTATGTGTCGGGTGGTTTCCTGGAAGTGCAGCCCGGTGTGGTCTCCATCCTGGCCGACACAGCGATTCGCGCCCACGATGTGGACGAGGCGGCCGCTGAGGAAGCGCGCAAGGAAGCGGAGCACGCTCTGGCCAACCAGACCGGTGATTTCGACTACGGTCGCGCCTCCGCGCAGCTGGCGGAAGCCGCAGCCCAGTTGGCGACCCTGCGCAAAATGCGCAATCGGGCGGGACGGGGCTAAACTAAGTATCGCCCCGCCGCTTCCGGGAATTTTTTGCCATGCTCAGTTGGAACTTCACGCCTTTGCAAGGCAAAAAACTCCCGAAAGCAGCTACCTATGGCAGTATTCAATACCAAAAAGGTCAAACTGGGGCTCAGGCCTCCCATTTCCTTTAATTAAGGGGAATGGGAGGCCTGAGCCCCACAGCCCTGTTCGTGATAACCCTGTCACAATTATGATGATTGGCGTTGTAATGCCCGCTGAGCATAATACTATTCGGTGTAATGAAAGTACTTACCCTCGATAGCCCGATGGAAACGCCGTTATTATGAAACTCGAAGTTGTGATCCTGGCCGCAGGCCAGGGTACGCGAATGAAATCTGCTCTTCCCAAGGTATTGCACGCCGTTGCCGGCAAGCCGTTGCTGGAACACGTGATACAAACGGCGTTGGGACTTGATCCCGAGGCAATTCATGTGGTGATCGGCCATGGTAGCGAACTGGTAGAGGAGGCCTTGTCCCAATACTCCCTTAACTGGGTGACTCAGGAGCAACGGTTGGGCACCGGGCATGCTGTTATCCAGGCGCTGCCGGCAATAGCCAGCGACAGTATCGTACTGGTTCTCTATGGCGACGTCCCACTTACCGAATTGTCTACCCTGCGCAGCCTTGTGGACCAGGCCAGGCATGGCCCTGCGCTGCTCACGGCGGTGCTGCAAAATCCGCAGGGTTATGGCCGGATTCTGCGGGACGAGCATGGTGCCCTGGTCGGGGTGGTGGAGGACAAGGATGCAACGGAGTCCCAGCGGCGAATCCACGAAATCAATACCGGCCTTATGGCCGCACCAGCAAGAGATTTCCAGGAATACCTGCCCCGGGTTAACAATGAAAACCAACAGGGCGAATACTACCTCCCCGATGTTCTGAGCCTGGCGGTGGCAGAGGGCAAAGTGGTCGCCTCCAGCGAAGCGGGCTCTGAGTTGGAGATTCTAGGGGTCAATGACCGGGTACAACTCAATCAGGTAGAGCGAGAGTTCCAGCGTCGTCAGGCTGAGCAATTGATGCGCCAGGGCGTGAGCATTGCCGATGCCGCCCGCCTGGACGTTCGCGGCAAACTAACTTGTGGCGATGATGTCAGTATCGACATCAATGTGGTGTTTGAGGGCGAGGTGACGTTGGGTGATGGTGTGATCATTGGTCCAAATTGCGTGCTCAAGGACGTGACAGTAAACAACGGCACGACTATTCTGGCCATGAGTCACCTGCAGGATACGGTTGTAGGCAGGGAGTGCAGCGTGGGGCCCTATTCCCGCCTGCGCCCTGGTACCGTGCTTGGTGATGGTGCCAGGGTAGGCAACTTCGTGGAGACCAAAAAAACCACTTTAGGCGTCGGCAGTAAAGTCAATCACCTGAGCTATATCGGGGATTGCGACATGGGCCCCGGGGTGAATATAGGTGCCGGTACTATCACCTGCAATTATGACGGCGTGAACAAGCATAAAACCGAGATCGGAGCCGGTGTTTTTGTGGGTTCCAACAGCACGCTGGTCGCACCGCTGAAGATAGCCGAGCAGGGCTTTGTGGCTGCGGGATCTACCATAACCAGGGCGGTGAGCCAGGAAGAGCTGGCAGTCAGTCGCGCCAGACAGCGCAATATCCAGGGTTGGCAGCGGCCGGGCAAACAGGAAAACAAGGACTGACTATGTGTGGCATCGTGGCCGCGACAGCGCGGCGGGAAGTATCCGAAATCTTACTGGAGGGGCTGCGCCGGTTGGAATATCGGGGGTATGACTGCGCCGGTATGGCGCTGATAGACAACGAGCACAACCTGCAGTTGCACAAGCAGCAGGGCAAAGTCAGCGAATTGGAAAAAGCCCAGAAACTGCAGCCCTATTTTGGCTGTACCGGTATTGCTCACACCCGTTGGGCCACCCACGGCAAGCCTTCCGGGGTGAATTCCCATCCGCATATATCGGGGCAGCGGGTGGCTCTGGTGCACAATGGCATTATTGAAAACCATATCGCTCTGCGAGAAGAGTTGGTTGGGGTGGGTTATGAGTTCTCATCGGCTACCGATAGTGAGGTGGTGGTTCATCTGTTGCACCATCAGCTGTTGGCCGGCAGGTCCCTGTTGCAGGCAATGCAGGATACGGTAGAACGCCTGGAGGGAGCTTATGCCCTGGCGGCGGTGGATGTTGAGCACCCGGGCGAGGTGGTCGCAGCGAGGCGAGGCAGCCCCCTGGTGATAGGCGTGGGCATTGGTGAAAACTTCCTGGCTTCGGATCAGCTGGCATTGCGGCAGGTGACCGATCGCTTTATTTATCTGGAAGAGGGAGATGTGGTCAAGATGACGGCGTCTTCCCTGCAGATCTTCGCCGCTGACGGCACTCCGGTTGAGCGTGATCAGACCCGGATCGATCAGGCGCTGGAGGTTGTCGACCTGGGCGATTTTGATCATTACATGATCAAGGAGATCTACGAGCAACCACGCGCACTGGCGGCGACATTCGCTGTCGCCGCCGAGCAGCCGGTAATTGATGACAGCTTTGGCGCGGGTGCCGCCGCACTGTTTGACCGGGTTAAAAATGTACAGATTGTCGCCTGTGGTACCAGCTTTCATGCGGGCTTAGTGGCGCGCCACTGGCTGGAAGATTTGGCGGGTGTTGCCTGTGAAGTGGAGGTGGCATCCGAGTTTCGCTACCGCAAACGGGTTCAGCACGAGGGGACGCTGCTAGTCGCCATTTCCCAGTCTGGTGAGACGGCCGATACCCTGGCGGCCCTGCGCAATGCGGCGGAGGGCGAGTTCATCGGCAGCCTGGTGATTGCCAATGTAGACAACAGCTCCCTGGTGCGAGAGTGTGACCTGGTATTTCTGACCCAGGCGGGGGCCGAAATCGGGGTTGCTTCGACCAAGGCCTTCACCACCCAGTTGGTGGCTTTGCTTATGCTGACATTGGCACTGGGTCGGCGCCGTTCCTTACCAGAGACCCGGCAACATGAAGTGTTATCGGCCTTACAAAAGCTACCCGACTACGTGCAGCAAACCCTGGAGCTTGATGCTGCTATCCAGAAGCTGTCGGAAGCATTTATCCCCAAGCGACATGCCTTGTTCCTGGGGCGCGGCATCCACTACCCCATCGCCATGGAAGGTGCCTTGAAGCTTAAGGAAATATCCTATATTCATGCGGAGGCCTATCCCGCCGGAGAGCTTAAACACGGCCCGCTGGCGTTGGTGGATGACGATATGCCGGTGGTGGCAGTTGCACCCAACGACGAATTGCTGGAAAAACTCAGATCCAATCTGGAGGAAGTGCGCTCCCGGGGAGGGGAGTTATTTGTTTTTGCTGACCGCGAGGCAAATTTCGTCAACGAACCCCGGGTACAGGTCTTGCCCATGCCGCACTGTCCTGAGGTGATCAAGCCCATAGTCTATACCGTGGCCCTGCAGTTGCTGTCTTATCATGTGGCAGTGCAAAAGGGTACGGATGTGGACAAACCACGAAATTTGGCGAAATCGGTCACGGTGGAGTGAACGTATAGTGACGCTGTTTGAGGCCCTGAAGCACCTCCATATGGGTTGTGCATTTCTCTCTATCGCGGGCTTTACCCTGCGCGGCTACTGGATGCTGACCGGTAGCCCCCTGTTGCGACGCAGGTATTCAAAGGTGCTACCCCACATAATCGATACCCTGCTATTGGCCTCGGCCGTGGGTATGTTGCTGATCTGGCACATGTCACCATTGCAGTCCGGCTGGCTCATCGCAAAAATTATAGCCCTGCTGGTGTATATCGGGCTCGGTATGGTGGCCTTGCGCTTTGGCAAATCCAGGAAGACCAGGGTGAATGCGTGGCTGTTGGCCCTGTTAGCTGCCGCTTATATTGTCTCGGTGGCATACAGCAAGAGCCCGTGGGGCTTTCTTCAAAATTTATTCGGCTAGGAGTGCAGTTTCTAGGATTATGGAGGACTACCTGGGATTTGCTGCCTTGTATGCGCGTATCGCAGCATTGAACTTTTCCGCAAGCCCTTCTTCTACTGAAACAGCCTCGTTATAGCGCTCTTCGAGTTCTTTGACGGCAGCTGAGGCCTCTTTGGAACCGGATTCAAGCTCGGTTTGAGCAGCGGTAATCTGGGGTTCCAGACAGGCCATATACTCGAGGTTAGCGGCCTGGAATGTCTTCACGGTTTTTTGCCCTGCAAGCATTTGTTCCATGGAGGAGCTGTCACCATTGGGCACGGTAGGCGGCTCTGGCGGTACACATTCCCCGGCGACACTTACGGTACTGCCCAGGGCCAGGCCCAACAATGCTAGTCTGATTTTATTCATAATAATTTTTCTCACCAGTTTCAAGCAAAAAAACATTAACAGGACAAAGCGCTCCTGCCAGGTTGGGTGAGCAGTGCGCGTATTTACTGCCGGCCAACCCAGAGTTTGGTCAGGCCGTACTCTCTTTCCAGTTGCCGGGCAATTTTTTCCGCCGACTCCCGACTGGTCAATCCGATCACGCGTACCCGGTAAACAATCGCGTCCCCCTTGTTGCCGGTAGTAACTACAACCTTACCGGCATCCGGCTTTAGTTTGGTTGCCCAGCTTTCGGCAGTAGTGCGTTGGTCATAGGAGCTGAAGTTAACGAACCAGACACCTCCTCCGGCAGCTATGGGAGCGGTGGATTTGGGTGTGGCTGGCTCAGGTGCAGCCACTGGCTGGGGTGCGGCCGGTTTAGGTGTGGCCGGTTTAGGTGCGGCCGGCGGAGCGACAACAGCTTGTTTATCCAGGGCGGCCTGCTGTGCCGCCCGTTGGGATTCCAGCCCGGCTACCGTGTCAGCCAGGCGGCGGTTTTCCAGGGTCAGCGCATCCACAGCCGCCAGCAGTTCTGTATTACGCTCTCGCACTTCGCGCATGGCATCGCGGCTGGCGGTGACTTCAGCCGGGCTTGCTGCTGTGGCGAGGGTGGCTTGCAGTTTGCGTATTTCTTCCTGGGTTGCCGAGCGTTGTTGTATGACGCCATAACCGCCCGCTGCCAGCAACAGCAGCGCTACAATCGCGACTACAATTAAACCCAACGGCAATTTTTGGAAGTCTCCGTCATCCTCCTCGAAATAGCCCTCTTCATCGTCCCACTCGTTGTTGTCTTGTTCTTCCTCCTCCTCTTCTTCGGAGGTGAGCGCATAGTGTATGCTGGTTTGCTCCGCCTCCGCCTCCGCCTCGAACTCCTGGTCGGGTTCTTCCCAGTTGTCATCGCGCCCCGGCTCATCCCACTTTATGTCCTCCTGGGGAGTGAAGTCATCCGCATCCCGCAGCAACTCGTCGAATTCTTCATCTTCCGGGTTCTCCTCATGGTAGCTCGAGGCGCAATCCGTATCCCGGTCAGGTTCTTCGTAATTGTCCTCCTCATCGAAGCCGGAAAAAACCGGCTCGCGGCGCTGTTCTTGCGGGGCTCCATCGCCGGAGCTGTCAGAGTTAAATCCCGGGAGGTGCTTCCCATCGGGTTCGCTAGTGGTATCCTGATGATCGCTATCGTTATTATGCATGGGTCAACAGTGCCTGCGCAGTGCAAGAATCAGCCTGAATAGTAACAGACACGATTAGCGATTTCCTTGCCTCATTAAACTCTGTTAGCCAGGGGCTTATTATCCAGCACAGTCGTCACTAATTTAGTTAGAATGGTCCTATGGATGTAACAGATATTCTCTCTCCCCTGAATGATGCCCAGCGCGACGCGGTGGCCGCGCAAAACCGGAATATGCTGGTACTGGCGGGTGCCGGTAGTGGTAAGACCCGGGTTCTGGTACATCGCATTGCCTGGTTGATACGGGCCGAGGACTTCTCTCCCTGGTCAATTCTGGCGGTGACTTTTACCAATAAGGCCGCCCGGGAGATGCGCAGCCGTATTGAGGAAATGCTGCACATTCCCGCCCACGGTATGTGGGTCGGGACTTTCCATGGTCTCGCCCATCGCCTGCTCAAGGCTCACTGGAAGGAAGCGGGGCTGCCGCAGAATTTCCAGATCCTCGACAGCGATGACCAGCTGCGCCTGGTGAAACGGGTATGCCGGGAGTTGGAACTGGATGAGTCCCGCTGGCCCCCCAAGCAGGCACAGTGGTATATCAACGGGCACAAGGACGAGGGTTTGCGTTCGTCACACATCGATGTGCCTCACGGCGACCTTTTCGGCCAGACCATGCTGCAGGTGTATCGCGCCTATGAAGGGGCTTGTGAGCGCGGCGGCATGGTGGACTTTGCCGAGCTGCTGTTGCGCGCCCATGAGCTTTGGCTGAAGAGCCCGCAAGTGCTGCGGCACTACCAGGGTCGCTTTCGACAGATTCTGGTTGATGAATTCCAGGATACCAACACGATTCAGTACGCCTGGTTGCGGGTATTGGCCGGGCGGGACATTCCGGTGGTGGCCGTGGGCGATGACGACCAGTCCATTTATGGCTGGCGCGGGGCGAAGATCGAGAATATCCAGCGTTTCACCGAGGATTTCGCCTCAACCCACACGGTGCGACTGGAGCAAAACTATCGCTCCACCGAAACCATCCTGCAGGCGGCCAATGGCGTCATAGCCTACAACACGGGCCGCCTCGGCAAAGAGTTGTGGACGGCGGGGGAGCCTGGAGAGCCGATCACCCTGTACGCGGGATTTAATGAACAGGACGAGGCCCGTTTTATTGTCGAACAGATAGAGCAGTGGCTGGAGGGTGGCAATAACCGCTCATCGGTCGCCATACTGTATCGCTCCAATGCCCAGTCCAGGGTGTTGGAGGAGGCGCTGATTCGCGCAGCTGTGCCGTACCGCATCTATGGCGGACAGCGCTTTTATGAGCGCCTGGAGATTCGCAATGCCCTGGCTTATCTGCGCCTGTTGCGCAATCGCCCAGACGATGCCGCGGTTGAACGCGTGATCAACACGCCGCCCCGGGGTATCGGCAGCAAGACCCTGGACATAGTGCGAACCTGCGCCCGCAGCAGGGATATTTCCATGTGGCAGGCGATCACCGCGGTGATCGAAGAAAAGTTGCTGCCGGCACGCGCCCTGACCGCCCTGGAAGGATTTGTCGTGTTGGTCAATGAGCTGGACTCGAGCACCGATGAGCTGACGCTGGCAGAAGTGGTGGAACACGTGATCCAGGCTTCGGGGTTGATTGCCTTCCACGAAAAGGAAAAGGGTGAGAAGGGCCAGGCCCGGGTAGAGAACCTGGAGGAACTGGTCAGCGCCGGCAAACAGTTTACCGTTGAAGGTGACGACCTATCGCCGTTGCAGCAGTTCCTGGACAGTGCGGCCCTCGATGCCGGGGATGCCCAGGCGGATGAACACGAGGACAGCGTGCAGCTGATGACACTGCATTCTGCCAAGGGCCTGGAGTTCCCCTTGGTATTTCTGGCGGGCATGGAGGAAAACCTGTTTCCCCATCGCATGTCACTGGAGGAGCCCGGGCGGCTGGAGGAGGAGCGTCGCCTGTGTTACGTGGGTATCACCCGGGCGATGGAGAAGCTGGTGATCACCTATGCCGAGAGCCGGCGCCTGCACGGCAGCGAAAATTTTAATACTCCCTCGCGTTTTATCCGGGAAATTCCAGCTCAATTGCTGCAGGAAGTGCGCCTGCACACGACGGTGACACGGCCCGTGAGCAATATCACCCAGGCGCAGGTACCCGACACTGAACTCTATCTGGGTCAGCGCGTGTACCACCAGATATTTGGTGAAGGGGTCGTGCTAAACTTTGAGGGACGCGGTGCCAGCGCCCGGGTGGAAGTCAATTTTGATGCCGAGGGTAGCAAGTGGCTGGTGCTGCAATATGCCAATCTGCAGTTAATGTAAAAGTTGTTACAGATGGAAAAAAGCATGGGCACAGCCTCCCTGGAAAAGCGCTACACCCCCCTGGTCATTTTGTTGCTGGTGGCCGCGTTGGTTGTCGTGTTCGGCCTGTGGGCGGCGGATCAGGCGCAAGAGGATCGTGGCTTTAGCCACCCGGGCGCTATCGATGGCCAGGTTTCCAACGAACGATTCGAGTGGAAGATGGTTACGACCTGGCCCAAGAATCTCCCCGGCCTGGGTACGGCTGCAGAAAATTTCGCCCGCTACGTGCAAGAGATGAGCGACGGCCGGCTCACCGTGCATGTGTACGGTGCCGGGGAAATCGTGCCGGCTATGGAGGTGTTCGACGCTGTGTCTCAGCATGTGGTGGATGCCGGGCACGGAGCGGCCTATTACTGGAAGGGCAAGGTGCCTTCATCGGTGTTTTTCACCGGGGTACCCTTCGGCCTGACTGCCCAGGAAATGAACGGTTGGTTACACTTCGGAGGGGGGCTGGAGCTGTGGCAGGAAGCTTACGCGCCGTTCAACCTGGTTCCCCTGGCGGGGGGTAATACGGGTGTACAAATGGCGGGGTGGTTTAACCGGGAAATTAACTCGATTGAGGATTTTGAAGGTCTGAAGATGCGCATACCGGGCCTGGCGGGGGAAGTGTTTGTCGCCGCGGGTGGAACCGCTGTGCGCATTCCGGGCGGAGAACTGTATACCTCCATGCAAACCGGGGTTATCGATGCCCTGGAGTGGGTGGGGCCATATAACGACCTCGCCCTGGGCTTTCACGAGGTGGCGAAGTATTACTACTATCCCGGCTGGCATGAGGGCGGCTCCACTCTGGAGCTTATCGTTAACAGGGAGTCTATGGAGGCCTTGCCGCCCGACCTGCGCGCCATCGTGAAGTACGCGGCCAGGGCGGTCAACCAGGAAATGCTCGACGAGTATACCGCACGTAACAATGACGCCCTGCGGGTGCTGGTAGATGAGCACGACGTGCAACTGCGGCGTATGCCTGATGATGTGATGCGGGCACTGTGGCGCTCCAGCGAGGTCGCTATGCAAAAACTGGTGGACACGGACCCGATGGCAGCCAAAGTCTATGCCTCATACAAAAAATTTTATGACAGTGTGCGTGCCTACCATCATATTTCTGAACAGGCCTACATTAATGCCCGGGACCAGGCGATGGACAGTCCGGTAGAATAACCGGCTGTCACGGTATTCCATGCCTGTTCACCAGGAGGTGGGATCAGGGTTGGATAGTTCGCGTGCGACCGTTCTTGTCAATGGCGACAAAAACAAATGCTCCCTCTGTTACCTTGAGGGGTCCACCGTCATGCGGTGAGTTGATCCACACCTCCACAACGATTCGAATCGAGCTGCGGCCGACTTCCAGCACGTCACAGTAGCAGGAGACCACGGCGCCCACGTGCACCGGGGTCAGAAATGACATACTGTTGATGGCCACGGTGGCAACCCTGCCGCCGGCCATTTCACTCGCTGTAATCATCCCGGCGATATCCATCTGGGACAGTAGCCAGCCACCAAAAATATCGCCACTGGCATTGGTGTCCTTGGGCATCGCGACGGTCTGCAGGGCGAGATTACCCTGGGGTATCGGTGTAATGTCTATATCGTTCATGAGTTGTACCTGAGTTCTTCCTCTTGTCTGGGGGGGTGTTTCTACTTGCGTCAGTTTTTAAGCAGGGCTGGCAAACCGGTAGCCAGCACCGGCCAGAACCACAGTGCCGCCATGGCCAGTATCTGGATGATTATAAAGGGAATCACTCCCCGGTAGATAGCAATGGTCGGTAGCGACTCCGGAGCCACGCCGCGCAGGTAGAACAGGGCAAAGCCGAAGGGCGGAGTAAGGAATGAGGTCTGCAGGTTCATGGCGATCATAATTCCCAGCCAGATCGGGTCCACCCCCATGGTCAGTAGTATGGGGGCGACAATGGGCACCACCACAAAGGTTATTTCAATGAAATCCAGGATAAATCCCAACAGGAAGATTACCAACATAACGACCAGTGTTGCGGCCATGACGCCGCCCGGCAGGCCCTGGAAAAACTGTTGGATGAGCTCTTCCCCGCCAAAACCGCGAAATACCAGGGAAAAAACGGCGGCGCCAACCAGGATCATGAACACCATGCAGGTGACTTCCATGGTGTTTATCACCACTTCCCGGAGTCGTTTCAGGTCCATCTGGCCTTTGCCCAGTGCCAGGATCAGGGCGCCGACCGCGCCAATACCGGAGGCCTCGGTAGGTGTGGCCGCACCGGCCAGAATGGAGCCCAGCACGACCAGAATGAGGGTAAGGGGCGGTAGCAGGCCCTTCAATATCTCCCCGGCACCGGCACGTTCACCGGTCGCGGCGGGAGCGGACTCTGGTTTGATCTGGGCGTAGATCAGCAGGTAAACAATGTACATTGCCACCAGCGCCAGGCCCGGCAGCATAGCGCCGGTAAACAGGTCGCCCACTGAGACGGTCTTGGGGTTGAAGATGCTCATGTTTAACTGGGCTTGCTGGTAGGCGCTTGACAGGATGTCACCCAGCAGTACCAGGGCAATGGACGGGGGGATGATCTGACCGAGGGTGCCGGTAGCGCAGATAGTGCCCGCGGCCAGAGACGGGCTGTAGCCTGAACGCAGCATGCTGGGCAGGGATAATAGCCCCATGGTAACCACCGTGGCCCCGACGATGCCGGTGCTGGCCGCCAGCAACATACCGACCACCACCACCGAGATACCCAGTCCGCCCCGCAGTCCGCCAAACACTTTGGCCATGCTGCCCAGCAATTCCTCCGCCACCCGGGACTTTTCCAGGATCACCCCCATCAGAATGAACAGGGGTACCGCGATAAGAGTGGTGTTGCTAATGGTGCCAAATATGCGGCCGGGCAAGGCGGCCAGGAAATCGGGGTCGAAGCTTCCGGCCAGAATTCCACCCGCGGCGAAAGCCAGTGCGGTGCCCGCCAGGGTGAAGGCCACAGGGTAGCCCAGCATCAACAGCAGGCACACTGCCAGGAACATGTAGAGGGAGGTATATTCAGCCATTAAGGCTGTTCCCCTACTAATACCAGGGCGCTGCGCAGGGTTTCGGCCAGACCCTGCAAAAAGAGATTGACCGCCATCAGGGGAATCAGGCTCTTTAGCAGAAACACGGCGGGAATTCCGCCCGGTTCCGGAGATATCTCGCGGATGGCCCAGGACTCGGCCACATAATTCCAGCTGGAAAAACAGATGAACGTGCATAGGGGTAGCAGGAACACGATACCCCCCAGGCTGTTTACCCAGGCGCGCGCACGTGGGCTGAAGTCGCGGTAAAAAATGTCCACCCGCACATGGGCGCCGGTTTTCAGCGCATAGGCGGCGCCCAGCATGAACAGGCCGCCATGCATGTAGATCACCGCCTCCTGGGCCATGATGGAACCGATATTGAACCCGTAGCGCAGGACGACGATCAGGGCCGTTACCAGCGCCATACCGAGGGCGAACCAGGCCAGCAGGCGGCCGCTGCGGTCGGTAAAGGCATCGATGTAATGCACACAGGCGTGCAGGAAGGGCATGGCGGATAAGTCTTTTTGATTATTGGGGCGCAGGGTATCATAGCCCAATCCCAGAGGTGAAAAGTTATTGCGCCCCACTCCCGATACGGACACAAGTAAATGTTGACTGTCATTTCTCCGGCCAAGACACTGGATTTCGATACTCTGCCGACCACGCGCAAGGCGACTCAGCCCCAGTTTATTGAGCGCTCTGCACAGCTGGTTGAAGATGCGCGCGCGCTAAGCCCCGATGATATTCGACAGTTGATGGGCGTGAGTGAAAACATCGCCGAGCTCAATCACCAGCGCTTTATGAACTGGGGGCTGCCTTTCAACCTGGACAACGCCAAGCAGTCCCTGCTGGCGTTCAAGGGTGACGTCTATACCGGGCTGGACGCAGGCTCCCTGAGCACGGCGCAACTCAATTTCTGCCAGAAGCATTTGCGCATCCTGTCAGGCCTGTACGGTCTGCTGCGTCCACTGGACCTGATGCAACCCTACCGCCTGGAAATGGGGCTGAAATTCGCCAATCGTGGGGGCAGTAACCTGTACGAGTTCTGGGGTGATTCCATCAGGGAGGCGCTCAATACCCAACTGCAGAAGTGCGGTTCAAAAGTGCTGGTGAATCTCGCTTCCAACGAGTATTTCAAGTCTGTACAGGCCAGGCAACTGGATGCCGATATCATCACGCCGGTGTTCAAGGATCTCAAGGGAGAAAAATACAAGATCATCAGTTTCTATGCCAAGAAGGCCAGGGGTCAGATGGCCCGATTTATCATCGAGAATGAGCTGAATGAGCCGGATGGTATGCGGAGATTCAAAACGGACGGTTACTGCTACAACAAGGCCGAGTCCAGCGCCCGGGAGTTGGTGTTTACCCGGGATGTTCCACCCTCGGCCAAATAGCGACGTATCCCGGAGGGCCGCCATGGACGCACCGCGGGAAATGACGTCGTGCTCGCCGTTTACGGCCCCTTCAACTACAACGGCCGCTACACCAGCGACAGCAACGCTCGCTTTGACCAGTGGCTGGCGCAGAAGTCCACAGGCAGCGCGATACGCCATTTTGAGGATGTGGACCGACTCGCTGCGGGTGCGGGCTTTGAATTACAGGGGGATCACGAGATGCCCGCGAATAACCGCCTGCTGGTGTGGGCGAAATAGCTTGGCACTAAAGTAAGTTATCTGCACCAAGGTCCAGTATTTGCCGTGCGTGACGCCTGGCCATGGTCGTGAACATCTCGTTGCCCCGTTCTGTTTCAACGACCATGGTGGCAGCTCTGACAGCCATGGTCAGGCCTGAGAAACTACCCAGTTGATAGCCACGCCGACATTGCTCCAGGCTGTAGCCGGTGACACCCTTTTCAATCACGTTCTTGTAGTAGTCTGTTACCAATGCCTGTTCGTGTTCGCGGCGTACATTTGTTTTCAGGCTTGCGCCAACCAAATAGGCCACATCCTGCAACGGTGCGCCAAACATCACCGTTTGCCAGTCAACCGCTGTGACGGCGGGAGGGTGTTGCTGTTCATTGATCAATAGATTATCCGCACGGTAATCCCAATGAATAAGAGCACGCGGCTGCTCGGCTAAACAAGTAACCAGATTCTGGCAATTGTCCACCATTCGTTCGATCAGGGTGACAACTTCTGGCTCGAGACGGTGGGCAAAGCGCTGCAGAAATTCCGGTGTGGCGGACTGCTGTCCCAGGTAAAAATCTTCCTGCTGAGGCTGCAGGGACTGGAGCCAGGCGAAGTCTTGCAGTGAATCATCATTCCAGGTCGCTGCGTGCATTGCGGCCAGTGCCGACACCGCCTCGCGGGTAACAGATATTGAGCAGCCTTCCATCTGGTCACCCTGGGAAGCCGGAGACATATCTTCCAGTATGAGCGAAAAGTTTCTTTTTTCCTGATCGATGTCCGCAAAATAGCAACGGGGGGTAGAAATTGGCAGGTCTGCTGCAAGGTCTCGATAGAAACCCACCTCACTGGCGTAAACACCAGTCTCGCCCGCCATGTCGAGTGTCGCCGGGTCGGTACTATTGAATTTTCCAACCAGTGATGTCGGCGCCCGTTCATCACCTTCCAACTCCAATGTATAGAGGAAGCATCGCCCCATCTGTCCGGTGCCAATTTGTTGCGTGTTAACCGATTTTACAATGACATCATAACCGGCATGCTGAAGCACCTTACTGAGCCACCCGGGTGTTACCTTGTCGGGATCTGCAATCAGGGGAGGCTTTTTCATGTTCCGGCTCCATCGAAAAACTCCTTGAATCCATAAGGTGTATAGGGGCCAAAGCACGCATGTTCGAGCACCCCGATACCCTGCCGCTTACCATCACTGGCGCGCACCACCTGCTGCACGTGCATATTTGGAGCCTCCAGCAGATCAATCGATTCAGGGTCAAATGACTCGCCGCCAATTTCCATTTCACCTTGCCAGGCGCCCTGCGTCCATTCAGGGTGGAAATAACCGAGACCTTTCATCTGAAATTTAAGGAGAGGTTGCAGAGAGATCGTGCGGATACTTCCCTGCAGATCGATCATATCGATTTCCGCTGAGGACACCAGCCGCGTGCCAGGCACATAATCAAGCCGGTGATGGACTCTGGCCATTTGCCGAAGGCCAGGATCTTCAGTGCCGGGGATGGCCTCTTCACGTTGATACAAGGGCATAATCATGCCCTCATTACATAAACTTTCCCCCTGGGGTCCGTCAAAGAAAATGGCGTGGGAGATATGATCTTCCCAGAACAGCGGGGCCCAAAGGAAAAACATGCCGCCTTGAGGTTGTGGCGCACCTCCGGATTCTGGCTCTCCGACACCACGGACACCCCAGGAGCGGTCCTTGGTGCCGCGACAGCTGGACTCATCGACGATGATTTCCCCGTCTGGATGGCGAATCCGGCCAGACCAGCGGCCAAACTGATCAAAACGGGTGGCGTCCATAAAACGCCGGGCACCGCTCCACAGTGTCTGCCTTCCTTCCTGCATAGGGGAGGTTCGAGCAGAAAAGGTCAGATCGCAAGCCAGGCCGGTGCGATTGTCATCCAAAATAACGCGAGCCCGCCGCAGCGGCTCAACCACTTCAATTTTAAAAGGGCCGACCTGCATCTCGGTACGCTCCAGCGGCGCACGACAAGAGCCAAAAAAACTGTGTTGGCGGCCCCCCTTTTCCACCACACTAAATGCGCAGTCAAGAATGCCCCGGTGCGGGTAAATAGCCATACCGATGCCAAAGTACCACAAGCCATCCTCGCTATAGCCGTTGAACCAGGTGCGATCGTAGAAATTACGGTCGCTGGTTGCTGGCTGCGCAAGCGGCTCTGGAGTCTGGTGTATCGGAAAATCATCTAGCTTATTCAACATAGCCGTCACTTCCTTTAGGGTTACTGGTGATTGTCGTCTGAAAGATGTTCCGTTTCGTTATAACTAATCAGTTTGTTGGTATTCAGACAAAGCTCCGAAAAAGCGGTATTACTTTTTGTATATTTGGGCCAGAGGGTGGTGTCTCCCTCAAGGTAATGAGACAGGGCAATAGCAATCGCTACGCCGTGGGCGACAATAACAATATTCTGCTCAGGGTGTTTATGCACAATTTCTTCAATGGCGGCCACAACCCGCTTTTTTACACTATTTTGTGACTCACCATTGGGTGCGGTAAATTCAGGATTCGTAACCAGCTGTTCTAAAATATTTTCAGATCCGCCCAGGGACTCAAAAGTGGCGCCCTCCCAATCACCGAGATTGAACTCCATTAACCGTGGATCCAGATGAACTGGTAGCATAAACTTGTCGGCAATAGCTTGTGCCGTTAGCCTGGCACGTAGCAGGGGGCTTGCATAAATCACCTCCGGTTGCATATAGTGGTGAAAGTGGTGTCCCAGCTTTTCTGCCTGAATGTGGCCAAGTTCAGTGAGCTGAGTATCGGTATTGCCATGCCATACTTTATCAATATTGGCGAAGGTTTGGCCGTGACGAACGAGACCGATTCTTCCTCTGTGCTTCATAATGTCTAAAGCCCGTACAGTTATTGAATGGCGAGTCAGGCAAGTGATTCGCAGCAGAAAACAATGGTAGGTTTAGTGTAGACGGAGCGACGATCTTTGTCTTGTGTAAAGCCAGGGTTAAACATCTTATCCAGGGGGTGTGCATGTCAAAATGGAAAATACTTGAGACTACAGAGCTGGCAAAGCTTGGTCCATTTCGTATACGTCAGGATAAGTGCCAACTTCCTGATGGCCGGATTATGCCCAAGTACTATGTCGTGGAGTTTCCAGATTGGGTGCATGTCATTGCAATTACACCAGAGGGCATGATGGTTTTAGTCGATCAGTACAGGCATGCGGCTGAAGGTAGGTTTTTGGAACTGCC
>QNFS01000035.1 GCA_003646415.1 Gammaproteobacteria bacterium
CCTATCCCGCTTTATTCTGTAACTGGCCATGAGCGAACAGGAAAGGCCAGTCAGCATCGCACTACATACCCGATCCAGGGAACTGGAATTGGAGTATGCAGGATCGGAGTGCTACTCCCTAAGTTGCGAATACCTGCGGATATATTCTCCTTCCGCGGAAGTTGGCGGCCACGGACCCGGCCAGGAAGTACTGCAAACCGGTAAAATGAACGTCAGCATCAGCGCCATCAAACCTGTGGGCAATTATGCCTTGCAGTTGGTCTTCGACGACGGTCATGACACAGGCTTCTACTCCTGGCCTTATCTGTACCAGCTCTGCATCGAGCAGCAGTTGCGCTGGCAGGATTACCTGGACCGCATGACCCAGGCAGGCGCCAGCCGTGATCCCGATGTGCAGGTTCTGAAATTCGACTTGTAGCCCGATATGCGCATCGCGTTACAATTGGCGGCTAAAGAGTGTTCGGGTGGAGCTCTCATGAGCGAAAAATGCACAAATCACATGCAGACATCGCGGGGCTGAATCATGTCTCGTGTTCTACGTCTGGCCACAATTCTACGAACCGTGGGTCGCTACCGGCTGGATGAGTTCATTCATACTGACCTGTTACCCACCCTCCCGCGGATTGCCCTGGGCCTTTTGCCATGGCGCCTGTACCGCGCGCCAGATCTACCCAAAGGTGTGCGCCTGCGCCGCGCCCTGGAAGAACTGGGTCCGGTATTTATCAAGTTCGGACAGATGTTATCCACCCGGCGCGACCTGTTGCCCGAAGACATCGCCGATGAACTGGCCAGGTTACAGGACAATGTCCCTCCCTTTCCCGGGCAGCAGTCCATCGCCATTATCGAAAAGGCGCTGGGAAAACCGGTAGGAGAACTGTTCGCCACATTCGACCCCACCCCCATGGCCTCTGCCTCCGTAGCACAGGTACACGCTGCCACCCTGCACAGCGGGGAGAAAGCAGTGGTGAAGGTGGTGCGCCCGGATATCGAACCAGTCATTCGACAAGATCTGGCACTGATGTTTACCCTGGCCAGGCTGGTAGCAAAATACCTGCCCGACGGGCGACGCCTGCGACCGGTGGAAGTGGTAGCCGACTACAAACTTGTCATTCTGGATGAGTTGGACCTGGGCCGGGAGGCTGCGAACGCCAGCCAGTTACGGCGTAACTTTGAGAGCAGCAAACTGGTCTATATACCAGAGGTCTACTGGGATTACACCTCCCGCAATGTGTTTACCATGGAGCGTATCTCGGGGATACCGGTAACCGACATAGACACCCTGCGCGCCAAAGGTATCAATTTCAAACTACTGGGCGAGCGTGGCGTAGAGCTATTTTTCACCCAGGTATTTCGCGACAGTTTTTTCCATGCAGATATGCATCCGGGCAATATTTTTGTAGATGCCACCGACCCTGCCGATCCTACCTTCATTGCTGTGGACTGCGCCATCGTCGGCAGCCTCAGTGACGCAGACCAGTACTACCTGGCACGCAACCTACTCGGTATTTTCCACCGTGATTATCATGAGGTGGCACAACTGCATGTGGAATGCGGCTGGGTACCACCACAAACCCGGGTGCAGGACTTCGAATCGGCATTACGCACGGTCTGCGAACCCGTATTCGAACGACCCATCAGCGAAATCTCCTTTGGCCAACTATTAATCTACCTGTTCCGCACTGCCGGCCGCTTCGATATGGAAGTACAACCCTCCCTGGTGTTACTGCAGAAGACCTTACTCAATATCGAAGGCCTGGGAAGACAGCTGTACCCCGAGCTCGACTTGTGGGACACCGCACAACCTTTCCTGGAAGAGTGGGTGCAGGAACGCTATTCGCCACAGTCGGTGCTCAAGCGCCTGCAGCGCCAAGCCCCATCCTGGTTGGAACAACTACCGCAACTACCCGATGTGGTGCTGGACAACCTGCAGCAACCTCGCGCGGCCGAACAGCATTTTACAAGGCAACAACAACGCCTTGAAGAACTACAGAGCGAGAATAAAAAAAACAAGCAGCAGCAGCGCCGTCAACTGATGGCGGCCATCGCCTGTGTGGGGGTCACTATAAGTGTTTTCCCCGGCGCCTGGCAGCGATTGGCTGACGCTCCAGTTATCAGCTGGCTATTGGCGGCGCTGGTTGTGAGTTTGCTGTGGCCGAGGGGTACCTGAAAATATGTGCCATAATGCACCACCAGCGGAAATATTGTTATGACTGAGCCCAGCGCCTTAACACAGCAGGTCAAGTGGAATGAGCAGGGACTGGTTCCCGCTATTGCCCAGGACTGGCAGACCGGTGAAGTATTGATGCTGGCCTGGATGAATAGCGATGCCCTGGAGTTGACCATGAGGGAGGACCGCGCCATCTACTGGTCTCGCTCGCGCCAGGCCCTGTGGCGTAAGGGTGAGGAGTCGGGGCACGTACAACATTTGAAGGAATTGCGCATCGACTGCGATGCTGACACGATATTGATGAAAGTTGAGCAGGTCGGCGGCATCGCCTGTCACACCGGACGGCGCAGTTGTTTTTACCGGGTGTTGGAGGGCAGTGACTTAAGAGTCACCGACGAGATCCTGATGCGCCCCGATGAGATCTATGGGAAAGAGCCCTCAACCAGGAGAAAGACATGAACGATGTGCTGGAACAATTGGCCGCCACTCTTGCACAACGCCGGCAGGCTGACCCCAAGCAGTCCTACGTGGCGAGCCTGCATCACAAGGGCCTGAACAAGATCCTGGAAAAAGTGGGTGAAGAGACCACCGAGGTCATCATCGCGGCCAAAGATGCCGAGTCGGGGGAGGGCCGTAGCGTCCTTATCGGCGAGGTGGCGGATTTATGGTTTCACAGTATGGTGATGCTTTCCCATCTGGAAATAGAGGTAAATGAGGTGATTCAGTGTCTGGACAGCCGCTTTGGTATCTCCGGGCTTGAGGAAAAGGCAGCGCGCTAGTTTACACTAGCGCAAATACACTAGGGATAGCTCTGTATAAAACAAAGGCTACAGGAGGTAATTATGGGTATCGGTGGAATAAGCATCTGGCAATTGTTAATCATACTGGCGATTGTCATCATGCTGTTCGGCACCAAACGATTGCGTACGCTGGGCAGCGACCTTGGCAGCGCCGTGAAGGGCTTTCGCAAAACCATGTCAGACGACAATGAAGCCGAAAAGCCGGCAGGCAATGCGCAACCGGATAATTCTGCCGATGATGCCAGCAAGGAAAAGTAAGACCTGAATGTTCGACATAGGTTTTGCTGAACTCATCATCATTGCGGTGGTGGGCCTGTTGGTTATCGGACCAGAGCGCCTTCCGGGGACGATTCGGACGGCGAACCTGTGGCTGAACCGCATCAAACGCGGTTTCAACGACATCAAACAGGAGGTACAGCAGGAGTTGCACGATGACTCGGTAATGCAGGAATTGCGCAAGACCGGTGAACAACTCAAAAAACAAGCTGAAGGTATCGGGCAGGATATCCAGGAGACTACAGAATCGCTGTCCGAGCCGGCACTGGAGGGCTCTTCCATAGCCGATACCGGTCAGAAATTGCCAGAAAAAAGCGCCGAATGAGCGAGCCGGAACCCACAGACCAGCCCCTGCCGCTGATCGCTCACCTCACTGAGTTACGCGATAAATTACTGCGCGCCATACTGGCCGTGCTGGTCATATTCCTCTGCCTGTTTCCCTTCGCCAACGAGATCTACTTTTTCGTCTCTGAGCCGTTGCGCACACTCCTTCCCGAAGGGGCAACCATGATAGCCACGGGGGTGGCCTCGCCCTTCCTCACACCGTTCAAACTGACCCTGGTGACAGCCATCTTCCTGGCCATACCCTACGTGCTGTACCAGGTATGGAGCTTTATCGCGCCGGGCATGTATAAACACGAGAAGCGCCTGGCGATTCCCCTACTGGTGTCCAGCATCCTGCTGTTCTATGCGGGTGCGTCCTTCGCCTACTTCGTGGTGTTTCCGCTGATATTCCTGTTTTTTACCAGCGTCGGGCCCCAAGGCATCACCATGATGACCGACATCAACAGCTATCTGGATTTCGTACTGAAGCTGTTTTTTGCCTTCGGTCTGGCCTTCGAAATCCCCATCGCAGCGGTACTTATGATATGGGCCGGCATTACCACACCACAAGACCTGGCGAAAAAGCGCCCCTATATCATCGTCGGCTGTTTCATATTCGGCATGTTGCTGACCCCGCCCGATATCATCTCCCAGGCATTGCTGGCCATACCCATGTGGATACTGTTTGAAGTCGGGGTGTTCTTCGGGCGTTTTATCCAACAGGAAGATGCGGAAACAGAAGAAAATTAATGATGTCCAATCCGCCTGAACCTGCCCCCGGGCCAAAAGGGCTTCCCTCACTATTCCCAATACTGGGCCTCCTGCGACAATACAAACTCCGCGTCGCTGGTGCCGGTATTGCGCTGCTGTTCACCGCAGGCGCCACCCTGTCCCTGGGCAGGGGCTTGCAGGTACTGATAGACCAGGGCCTTGGCGGCGGCACCAGTGAGGATTTGAGAGCTGCCATTATTCTGCTGGTAGGTATAGCCGCGGCTATCGCTGTAGGGACCTTCGGGCGATTTTACCTGGTATCCTGGCTGGGAGAGCGCATCAGCGCCGACATCCGCAAGGCGGTATTCAATAATATCGTGCGCTTGCACCCAGGGTTTTTTGAAACCAACCGCAGCGGCGAGATCATGTCGCGCCTGACCACAGACACCACACTGCTACAGACCATCATCGGCTCGTCCTTCAGCATGGCCCTGCGCAGCAGCCTGACAATGACCGGGGCGCTGGTGATGATGTTCATCACCAACCTTAAACTCAGTCTTATAATCGCCGTGGGGGTACCGCTGGTACTCCTGCCCATCCTGGTATTCGGCCGGCGTGTGCGGCGCCTGTCCAACCAGAGCCAGGACAGCATTGCCAGCGTCGGCAGCTACGCCGGGGAAATAATCCAGCATATACGCGTAGTGCAGAGTTACACTCGGGAGCAGTTCGAATCTGCCGCCTTTGACAAGGAAGTGGAACGGGCCTTCACCATTGCCAGACAACGCATCTGGCAGCGCTCACTGCTGATCTGTGGCGCCATTCTGCTGTTATTCGTCGGCATGTCCGGCATGTTGTGGGAAGGCGGCCAGGACGTTATCAGCGGCCGCATGAGCGGCGGTGAGCTGGGTGCCTTCGTATTCTACGCCATCATGGTGGGTAGCGGCGTGGCGACTGTTTCTGAAGTGTGGGGCGAACTGCAACGGGCCGCCGGCGCCGCCGAGCGTCTGGTGGAGTTGCTCAACGCACGCAGCCTTATCGACGATCCCGGCACACGGGAATTACCTACGGCAAGTGCCAGGGGGGAGCTGCAACTGGCCCACATCACTTTTTCCTATCCTACCCGCCCGCAGCTGGCTGCTCTGCAGGAGTTTTCCCTGTTGATAGTGGCCGGTAAAAGCCTGGCTCTGGTAGGCCCTTCGGGAGCTGGAAAATCCACCGTATTCGAACTACTGCAGCGTTTCTACGACCCGCAACAAGGCCAGGTTTTGCTGGATGGCATAGACATTCGCGAGCTGGGTCTGCTACAACTGCGCGAACATATCGCACTGGTGCCACAACAACCGGCCCTGTTTACCGGAGACGTGCGCTACAACATCGCCTACGGCAAGCCCGATGCCAGTGACAAAGAAATCGTGGCGGCCGCCCGGGCAGCCCATGCCCACGAATTCATCTCGCAACTGCCTGAAGGCTATGCCAGTCATCTGGGCGAACAGGGCGTGCGACTGTCCGGCGGACAACGCCAACGTATTGCCCTGGCCAGGGCAATACTCAACGACCCGAAAATCCTGTTGCTGGATGAGGCGACCAGCGCCCTGGACACCGAGAGTGAACACCAGGTACAACTGGCTCTGCAGAAGCTTATGCACAACCGCACCACGGTCATCATTGCCCATCGGCTCTCAACTATACTGCACGCGGACAACATTGCCGTGTTGGACCAGGGTCGACTGGTGGCCACCGGCACCCATTCAGAGTTACTGCTAAATAGCCCACTTTATGCCCGCCTGGCCAGCTTGCAGTTTCGCGATGGCGATATCAGCGGCGAACGGACTCCCGATCCAGCAAACGCACCCGATCTCTCCGTTCCTGATTGACCCGGGACAAATCATCCAGGGTATCCCTGGAGATGTCCGCCACATCACCCAACAGGCGGATTTGTCGCTCAGACAAAAACGCCGGCACAATGGCCGGCGTTAAAAGTGCTTCTAAAGCTGCTCGATCAGTTAAATTCGCGGATCAGGCCGCCAATAGACTCCTTGGCATCACCAAACAGCATCCGCGTGTTGTCCTTGTAGAACAACGGGTTCTCGATGCCGGCAAAGCCGGAGGCCATGGAACGCTTCAAGACAAATACCGTGCGCGCGCTGTCCACATTGATCACCGGCATGCCGTAGATCGGGGAGGACTGCTGCTCCCGCGCTGCCGGGTTCACCACGTCGTTGGCGCCGATTACAATGGCCACATCGACGTTTTCCATGCGCGGGTTGATGTCGTCCATCTCCAGTAACTGGTCATAGGGTACATCCGCCTCAGCGAGCAATACATTCATGTGGCCCGGCATACGCCCCGCCACAGGATGGATACCGAAGTTCACCTCAGTGCCGTTTTGCTCCAGCAGTTCGCACAGTTCCTTGACCACATGCTGGGCCTGCGCCACCGCCATGCCGTAACCCGGCACGATGGCCACGTTGCTGGCCGCCTCCAGTACATAGTAGGCGTCTTCGACTGTAATGGGCTTGATCTCGCCGTCCACGGCGGTCGCTTCCACGGTGCCGCTGCCAAAGCCACTGAACAACACATTGCCCAGGGAACGGTTCATCGCCTTACACATGATTTGCGTCAGTATGATGCCCGAGGCGCCCACCAGGGAACCGGCCACGATCAGGATGTTGTTGTCCACCGCGAAGCCCGCGGCGCACGCCGCCAGGCCAGAGTAGGAGTTCAACAGCGAGATTACCACCGGCATGTCGGCACCGCCGATGGGAATAACCACCATCACGCCAAATGCCAGGGACAGCACAATCACCAGGAACAGCCAAAAACCGGCGCCCGGATACATACAGAACAATACCGAACTGCCTAGGATACCCAACACAATCAGGCTGTTGACCACCTGTTGGCCATTAAACAACATCGCGCCACTGTCTATTTTTTCACTGAGCTTGCCATAGGCGACCATGCTGCCGGTAAACGTGACGCCGCCAATCAGGATGGACAGGATAATCGTCACCAGGGTGAAGGTCTCAGAGGCCGGATTCAGTGCCGCCCAGCCCACCAGCAGGCTGGCCATACCGCCAAACCCGTTGAACAGGGCCACCATTTCCGGCATGGCGGTCATCTGCACCATGCGTGCCGCCACGCCGCCGATGGCGCCGCCGACGACGAAGCCGATGACGATCCACTGAAAATCGACAATACCCTGATCCAGCAGGGCCGCCACTACAGCAACCAACATACCCAGGGAAGAGATCATGTTACCGCGCCTGGCGGTCGCCGGAGAACCCAGTTGCTTCAGGCCATAAATAAACAGGGCCCCGGATACGACATAGGCAAATTGGATCATAATATCCATAGCGTCTAGCCCTCCTTCTTCTTGAACATGGCAAGCATGCGGTCAGTAACCAGGTAACCGCCTACCACATTAATGGAAGCCAGGGCTACCGCCAACGCCCCCAGCCAATTGGCCAGGTCATGTTCACCGGTACCGGCCAGGCTAATGGCGCCCACCACGGTAATACCCGAGATGGCGTTGGCGCCGGACATCAGCGGTGTGTGCAGGGTCGCCGGCACCTTGGTGATCAGTTCGAAGCCCAGGAAAATGGACAACATCAGAATAAATGTCAGGAAAACTTCAGCAGGTATCATATCAGGCGCCCCCTTCCAGAATGTTCTTAATGGTTTCGTTCACCACATCACCACCGTGGGTGATGATGCAGCCGGGCAGAATATCGTGTTCGAAATCCACCGCAAACATGTGTTGTTCTTCGTGCCAGTTATCTTCCACCAGGTTGTACAGGTTGGAGGAGTACATCTGGCTGGCGTCACGAGCCACTTCACCGGCCAGGTTGCCCTTACCGATAATGGTCACACCGGCCCATTCCACGATCTCATTGGGCACTGAACCCTCGACGTTGCCGCCGGTTTCAGCGGCCATATCAACAATAACAGAGCCGGGGGCCATACCCTCGACCATATCTTTGGTGACCAGTACCGGCGGTTTGCGGCCAAATACCTGAGCAGTGGTAATCACCACGTCGGATTTGGAGATAACATCTTTTTGGGCCTGGCGCTGAATGGCGACTTGCTCCGAAGTCAGCTCCCGGGCGTAGCCGCCGGCGGTCTCGCCAGTCTCGCCCAGATCGATTTCCAGGAACTTGGCGCCCAGGGACTGTACCTGTTCCGCCACCACCGGGCGGGTATCGAAGGCAGTGACCTTGGCGCCCAGGCGCTTAGCGGTGGCGATGGCCTGCAGGCCCGCCACACCGGCGCCGATAACGAACACATTGGCGGGCTTGAGGGTGCCCGCGGGGGTCATCATCATGGGAAAGATCCGCGGCAGGTGGGTCGCCGCCTCTATCACCATCACATAGCCCGCCAGGTTGGCCTGGGAACTGAGAGCATCCATCTTCTGGCTGCGGGTGGTGCGGGGAATCATCTCCATACTGATGGCGGTCACCCCCTGCTCCTTGAGCGCATTGACCAGCTCATGCTCGTTGAAGGGGTCCAGGTAGCTGATATGGATACAGCCGCGCTGCATCAGCGCAACCTCGTCCAGCTCTGGCTTGCGCAAGCGCAGCAGCAAGTCGGCGCTGCTGAACAACTCATTGCGGTCCTGGGAGACAGTGGCACCAGCTTCGACATATTCAGTGTCAGTGAAGCCGGCACCGGTCCCCAGGCCGGACTCGATAAGCACGTTGGCGCCCATCTTGCACAACTTCCCGGCGTGGTCCGGTATGATCGGTACCCGGTTTTCTCCCGGGTGGGTTTCCTTGGGAATGGCGATGCGCATAGCGGTGTGTACCCCCGTACCTGTTGTATGTATTGGCTGCCAGTATCTCGGGCAGCCGCCGACTCTATCACAGCTGCCTCGTTGCTGGAACAATGGTCTTTATTCACCTGCTGAATCCCGATCCGGTATTACCTGTCAGTCCACGGCACATCATTCCACCAGCCGCTCAAGATCACGCGCGACTGCGGTGTCATAAGGCTGTATAGCCATATACAAAGCGGACTGCCAACTACTGACTACTGACTGTACCAGGCCTCCGATTTAGGGCATTCTGGCAAAACCAAGCGCCATGCAGATAACCAGAGCAACCATACTTGAGCAGTCCCCAACAGCAAAACCCGGAACTGACCCTGGTACTGGCCCTGACCCCGATCATCTTTTTGATCTCGTTACTGGCCTGTTCCGTTTACCTGTTCGGCGCCGATTCATCCTGCGGCGCCTATATGTCCACGACTCTCGGTGTCGCCACAATCAGCTATGCCCCGTTCGCTTTCTTCAACCTGTTCTGCCCGGTTATCGCCATTATCTACGGCTTCGCGAATATTGCCTTGAAGCCCGTACAGGCCGAGGCAAAGCGCACACTCACCGGCCAGACATGACAGACCCGGGCCAGCTCTGGGATCACCCCAATCCGCATATCCTGCGCACACGGGTTACCGCCCGGGATATAGACGGCCTCAACCACACCAACAATGCGGTCTACGTAAAATGGTGCGAGCAGGTGGCATGGTCTCACTCAGTCGCTCTGGGACTGGATCTGCAACGCTACCGGCAGCTGGATCGAGCTATGGCCATCACCCATAGTGAATACCACTACCTGCAGGCCTCCCGCGAAGGCGAGGAAGTCACCATCGGCACCTGGATCATGGATTGGGACCGGAAACTGAGCATGACGCGCCGCTTCCAGGTCATCCGTGTCGATGACGGAGCAACCCTGTTACGCGCCAGTATGCGCTTTACGTGTATAGAGTTGAGCACTGGTAAGCCACGACGACTTCCCAGAGAATTTATCGCCGGTTACGGACCAGCAGTGTTAAGTGAACAAAGCCAGATGGCAGGTAAGTAGCCCGAGCCCCGCACCACACCGCTACCCAGGCACAATAAAGTGCCGTACAAAAACCTGGTCAACTCCGCTCCCAATCAAATGCCAGTACTTCCCGAATATCCAATGCCCCTGTCACCAACATCAATAACCGATCAACCCCCAGCGCGACCCCGCTACAGCTGGGTAGGCCGTGGGACATAGCCGCCAACAAGCGCTCATCCAGCGGTCGCTCAGACAGCCCATATTCCCGCCGCCGTAAATTATCCTGCTCAAACCGTTGCCGCTGCTCATCCGCATCAGTGAGCTCAAAATAACCGTTGGCCAACTCCACCCCGTCCACATACAGCTCAAAACGCTGCCCTACAATGACATCATCAACCGGGACAAGACACGACAACGCCGCCTGAGAGGCCGGATAGTCATAGACAAAACACATCCCCAGCACGGCCAGTTGCGGTTCAATCGAGTGGCTCATCAGCAGATCCAGCCACAAATTCCGGTCACCAGACAAAGGGCCGGGATCGAGGTGTTCACGGGCAACAGCTTCCAGTTCACCAATAGAGGCTGTGAAAGGGTCTATTCCAAGCGATTCCAGAAACAGCTGGCGGTAACTTCGCTTCTGCAGCGGCCGTTCACCCAGACAGAGGCGCACCAGGTCAGCCACCTCGTCCATTAGCTGGTGCTGCCCGAAACCCGGGCGATACCATTCCAGCAGAGTGAATTCCGGGTTGTGCCGGGTACCGGCTTCCCCGTCGCGAAAGGCTTTACCAATCTGGAAGATGGGCTCACCGTAGGCGGCCAGCAGGCGCTTCATTGCATATTCAGGGGATGTCTGCAGGTATCGCGGCCGGTGCAGGGAGGCACCCCGCTCAACCATCAATGGCTCGATAGCCGGATCGGTGGCGCCACTGTCGCATAACAAAGGCGTCTCCACTTCAAGGATGCCGCGCTCAGCGAAAAACTGGCGAAGCTTGCACAGCAGGGCCGCCCGCGCCTGAATCTGCCCGATACCCGCCCCCGGCTTCCAGTTCACTACTTGCTGGCGCGACCCTGGTATTCACCAGTGCGCGTATCAATGCGGATCACTTCACCCTGGCTGAGGAACAGCGGCACCTTTACCACGGCTCCAGTACTGAGCTTGGCCGGTTTGGTGCCGCCACTGGCGGTATCGCCCTTGAGACCAGGATCGGTCTCAACAACTTCCAACTCGACAAAATTGGGTGGCGCGACAGACAGCGGGGCGCCATTGTAGAGCGTGACCTCACACCTGTCCTGCTCTTTCAGCCACAAGTAAGCGTCACCCACAGCCCTGGCGTCGGCCTGGTGCTGCTCAAAAGTGTCCGGCTCCATGAAACACCAGAACTCACCATCGGTATAGAGATACTCCATGGTGCATTCCATAACGTCCGCCCCCTCCAGAGTCTCCCCAGATTTGAAGGTTCGCTCCCACTGCCGCCCGGTTTTAAGGTTACGCAATTTCACCCGGTTGAAAGCCTGACCCTTGCCTGGCTTCACGAACTCGTTATCAAGAATACTACAGGGATCGCCGTCCAGCATGACTTTCAGGCCCGAGCGGAATTCGTTGGTGGAGTAGTTCGCCATGATGCTCTCGTTCTGTTACTTAAAAAAGGGTGCTAATGATACCCCAGTGTATTACTCAATGGCAGATGCGGGATTATTGCAGTGGCGACCCCTGTTGTATTTAGGATACTCTACCCTGGAGAGGTTCCTGAACAGCAATAAGATAACGAGCCTGGAACATATGGTTAGCAATACATCGATCAAACTAAAAATACCCCCCCAGAACCTGCAGGATTTCCCCCTATTCCAGCTTAATGCCGATGCAGCACATGCCTGGGTCCAGAGTCTGCCCATCGCCAATACGCGCTCGGTGGCGCAACAGCTGCGCCATGCCATAAGCGACCTTAACCATGTAAAGCTCACACCTGAGATTCGCTACAACATCATGGAAGTATTGCAGCCCAAACTCGACGTGGCGCTGTCTAATCTGACCAAACGATTCCTCAACAAGCCTCTGGTCATGCCGGAGGAGCCACGACAGATGGCAGAACTGGCGGGCAGCCTGTACAGCACGGTGACCACCGCCTATTCGATTGTCGCCATTCAGGCTATCCAGCAGCACGAGTCTATTCAAGGGATCAATCCAGCGCGCCTGGCCTGCGAAGCAATCCAGCGAGCCCTGACTTATGCCGGGCGCAAAGCCCTGCAGACCTTTCAGCTTTTCCACTCTATAGAGCTGCATGGCTGGCTGACACTGCATCAGCTTTATGCTCTTGCTGATAGCCAGCAACTGCTGGACCTTCCCGTTGCTGACTCCCTGTCCGGCGGCGACACCATCAAAGCGACATACCTGCAAGCCCTTCTACTGGGTTGTTGCAAACCCAACCAGTTGAGCCAGGGCGATATGGCGGCATTGTATCGGGGGCTGAAGGACTGGAGTATGCTGGCTGTCGTGGCAGCCCCCGAAAGCGGCAGTGGCTTGTTTCTGGTCGACCTGGACAGCGATCAACCCCCACTTTACAGCTCACTCTTTACGGAAACACCGGGCGCCCGGTTTCGCTATATCGACACCGCACCACTGGTTGAGCACCTGGAAAAAATAAAGCTCAATGATGGCGAGCACGGTATCAGCTTCGACAAAGATACCCATATACCCACTAACTTGCTGGCTCACCTGATCGAGTCACTGGGCAGCATGAGCCTGCGCAATTTCAACCGGACCAACTCAGACGCGCCACTGCGGATCAGTATCGGACTGAGCAGCAGTCACTACCATGTGGCCGGAGAGCGGCTTTTCGAGCAATTATTGTACGGTGAGGATTACATACCACCGGCCTCAGAGCGGGTGCCAACCAATCCGTTTCACCTGCCCCAGGAAAAAGGCGACCTGTGGCAGCAGGCAAATCCTGAGGAAGATTATTCCAGGGGCGGGGACACCGCCGAAGAGGAGATCGTAGAAGAAATAGAGCACCGGGTTGAACTGGATGGAAACACCCGGTCCGAGTTGTTATTCGATGAGGATAGGCAACTGCCACCGCAGCAGCGCTTTCCCATCTACAATGTACAACTGACCAACACCAGCCCCGGCGGCTACTGCATCGAGTGGACGGCAGAGTTACCCGGTGACACCAGGGCGGGTGACATCGTCAGCCTGAAAGAGGAACACAACAGGGATTGGGTCATTGCCGTCATCCGCTGGGTGAGCCATGTGGAAAATACCCGAACCCTGATCGGCCTGGAGCTCCTGAGCCCAAAGGCAATGCCCTATGGCGCCCGCATTCACCAGAAAACCGGGGGGAAGGGTCCCCCTATGCGGGTTCTGCTATTACCCGAGATTAAACTGGTGGGCCAGCCGCACACCCTGATTACTCCCAGGGCAGGTTTCAGGGAGCAGCAGAAAATTTCCCTGATCAGCACCGGGGAGGAATACACCATACAGCTGTTGCGACAGGTAGCCGCGACCGGCAGTTTTGCCCAGTTCGATTTTCGCTATATCCGGGAGCTGGGTGACATATTGGCAGAGGACAAGGCCGGGCATATGGGGTCCTACGACTCCCTGTGGAGCAACATCTAGCTCACACCGGCTGGGGCCTGTTGCAACAGACTGCTACGATAATGGAGAAGTGGGAGTGGCTCAGGTCTGACGCTGGTCCATGTCGGAAAAACCAAGCAGATAGAGGATGGCATCCAGGCCCAGGGTCGAAATTGACTGTTCCGCTGATTTTTTTACCAGGGGCTTTGCCCTGAAGGCGATGCCCAGGCCCGCAATACTTAACATTGGCAAGTCGTTGGCCCCGTCACCCACAGCGATCACCTGCTGCAAATCTATGCCCTCTTCCTGCGCCAACTGGCGCAACAGTTCCGCCTTGCGAGCACCGTCAACAATCGTCCCCCTGACGTCGCCAGTCACCACACCGCCTGCTATATCCAGTTCATTGGCGTAGACGTAATCTATACCCAGTCTGGCCTGTAGGTGCCGAGCAAAATAGGTAAAGCCCCCGGAGAGTATCACGGTCTTGTAGCCCAGGGTTCGCAGGGTCGAAATCAGGTGCTCTGCACCCTCCGTAATTTTCAACTCGCTGGCCACCTGTTGCAGCGCTCCCTCGTCCAAACCCGCAAGCAACGCCACCCGCGCACGGAAACTCTCGCTGAAATCGATTTCACCACGCATGGCGCGCTCGGTGATCGCGCTCACCTGCTCGCCGACTCCCGCCAGTGCGGCCAACTCATCAATAACTTCGGCCTCAATCAGGGTTGAGTCCATATCGAAGGCCACCAGACGCCGGTTGCGCCGGTACATATTGTCCTGCTGGAATGCCAGATCGACCTCCAAAGCACCGGCGACCTCCAGCAGATCCCGGCGAAATGCGGCGGAGTTCTGCAACAGGCCACGCACAGAGAACTCCACGCAGGCCTTACTGAGGGCTGGCAACTCACCCAGGGGAATGCGCCCCGACAGCCGATTGATGCCGTCTATATTGAGGCCGTGGTGGCACACCACCGCGGTAACCCGGGCGAGTTGATCGGCGGTAATTTTACGCGCCAGCAAAGTGATGATATACCGCGCCCGACCCTGGCCTTCCAACCAGTGGCCGTAACTGTCGGGGGTAATCGGGTTGATACGAGTCCGCATGCCACGTTCCTGGGCGTAAGAACTCACCGCGTCAGAGACCAAAGCCTGACCCCCACCCCCCGGGACCTCCACCAGCACCCCCATGGACAGGGTGGCATGTATCACGGCCTGACCAATATCCAGGATATTGACTGAGTGCTCTGCCAGGATCGTCGTGATTCCCACAGTGAGCCCGGGCTGGTCTTCGCCAGAAATAGTAATCAGCAAGATGTCGTTCACGGAGCGGGTCCCGTAAGTATCGAGTCAGCTATTTTACCCGCTCATAACAGGAACTGGGAAGCAAGCTTTCAGTTTCCATACCAGCCTTTGAAGGGAATTTTCGTCCAAGGTGCAATACAAAGGGGTCATTTGCCCGCGGGAGTGGTTTATACTGCCCCGTCGCAACACGGTAAGTCATCCACCCCGCGTGAAAAATCACTTTGAAAACACTGGCCTTGGCCAACAACTGGCACTCGTCACAGCGGGTCTGTGCCTGCTGGTCAGCCTGGCCCTGGTAACACTGGGCGCGATCTCCAGTCGCCATATGCAGCTGCAACAACAGGAAGAATACGGTACAGCACTCGCTCACCAACTCGCCCGGCG
Organism: Gammaproteobacteria bacterium; assembly: GCA_003646415.1. Classification (GTDB taxonomy): domain Bacteria; phylum Pseudomonadota; class Gammaproteobacteria; order Pseudomonadales; family Halieaceae; genus JBALVO01. The sequence goes on from QNFS01000035.1 coordinate 15,349, forward strand.
TATCAGTACTGCGCTTGAAAGTGGCGATCTGCTGAGTGTAGCAGCCTCCCTGCAGCATTTTGTTGCAACTTCCTCTGCAGAACAGGTCGCTATTTTCGACATTGAAGGCAAAGCTCTGGGCCAGGCGGGCAAGATCGCAGGCCAATACTTTAACCAGTATCGCGCACCAGTACGTATCGAGTCGGATATTGCGGGGCAGGTAGTGATCACCATCAGCACCGACCAAGCCCGGGCCGCACATTTACGTTTTATCCTGAGTCTGCTGGGCCTGGCGGTACTACTGAGTCTCGCCGTGTACGGCGGCAGCCGTCGTCTCGGTCAGCGCCTGGGCAATCGCCTGACCGGCATGGCCGGGGTGATCTCGCTGGATGAAGAGGAATTAAAAAACGGGCCCGGCAACGAAGTGGCTTTACTGGCCAAAAAAATTGACGCCCTGCCCATGGACCTGCTGCGCACCCGCAGTGATGTCAGCCCCCAGGACGAGAACTACCGCACAACTGCTGTGCTGTACCTGCACCTCACCAGCCTCATGGATTACGTGGACACCCTGGACGACCACTCCCTGCACCGCTATACGAATCGCCTGCACCAGGTGATCTACGCCGCTGCGGGATTTTACGCCGGGGAATTACAGGTCTCCCGACAGTTCGGCCTGGCAATTTATTTCAGTGGTCATAACAGCGCTGGCAGCGCCGCATTCCGGGCTGCATCCTGCGCCTGGTTGGTACAGGCTGTGAGTCATGAACTGGAACAGCAAATGACCCTGTCCATGTCCATCGCCATGGCGATAACCCAGAGCGAGTTGGGCGTGGGAGACGGCAACGACATCTATCCCGGGCTTTATATGCAGCACACCCTGGATGAGTTGCAGACCATCTGCGCCAGTAAGCCCCCCAAAATCTTGTTATCTCCCGGCGTCTGTGAAGATGTGGATATTTCAGGCCGCCTGCAAACGCAGCTGACCGAAGTCAGGGACTACGCCATGGTCGAGGAATTTGCCGGCCCCTACCAGGACCTGCTGGAGCGGCAATTGCGACTTATCCTAAAGAGACTAGCCGACCCAACCAGGCGCTAGCGTCCTCTACTCTACGAACATGCTGTCTACTTTCTGGAACCCCCGGGGCAACTTGTTGCCGCGGCGGCCTCGCTCTCCCCGGTAGTGCTCCAGTTCGGAAAACTTCAGGTTGAGGTGACGCTTGCCCGCATAGACCACCAGGCTATCCTGCTCGGTCAGTACCTGCACCGCCACCACAAACTCCTCACGGCTCTGCACCCGGGCACCCGCAATACCAATAATCTTATTGCCCTTACCCCGCGACAACTGCGGCAGGTCCCCCAGTGAGAACACCAGTAAGCGCCCCTCGTTGGAGACGACCGCGACCCAGGAACCCTCTACTGCGTTGATAACGGCCGGTTGTAGCACCTGCCCCCCCCTGGGCAGGCTAATCGCCGCCTTACCCGCACGGTTCTTACTCTGCAGATCACCCAATTTGGCCACGAAACCATAGCCCGCGTCACTGGCCAACAGATACAGCTGTTCTTGCTCGCCCATCATCATGCCTTCGAAGGTGGCTCCGGAAGGCGGGTTGATACGCCCGGTCACCGGCTCGCCCTGGCTCCGCGCGGATGGCAGATTGTGCGAGGAAACCGTATAGGCTCGCCCCGTTGAATCCAGTATTACCGTCGGCTGGTTACTGCGCCCGCGCACCGCCATTTTGAAACCGTCTCCGGACTTGTAACTGAGACTGTCCGGCTCAATGTCGTGACCCTTGGCCGCGCGAATCCAGCCCTTTTCCGACACAATGACGGTGATCGGGTCAGCGCTCATCAACTCCAGCTCACTAAACGCCTTGGCCTCATCCCGCAGTACCAGCGGTGAACGGCG
>QNFS01000036.1 GCA_003646415.1 Gammaproteobacteria bacterium
ATGGGCGTGACCAGTACGTTTGATATCGAAGTCGATAGCCTTAAAGAAATACTTAACAAGGGATACGATGCGGTGTTTGTCGGCACCGGCGCCCCCCGCGGCAAAGGCCTGAACCTGCCGGGGCTGGAAGACGCCATGGCGAACGTCTATCTGGGTATAGACTGGTTGGCCAGTGTGGCTTTTGAACACACGGAGTCGATTGGCAAGCGCGTACTGGTGCTCGGTGGTGGCAACACCGCGATGGACTGCTGCAGAACTTCCCGGCGCATGGGTGGGGAAGATGTGCGCGTGGTGGTGCGCAGCCCATTTGAGGATATGAAAGCTTCTCCCTGGGAGAAGGAAGATGCCATGCACGAGGGCATTCCGATCTATAACAACCATGTGCCCATAGAGTTTGTGATTGAGGACGGTGTGCTCAAGGGCATGAATTTTGAGAAAGTCGAGGCGGAGTATGACGAGAACGGTAAGCGCAGCCTGATCCCGACAGGGGAAGACCTGGTGTTCATGGCAGCCGACGACGTATTGATGGCCATTGGCCAGGAGAACGCTTTTCCCTGGATCGAACGTGACCTGGGCATCGAGTTCGACAAGTGGGACATGCCGGTGATAGACGAGGCGACGTTCCAGTCCACCAATGAAAAAGTATTCTTCGGTGGCGATGCGGCCTTTGGTCCGGAAAATATCATCACCGCGGTGGCCCACGGCCACCAGGCGGCCATCAGTATCGATTTGTTCTGTCGCGGTGAGGCCGTAATCCAGCGCCCACCGCCCGGGGTTAATCTGGCCAGCCAGAAGATGGGCATGCACGAGTGGAGTTACGACAACGCGGTACAGACAGATCAGCGTTATGTGGTACCACTGGCGCCACTGGACAAATCCCTCAGGGATCGCAAGTTGGAAGTGGAGCTCGGTTTTGACCAGGACACAGGCTACAAGGAAGCCGAGCGCTGCCTCAACTGCGATGTGCAGACTGTATTCGATGAAGTGCGCTGCATCGAGTGTGATGCCTGTATCGATATCTGCCCCACGGATTGCATCAGCTTTATCGCCAACGGGAAGGAGGATGAGTTGCGCACCCGTCTGGTTGCGCCCGCGAGTAACCTGGCCCAGGAGCTTTATGTATCAAAGGAGCTACCGACGACACGGGTGATGGTAAAGGACGAGAACGTCTGCCTGCACTGCGGTCTGTGCGCCGAGCGCTGCCCGACGGCGGCCTGGGATATGCAGAAATTCCTCTATAACGTGAGTAAGGCGGGGCAATCAGTATGAAACCAATAACGTCTGTCAACGACTTCGTCATCAAGTTTGCCAATGTCAACGGCACCGGCTCCGCCAGTGCCAACAACCTGTTTGCCAAAGCCTTGTTTCGCATGGGGCTGCCGGTGTGCCCCAAGAATATATTCCCCTCTAATATCCAGGGGCTGCCTACCTGGTACGAAGTCAGAGTCAGTGAGAAAGGCTACCTGGGCCGTCGCGGTGGCGTGGACATTGCATTGTCGGTGAATCCACAGAGTATGGCCCAGGATATCCAGGATGTGGAGCCCGGTGGCTATTTTATATTTGACAATACCAAGCCGCTGGACCTGCGCCTGCTGCGCGACGACGTCAACATAATCGGCCTGCCGCTGACCCGTATCTGTAACGAACAGTATGAGGACCCACGGCAGCGGCAGCTGTTCAAAAATGTCATCTATGTCGGTGCTCTGGCGGCATTGCTCGATATGGACTTCAAGGTGCTGACGGGGCTGGTGGCAGATCAGTTCAAGGGTAAGGAGAAACTGGTGCTGCCCAATATCCATGCGCTGGAGATGGGGCACCAATACGCCAAGGCGAACTTCGACTGTCCCCTGAGCATACGCGTGCAGACATCGGACAAGGTGGGCGACAAAATCCTGCTGGATGGCAACACTGCCCTGGGCCTGGGGGCGATCTACGGCGGCGCCACGGTCGTGGCGTGGTACCCGATCACACCGTCGACCTCTGTAGTGGATGCCTTCGAAAAGTATGCCAAGCGTGTGCGCATCGACCCGGGCACGGGGCGCCACAATTACGCGATTGTGCAGGCGGAGGATGAGTTGTCGGCCATCGGTATGGTTATCGGTGCCAGTTGGAACGGTGCGCGGTCTTTTACCGCTACCAGCGGACCGGGTCTGTCACTGATGAGTGAATTCCTGGGGTTGGCCTATTTTGCGGAGATTCCCACCGTGCTGTTTGATGTCCAGCGGGCCGGGCCGTCAACCGGTATGCCTACCCGCACCCAGCAGTCGGACGTGTTATCCGCCGCCTACGCTTCTCACGGCGATACCAAGCATGTATTGCTGTTCCCCTCCACGCCGAAAGAGTGTTTCGATTTTGGCGCGCTGTCCTTCGATCTGGCAGAACGTTTGCAAACCCCCATCCTCCTGATGACCGATCTGGACCTGGGTATGAATGACAACATGTCTGAACCGCTAGTCTGGGATGATGAACGGGAGTACGACCGGGGTAAAGTGCTCACCGCCGACGACCTGGATAATATGGAGCGATTTGGTCGTTACCAGGATGTGGACGGCGATGCCATTCCCTATCGCACCTATCCCGGTACCCATCCCCACAAGGGCGCATTTTTTACCCGTGGCAGTTCCCGCGATGTATTCGCGACCTACACGGAAAGAGGTGAAGAGTACGAGGATAATATGTTGCGCCTGATGGCCAAGTGGGAAACGATCAAGGAATATGTCCCCGGGCCTGAAATCGTCGCCTGTGGCATGGATACCGATGATGCGGTGTTGTACTTCGGCACAAGCGAGGAATCTTCGCGGGAGGCGGTCGATTACCTGGTGGAAGACGGCATTCACCTCGATGCCATGCGCATAAAATCCTTCCCCTTCAACAAGGAAGTGGAAGACTTTCTCGACCAGCATAAACGGGTATTTGTGATCGAGCAGAACCGCGACGCACAACTGCGCACGCTGTTGATGGCAGAATTTGAACTCGGTCCGGACAAGTTGAAGTCAGTACTGTGTTTTGACGGCACACCGATCAGTGCGCGTAATATACGCAAACAAATTGTGCAGATGGTGTCGGGTCATAATGTAATGCCGCTGCATCAGCAGCAGACAGCCAGCGGCGCGGGAGAATAAGCATGAGCTACCAGATACCAAAATTCCGTCACCCCGATCTGCCGGTCAATGAACTGGGCTACACCAAGGCCGATTACGAGGGTTCCATTTCCACCCTGTGCGCGGGCTGTGGTCACGACTCTATCAGTGGCGCCATTGTCAGGGCTTGCCATGAATTGTCCTTGGAACCCCACAAGATCGCCAAGATGTCAGGCATCGGTTGCTCCTCCAAGTCACCTGCTTACTTCCTGGGCAATTCCCACGGGTTCAATTCCGTGCACGGGCGTATGCCATCGGTGGTAACCGGGGCCGCCATGGCCAATCGGGACTTGATGTATCTGGGGATATCCGGTGACGGGGACACCGCTGCCATCGGTATGGGGCAGTTTGCCCACGTCGTGCGGCGCAGCCTGAATATGGTGTATATCGTCATGAACAACGGCGTTTATGGCCTGACCAAAGGTCAGGACTCAGCCACTGCTGATAAGGGCTCGGCCAGTAAGAAGGGTGACCCCAATCTTTTTAACAGTATCGACCTGTGCAGTATGGCACTACAATTGGGTGCAACCTTTGTGGCCCGTAGCTTTTCCGGCGACAAGGCGCAGTTGGTGCCACTGATCAAGGCGGCCATGACTCACCGCGGCTTCGCATTGATCGATGTGGTCTCGCCCTGTGTGACATTCAACAACAACCCGGGCTCCACCAAGAGCTATGAGTATGTGCGAGAACATGCCGAGGCAACTGGCTCGATTGATTTTGTGCCCATCATGCAGGAGATAACCACCAGTTACCACGCGGGTACCACCCAGGAGGTGACAATGCACGACGGTTCGGTTATTTGTTTACACAAGGTATCTGAGTCCCTGGATCCCTTTGACCGCCGCTCCGCTATGGTGGCCCTGGAGGATCACCGCAGTGATGGCTCCATTCTCACCGGCTTGATCTACATGGACAAAAATGCCCACGATTTGCACGAAATGCTGGAGACATCGCAGCGTCCCCTTAACGAGTTGGAAGAAGCTGACCTGTGCCCCGGCAACCGGATGCTGGTGAACATCAACGCCAGTTTGCGGTAGTAAATAGTTGAGTTCAGGAGGGTATTTGAGAATACGGTTGTTACATCCCGCTGCTTCCGGGAGTTTTATGCCATGCTCAGTTAAAACTTCATGCCTTTGCAAGGCATAAAACTCCCGGAAGCAGCTACCAGCCGTAGTGCTCAATACATTTGACCTAGAGCCATGGCACTGAAGAAAGTGCCATTTATTTCGTTTTGTCATTTAACTGTCACAATTTCCTCATCTAATACCGCATAGGAAGATTGAGGGGTATTTTGCTAATGGCCGATCGTACTGTACTGATCGTCGACGATGAATTCGCCATTCGGGATATGTTGCGCATGGCGCTGGAGCTGGCCGGCTTTCGCTGTATTGAGGCGGAGAATATCCAACAGGCCTATACGCTGGTGGTGGACGAGCGCCCGGACATCCTGTTGTTGGACTGGATGCTGCCCGGCGGCAGCGGGTTGGAATTGTTGCGCCGGCTTAAGCGCAATGACATTACCAGAGACTTACCCGTTATTATGCTAACTGCCAAGACAGCGGAAGATAATGTTATCCAGGGCCTGGATGTGGGGGCCGATGATTATATTACCAAGCCATTCGCGCCGAAGGAGTTGATTGCCCGTGTAAAGGCCTTGCTGCGTCGGTCTGCCGGCGGTACCGAAAATGAACGCATGCAGGTGGCAGACCTGTTACTGGATGGTGAGAGCCGCCGCATCTTTATCGGTGAGCATCCTGTGAACATGGGGCCAACCGAGTTCAACCTTTTACAGTTTTTTATGTCGCACCCGGAACGGGCCTATTCCCGCGGACAACTTCTGGACCAGGTGTGGGGTGCCAATGTCTATGTAGAGGAGCGCACGGTGGATGTGCATATCCGGCGCCTGCGCAAAGCCCTGCAATTGCCACAGGCAGATTACAGTGATTTGATTCAAACCGTACGGGGCACAGGCTATCGATTCTCTGCCCGGGGTTTGTCGTTGTGACGGTACTCTGGTAATGAGTTGGTTCTCTGCCGCCACCCGAATATTTTTTCTGACGGCATTAGCCGCGGCCCTGGGATTATATTACGGGCATCCGTGGACTGCAGTGATTATCACCCTGGTCTGCCTGATAGCCTACTGGCTCTATCAGTTACGACGCGTACAACTGTGGTTGCACGACCCGGTGCAGCGGCCACCGGATGTTTATGGTATTTGGGGTGATCTTCTAGCCCAGATCTACCTGCACCAGCGCAAGAATAAAGAGGTACAGGAGAGCCTGCAATCCACAGTGAATTACCTGCAGGATTCATTTGCTTCTATGCGCGATGGCGTGGTGATGGTTGACGAGCAGGGCGCTATCAAGTGGTTTAACAAGGCGGTGGAACCCTTATTGGGCCTGCGCTATCCGGATGACATGGGCCAGACCTTGACAAACCTGCTGCGAACCCCCGAATTCAATGCCTATTTTCTGGGTAATGACTACGCCTCACCACTGGATTATTGCACCACTGATGAAGTGCCGTCGCACCTGCGGGTTGAGATAACCCGCTTTGGCGAAGGGGCTCGTTTACTGTTTGTGCGTGATGTCACCGCAGCTGTCCGCATGGAGCAGGTCCGACGTGATTTCGTCGGCAACGTATCCCATGAGCTGCGCACACCTCTCACCGTTATTACCGGCTACCTTGGCACCTTCCTCAGCGATTCTGATGGGTTTGCCCCGCCCTACCATAAGGCCCTGCGGCAGATGGAGCAGCAGGCCCAGCGCATGGAAAATCTACTCAAGGATCTGCTGTGGCTTTCACGTATTGAAAGCGAGCAGCACAAGGGCGAGCAGGAACTGGTGGATATCGGCGGCCTGCTGGAGGAGCTACAGAGTGAGGTTGCGCACGCCAATCCCGAGTGCACTGTGGAGTTGGAGCTTGGAACGAATCATCGGATAAATGGCGACTACCGGGAACTGTACAGTGCGGTATCCAACCTGGTGGACAACGCGATCAAGTACAGCCCGCAAGACTGCCTGATCAAGGTCTGCTGGCGACAACAGGGTGACAGCTGCCTTTTGAGCGTGCACGATCGGGGAATGGGTATTGATTCGGTGCACTTACCACGGCTGACGGAAAGGTTCTACCGGGTCGATGACAGTCGCTCATCGACTACAGGTGGCACTGGTATCGGCCTGGCTATAGTAAAGCATGTTGCGGCTGCGCATGGCGCCCGGTTACAAATCGAGAGTGAATTGGGTGGGGGCAGTACCTTTACCCTGGTTTTTCCAGTGAGGAGTTAAGGCGATGTTGAAGCAAGAAAATTACCAGCAGCATATTTCAGCCAGGTTTAATGAAGAGTTGGAATCCCTCAGAAATCAGATGCTCGAGATGGGCGGTAAAGTCGAGCAACAGCTCAGCGCGGCCCTGGATGCAATGATGAAAATGGACAGCGGTGCAGCGGAACTGGTTGTGAGTCGGGATCGCGAAGTAAACCAGATGGAAATGGCCATTGACGATGAGTGTGCTTCCATACTCGCGCGCCGCCAGCCCACCGCCAGTGATCTGCGGCTGGTGGTTGCGATTATCAAGGTAAATACCGACCTTGAACGTATTGGCGACGAGGCCGCCAAGGTGGCTAAACAGACAGTGCGCCTATCCGAGGGCGGTATGTCACCGAGTAATTTTATTGAGATCCGTCATATTGGCAGCCGTGTGGCCACCATGTTGCGCAATGCTCTGGATGCCTTCGCCAGGCTGGATGTAAACATGGCGGTGGATGTGGTCAAGGGGGACGTAGAAGTAGACAGGGAGTACGGTAGCGCCATGCGCAGCCTTGTCACATTTATGATGGAAGACCCCAGGGATATCGGCGTTATTCTCAATGAAATGTGGGCTCTGCGCAGCCTGGAGCGGATTGGCGACCATGCCTGTAATATTGCGGAGCATGTTGTGTATCTGGTGCGAGGCCTTGATGTCAGGCATGGCCGCCTGGAGGAACTGGGTGACCAGATCACGGCGCGCGATTGATGATTCAACCTGGAAATCTCCTTGGATCAGCCGTAGCGCCCCTCGATATAGTCGGCGGTTTCCTGCCGGGCCGGTGTGACAAACATGGTATTTGTCGCCGTGTGTTCGACGACCTTGCCCATCAGCATAAAGATGCACTCTTCACTGGCCCGGCGGGCCTGGGCCATGTTGTGGGTCACGATCAGGATGGTGTAATTATCCCGCAGTTCCCAGATAAGTTCCTCCACGGCTTCGGTGCCCTTGGGATCCAGTGCGGAACAGGGCTCGTCCATCAATAAAACGCCGGGTTTTACCGGTATCAGGCGCGCGATGCAGAGTTTTTGTTGCTCCTCCAGGGACAGTTCCGTGGCCTTGGACTTGAGCTTGTCCTTAACCTCGTCCCACAGCAAGACCTGCCGCAGGGCGTCTTCTACAACATCATCCTGCTCCCGGCGTGATGGTCGTTTGCCCTCTGTGTGTATGTTGTAGCCGAACAAAACATTATCGCGAATGGATATGGGTAGGGGGTTGGGGCGCTGGAATACCATACCAATCTGCTTGCGAACCTGTACCAGTTCGACGTCCTCATCGTAAATATTCTTGCCTAATACTTCGATTGCACCGTTGATACGCACGTAGCCAAGCCGCTCGTTGATGCGATTGACACTGCGCAGGAAGGTGCTTTTGCCACAGCCGGATGGGCCGATAAGTGAAGTTATGATGCCCTGCTTGATTTGCAGGTCCACGTCAAAAAGTGCCTGGAAGGTGCCGTACCACAGGTTCAGGTCGTGGGTTTGGATGGCCAGCGCTTGCGATGAGTCAAGAGGCATCAGCCGAACCTGCCTTCGATGTAGTCGATAGTGCGTTGGTCACTGGCACCGCCGGAAAACAGGGACTGGGTATCATTGATTTCAATACAGCTGCCTTCCAGGAAGAAGGCCGTGCGATCGGCCAGGCGATTGGCCTGCTGCACCAGGTTGGTTACCAGGATAATAGTCATCTCCTGCTTTAATTCCTTTAGCACGTCTTCAATACGCATGGTGGTTACCGGATCTACCGCGATGGAAAACTCATCCAGCATTAACAGTATGGGTTCCTGGGACAGGGCCCTGGCGATGGTCAGTCGCTGTTGCTGGCCTCCGGAAAGGAGGCTGCCCAGGGAATTCAGGCGATCTTTGACTTCATCCCAGAGCGCGGCGCGCGCCAGGCAGCGTTCGACGATAATGTCGATATCCACTTTCGATTTTACGCCGCGTAGTCGCGGCGCCAGTGCCACGTTGTCGTAGATAGTCATCGGCAGGCCCACCGGTAGAGGGAATACCACGCCGATAGCGGAGCGCAGCGCATAGACGTTTTTCAGGCGCTTCACGTTGTGTCCGGCAAAAACAATATCACCGCTTACCTGCATGCCCGGGGTGAACATGTCCATGCGATTGATGGATTTGAGGAACGAGGTCTTGCCGGCGTTGGCCGGCCCGATGATGCCGAAAATTTCGTTTTCGACTATTTCCAGGTTCACGCCACTCAACGCTTTTTGACCGCCATAACTGATCTCGAGGTTTTTTACCGAGAGTATGGGCGCAGACGCAGCAACGGGCGTTTCCTCTACCATTTTTTGCGGCCTCGCAGGTACATGCGAAGAGCAATCGACACGCTGTTCATTGCCAGCACCATGCCGATAAGCACCAGTGCCACACCAAAAGGCAGTTCCTCGGGCACGCCGGGAACCTGGGTGGCCACGACAAACAGGTGCAGTGACATGGCCATGGTCTGGTCAAATACGCTCTGGGGCAGCAGGGGGGTAAAAAATACAGCACCGGTAAACATGATCGGCGCGGTTTCGCCGGTGGTGCGGGAAACTTCCAGAATAACACCGGTCAATATGCCGGTCACCGAGTTGGGTAAAACCACCCGGCGTATGGTCTGCCAGCGCGTGGCACCCATGGCCCAGCAGGCCTCACGAAACGCCTGGGGGACCGCCTGCAGGGACTCCCGGGTGGAGACGATCACCACGGGCAGGGTCATGATGGCCAGGGTCAGGCTGGCGGCCAGGATACTGGTGCCAAAACCGAAAAAGACCACAAAAGCGCCCACCCCGAATAGTGCATGGACGATACTGGGAACGCCGGCCAGATTGATAATGGCCAGATTGATAATCCGGGTAAACCAGCTATCCGAGGCGTATTCGCTGAGATAAATCGCCGCGGCGATGCCGATAGGCACGGAAATCAGCAGTGCTACAGCGACCAGCCAGACCGTGCCAAACAGGGCTGGGAAAATACCGCCGGCGGTCATGCCATCGGTGGGGGCGGTGAACAAAAAGTCTATGGAGATTACCGAGCCGCCCTTGTAGATCAGCATGCCCATGATGACCAGCACCGGAATAATCAACAACACGGTCATCATTCCGAAGATCAGGCGAAACAGCCCCTGGACCTTCTTGTCCCGGACATTCAGCGCTGTTTCGGCAAACATTGGCTTATCCATTGCGCACGCCGCGAACCACGAGATCGGCCGTGAGGTTGATGATAAATGTAATGGCGAACAGGAATATCCCGATAGTGAACAGGGCCTGATAGTGATCGGAGCCTACTGCTGTTTCGCCCAGTTCAGCGGCAATGGTGGCGGTCAGAGCCCGTACCGGGTCAAAAATACTGTGGGGGATGTTTACCGAGTGGCCGGTTGCCAGCAGTACCGCCATGGTCTCACCAAAACCCCGGCCCACGCCCAGTAGCACGGCGCCGAGCAGGCCGTTCTTGGCCGCGGGTAACACCACCTTGAAAATCACCTGCCAGCGGGTAGCGCCCATGGCTTCCGCCGCTTCCCGGTAACGGTCGGGCACTGCCTTCAGGGCATCCTCTGCAATCGAGGTCATGATTGGCGCGGTCATCAGGCCGAGGATAATCCCCGCGTTGAGAACAGAGAGGCCCACGGGGACATCGAACACGTCAATGATGATCGGGTTCATAATGGTGAGGCCGATAAATCCCCATACCACTGAGGGAATAGCGGCCAGCAGCTCCACCAGGATTTTAAGAAATTCACGAGATTTACCGGTGGCGAATTCGCCGATAAAAATGGCGGCGCCCAGGGAGAAGGGAATGGACACCAGTAAGGCCAGGCCGGTAACGCTGGCTGTGCCGGCAATAAGTGCCAGAATGCCGTATTCCGGGGCATCCTCGTCACTGGGTTCCCAGTACTGGGAAGTGAAGAACTCAACCGGGTCCATTGTGTTGAAAATGAATCCCATCCCTTCCTTGGTAACAAAGACGAAGATGCCGATAACAAAAACAATAGCGGAAATCCCACTCACGAACACGACCAGTTGTACCAGCTTGTCCATGTACCAGTCGCGGTCGCGGCGGTCGAAATCAGTTGTCACAGGGTGATTCATGAGTTTTTCCCGGCTAGGGCGCATCCTCGCCACGCAGCAAGTGCATGAGTTCACTGATCTGCGACCCCAGTTCGCGGTAGATGGTCTTCAGCTCGTCGCTCCCGGGGGACTGCCCCGTGACCAGTTTGCCTGCGCCCACATCCCATTCGATGCCCGAGGTATGAAAGGGTAGTTGCGCCAGATAATCGCCAACCGGTCCCTGCAGGCTGATCACCAGGTGCAGCCCCGCCAGCTCATGTTCGGTAAAATCAATGGGCTGCGGAGTTGCCATACTGATATCCAGGCCGAGGCCTGCGAGAAAATCCACCGTGGCTCGATCGACAGCGGCAGTGGCAGTGGCCCCGGCGCTGGTATAGATGCCGCTGCCGGGAAACGCCTTGCGCGCCACGGCCTCTGCCATCTGGCTGGCACAGCTGTTGTCACGGTCCACAAACAGGATGTTGTAGACCTTGGGTACCTTGGTCTGTCCGGTTTGAGCGAAAACGGCTTCCTCGCACAGGTTTTTGGCCTGGTCGGCGACGCGCTTGAGGTTGGTGAACACGGTGAATATATTCAGCAGGGCTGTGGCGGTGCTCTGCTCCGGGTTATTCATCAGTTCGGCGTAAATGCCGTCCAAATCGAATTCCATTTCTGTTTCGAGCACCATTGTGCCCTTGGCGAGTTCGGCGTTGAGATCGTTGAAGGCGGTAATGGCCTGTCCCAGCATGGCCTGGACCTCACTGCTAAAGCGCTCCAGTTCATGGGCCATGTGGCCGCTGGGGGGCTCAGCCAGCTGTTCACAGGCCCGGGCGATGGTCACCGCGTAGTCGCCAATACGTTCCAGGGAGATATTGACCCGAATCACCGAGGACAGCAGGCGCAAGTGCTTGCCGCTGGGCAGGTGCACCGCTATAAAGGCGTGGCAGGCCGCATCGATCTCACGCATGGTCCGGTTAATCGGGTGATCAGCCAGGATGGTGCGGGCGGCAAGTTGGTGATCGCCTTTTTGCAGTGCGTGAACAGCGTCGGCTAACCCCCGCTGCACCATGTCCGACATACCTTTGATGCGACTCTGGATCGCGCCCAGATCGCGCTCCAGTCTTTCTTCATAATGGCTCATACCAATGGCTCCAGCCGGTAATTACGGGGGCGCAGACAAGCTGCCACCCGCTGTGCGGTCATGGCGTGGGTTCAGTCGCAGTTCACATCATGAACGGGGGCGTAGCCCTTGGCCGCTATTATGCACTGCCCCGCATCACTCATTACCCAGTCCAGATAGGTCTTTACCGCTCCCTGGGGCTCGCCGTTGGTATACATGAACAACGGGCGTGCGATGGGGTAGCTCTTATCCGCCGCGCTGGCGGAGGAGGGTGAGATACACCTGGCGGGGTCGGACTCGGCGATACAGGCCATCTTGAGGTGGTCCGTGGCATAAGCCAGGCCGCTGTAGCCGATAGCGCAGGGGGTTTTTTCAACCAGGTCCACCACATCCTTGGAGCCGTGCATATCCAGTGTGCCCTGGCGGTACTTGCCTTTCTTGCCCAGCACAGCGCTCTTGAAATAGGCGTAGGTGCCGGAGTTGTTCTGCCGGCTGACAACGATGATCTGCTGGTCTTTGCAGCCGGGTACTTCCAGGCCCAGGTCAGTCCATTTGGTGGCCTTGCCCCCGCGGCCGAATACTTCGCGCAGCTGCTCGATAGTCAGTGTGGTGGCGGGATTGGCGCTGTTAAGGTATACCGCCAGGGCGTCGTAGCCGACCACCATTTCAACCGGCTTGATACCATTTTTGGTGGCGAGCTCCATTTCCTTGGATTTTATCTGCCGGCTGGCATTGGCGATGTCCACCGTACCATTGAGCAGGGCGGCGATGCCGGTGCCTGAACCACCGCCGGATACGGCCACAGCCACCTCCGGTGCCACGCTCTGGTAGGCCTCGGCCCAGGCCTGGGCGACATTGACCAGGGTGTCGGAACCCTTGTTCTGGATCTCGGTGCGCGCGCCGGCCACCGAGGTGAAAAAAACCGTGCTGAGGCACAGTGAAAAAATGGCAATCCTTGAATGTTTCATATCGAATCGGAACTCCCTGATGCAGGTTTTCAAAAACCAAGCCATAGCCGCGGTTGTCGAGGCGAAAACTACGCAAAACCATCGCGAACTACAATAACTTAATTTATTGATAACAGATAAAAGTTGGGGAGAACAGGTGCTACCTGTACCGGAAGGAATCAATTGCATGCACACTGATCAGGATCAATATTTGTGCTCCGTTACGGGCACGGATTAGCGCGACTTGCGTCGTTTGTTGCGATAAGCTGAGCGGCCCTCATCAGACACGACCCCGGGGCCAAGCTGGCCAGCGGCTGGAGAATATGCGTCTAATCCTTATCAGGCATTACAAAACCCAGTTTAATGTCTCTGGCCAGATAATGGGCTGGGGGGACTCACCCCAGGCGGATGAATGGCTGGAGGATATGCTTTTTGTCGAGCAGGTGTTGCAGCACCATGGAATCCATCCCGACAGTATCTACTCCAGCGCCCTGGAAAGATCACGTCAGACGGCGGCCCACTTTTCGGCCAAGCTCGGCATCACTGAGATCCGGTCGGCGCGGGAACTGAATGAGATCAATTATGGTTCTCTCTTTCAAAAGTCCAAAAAATGGGTGAAGGAGCACTATCCGAGACACAAGAAAGACCCGGATTTTGTCTACCCACAGGGGGAAAGCTTTAGGCAGTTGCAGGTGCGTTGCGTGTCATTTATACACTCCATGACCAAAACACACGCCGGGCAGACGATTCTCTGTGTCGCCCATGCCGGTGTGGTGAGGGCCCTGATCAGCCACTTTCTTGAGTTGGACTACGCCGCACAACTGAAACGCAAGGTGTCGCACCGTTATGTGGGCGTACTGTGTTTTGATGATGACCGCTGCACCGCTTATGATGAATGGGGTATGCCGTCGGGTTTCATCAGTGAGGGCGAGGTGGCGCTGCCGTATGCTCGTAAAATAGCCTGACTTATCAGGTGGTTGGAGTATTGGCAGCCTGTTGGCCGCACTTCACAAATATTCCCGCTTTTGGCAGGGTCGGGCGGGCAGAGCGTCGAATCAGGGTATAATAAGCGCCGTATTCGTAACAGGTAAGAAGCCAGGGACAAACATTGGCGAAACTGCTGATAGAAGACAAAGAAGAAGGCACCAGCGTCCCTTTTTTGCGAGGTATACTCACTCGCTCGCTGCAACAGGCCGGTCTTTCCTTCCAACAGGCCTATGCCGTTGCTGACGACGTGCGTGAGACCCTGGGCGATGAACGCACCCTGAGTAAGCTCGAACTGCATCGCATCGTCTACAAAATTCTGAAAAATAAGTTCGACTCAAAAATTGCAGACCGTTACCTGCGACCATCCGGCGTCACGCCTCCCGTGCAGGTGACAGATCTGGAGGGGCGCCTCGCACCTTTTTCGGGAGAGCTACACCGCCGCGACCTGGAACTTATAGGCTTGAGTCTTGCCGAGTCGCTCAAGGTGGCCGGCAAGCTACGCCGCCACCTGTTCCGTGAGAAGTTGACACAGGTCAGCTCCCAGTATATAGCGAGAGTCACCTACCAGTTGTTGCAGGAAATGCCGTCTCTGGGGCCGGCGGTGGCCCAGCGCTGGCTGGTTTGGCGCGAGTTCCTGCGCAGCGGGCGCCCGTTGATACTCGTTATCGGCGGCACCACCGGTTGTGGTAAGAGTACCATCGCCACCGCATTGGCCGACAAACTCGGTATCGTACGCATGCAGTCCACTGATTTGCTGCGTGAAGTGATGCGAACCATGTTGTCCAGTGATCAGTACCCGCAACTGCACACTTCATCCTACGACGCCTGGCGTCCATTGTTGCGCGATGAGCAACATGCCCCGCTACTGACAGTTGCACAAGGTGTGGAGGAGGGCTATCGAGCCCAGGCAGAGTTGGTGTCTGTGGCCAGTCGTGCGGTAATCGAGCGCGCCCTGCGTGAGCGTGAGTCACTGATCATCGAAGGTGTGCACGCCTACCCGGAATTGGCCAGCGGCATCGCGGATGGCGACCCGGTCATTGTTCATGTGGTGCTGGCGGTCCTCAAGCGCCGCAAACTAAAGCAACGGCTATCGGGGCGGGCGACCAAAGCCCGAAAACGCCGTGCGGAACGCTACCTGGCCCATTTTGATGAGATATGGCAGCTGCAATCTTACCTGCTGTCGGAAGCAGATCGCACCAATACCCCGATTGTAGTCAATGATGACCGCGACAGCACCATTCGCGAGGTCATGCGCACCCTGCTGGATGTATTGTCCTCGAACCTGCAACCGACTCCGGAAAGTGTTTTCGGCGATTGGGAACGGCAATAAACCGGTATTTTCCATGACCGATAATTAGGAGTATGGGAGCTTCCTGTCATAATACCGTAACAAACAGCACCTAGAATCCGTGGCGGACATCAGGAAAAGGCCTGATATGCCAGTCAACCCTCGTTACGGAGTTACTACCACGTGAAAAAACATCTTGTAGGTGCAGTTGTCATCGCGGGCGCTATGTGCGGCCTCAGTTCAGCGCAGGCGGCAAACCGCGATATTGTGAATATCGTTGGTTCGTCAACTGTCTATCCTTTTGCCACAGTCGTGGCCGAGCGTTTTGGCCGGTCCAGTAAATTCAAGGCTCCAAAGATAGAATCCACTGGCTCCGGTGGCGGTTTGAAACTCTTTTGCAAGGGTGTCGGCGCCAATACAGCGGATATCACCAACGCATCACGTCGAATCAAGAAAAGTGAATACGACGCCTGCCAGAGCAACGGTGTTACTGATATTGTTGAGGTTCTGGTGGGCTACGATGGTATTGTGATTGCCAATTCGAGGACTGCGCCTCAGTTCAAGTTGAGTCGCAAGGATGTCTATATGGCGCTGGCCAAGGATATTCCCGGGGCCGATGGCAAGCTTGTGCCTAACCCGCACAAGACCTGGAAAGACGTCAATTCCAGCCTGCCGGCTACAAAAATCGAAGTGTTGGGTCCGCCGCCAACTTCAGGTACGCGTGACGCCTTTGCTGAGTTGGCGCTTGGTGGCGGCGCCCAGGCCATACCTGACCTCAAGACCTTGCGCGGCCTGGGTGCCGACAAGGTCGGTGAGATCAAGGCCCTGATGGCCAGGCTTGGTATGCCGGTGGGTGTATATAACGCCCTGGAGCAGAAGAAGGGCAAGGCGCCCAAGGGCAAAGATGTATTCAAGACCATAGCCTATGCCGTGCGTGAAGACGGTGCTTACATCGAGGCCGGTGAAAACGATAATCTTATCGTGCAGAAACTTGAGGCCAATTCCAATGCGTTGGGTATCTTTGGTTTCAGTTTCCTTGACGAAAACGGTGACAAGGTACAGGGATCTGAAGTCGATGGTATTGTTCCCAGCTTTGACTCCATTTCCAGTGGAGATTACCCGGTATCGCGTCCCCTGTACTTTTATATCAAGAAAGCACATGTCGGAAAAATCCCCGGGATACAGGAATACGCCATGGAGTTTACTTCCGAAAAGGCCATGGGTGAAGATGGCTACTTGCCGGAAAAAGGCCTGATACCCCTGAGCGCAGCTGAGCTGAACCAGGTTCAGGCAGAGGTGAAGAGCCTGAAACGGTTGGAAATGTAGTAAACAAAGACGTTCCAATCAGGCAATGACGCAGGAGTTGGTGTACCGCACAGAGCGGTGTGCCAATTATTGTAAGATGTATCCCATGTTGCTGTAGCGGCGCTAATAGAGAAGGTAATGCAGACAACCACGGTTTTTCTGGTCCTGGTCGGACTCAGTGTTATCAGTTTTTTTCTGGGGCGCAGGCGCTCCCGGACTGTTGCGAAAAACCAGGGTGGGGTCAAGGCCTTACACTCACTACCCAAGCACTATGGCTATATGGCGGCGGCCTGGGCGGCTCTACCGGCTCTGTTGATTCTGGTTTTGTGGTTGGCATTCGAAACCAGGGTTCTTCATGACCTGGTACTGGCGGAACTGCCGCCAAATGTCCAACAGATGCGCCCCAGCGAAATGGGCCTGTATTATAACCAGATAGAGAGCTATGCCAGGGGCAGTATCGATGCGGCGCAGCTTGATGAAGCGCAGGTGGCTGCGGCGACGCACTACAACGTTCTTGTTTCCAACAGCGGCAAGCTGAAAGGCCTGATGGTTTTCCTGGTTGCTGTTATTGGCGGTTTACTGGCGATGCAGCGCGTCACCCCGGCTCTTCGTGCGCGCAATCATGTGGAAAATATTTTCAAGTGGATTCTTTTCGCCTGTTCCTTCCTGGCGGTGTTAACTACCCTGGGCATCGTCATGTCCGTGTTGTTTGAGGCAATCCGTTTTTTCAAAGTC
>QNFS01000037.1 GCA_003646415.1 Gammaproteobacteria bacterium
GGCCAGGTGCATTATAGTAAGCGCGATATGATTTTAATTGGCCAACAATAATGTTATAAAACCCTGTGTTAGTTTTGGATAAGTGCCTGTTTAGAGAAAAATAACGCATTTTCTACTGGAGAAAATCATGAATATCATTAAGCCCGTTACTGCTCTTTCTTTGCTTTGTTTCACCGGAGTTTTTATCTGGGCAGGGTTCACCGACCCGGGATTAGTGAGCTTTGTTGGCTCATTGGGCCAGCCCTGGCCAACCGTTGTCCTCCTCGATTTCGTATTTGGCTGTTTGCTGTTTTCCTGGATGATCTACTTTGTTGAAGGGTCCGCCAAAAGCGCTATCCCATGGGCGGTGGCACTTTTTGTGGTCGGTAATATCGTTAGCGCCATCTATATACTGGTTCGATTTGATAAAATACAACAGCGTATCGGCTCAGGTAACGCATAAATAATCACCGGCCCCCCCTTTGGCGTTGACCTTTGACGCCCTGGCGATGCTGATGGCGCGGGGATTGGTGCGCCTGCGCCAAGCCGGTTGCTTTGCGGCGTGAGACCTATTAATGTTCGAGTAATAAATTTTATTCACTCAGGATACTAGCATGCCGCACCCCAGATATACCGCTGAACTCTACCCCCACAAGCCCGCCATCATCATGGCCGATTCCGGAGAAATGGTGACCTACCGGCAACTGGAAGAGCGCTCCAACCAGGGCGCCCAGTTGTTTCGCTCTCTGGGCTTGAAGACCGGTGACCATATTGGCCTGATGATGGAGAACAACCATCACTTTTTGACCATATGTTGGGCGGCGCAGCGCTCCGGGGTGATATTTACCCCGATCTCCAGTCACCTCAAGCGTGAGGAAACCGCCTATATTCTGGAAAATTGCGGCGCCAAACTATTTATTGGTTCACACGCGCTGGCCGAGGTGGCTCAGCAGATGCTGGAGGGCGCCAGCGGAGTGGAGCATTTCCTGATGGTCGGCGGTATCATCCCCGGCTTTGACTCCTGGGAGGAGGCGCTGGATGGCCAGCCCACCACGCCAATTGGAGATGAGAAAAACGGTGTGGCCATGCTCTACTCATCAGGCACCACCGGCAAGCCCAAGGGTGTATTCGTGCCCCCCGTCAGCGATGACGTGGATGAGCCAAACAATCTCGTGATGGGCATGGGAATTGCCCTCGGCTTCTGCGAGGAAACGGTTTACCTGTCCCCCGCGCCCCTGTATCACGCGGCGCCTTTGCACTACAACATGATGAATCTGATCCAGGGTGGCACCTCTGTCATCATGGAGAAGTTTGATTCCGAGCGGGCCCTGGCATTGATTGAGGAGCACCGGGTTACCCACAGCCAGTGGGTGCCGATCATGTTCGTGCGCATGTTGAAGTTGCCCCAGGAGGTGCGTGATCGCTACGACCTCAGCTCCATGCAGTTCGCTATTCATGCCGCTGCGCCCTGTCCGGTGGAAGTAAAGGAGAAGATGATCGAGTGGTGGGGGCCGGTGATCGTGGAATACTACGGTGCCAGCGAGGGCATAGGTGTGACCATTATCGACTCCGCAGCCTGGCTGACGCACAAGGGGTCGGTGGGTCCGGCACTGCTTGGTGAACTGCATATCCTCGATGATGAGGGCAATGAGTTGCCCCCGGGAGAAATTGGCACTGTCTATTTCAGTGGTGAACAAGCCAACTTCAAGTACCACGGAGAAGATGAAAAAACCGCGGAGGCCTATAACGAGAAGGGATGGGCAACCACCGGTGACGTGGGCTATGTGGACGAGGAGGGCTACCTCTATCTAACCGACCGCAAGAACTTCATGATTATTTCCGGGGGAGTGAATATCTACCCCCAGGAGATCGAAAACGTGCTGATCTCCCATGACAAGGTGGCGGATGTGGCGGTATTCGGTGTGCCCTGTGATGACTTTGGCGAGAAGGTACAGGCGGTAGTGCAGCCCATGAACTGGGCCGATGCCACCGACGAGACAGCCATTGAGATCATGGAGTGGCTGCGGGAGCGTATCTCCCACATCAAACTGCCCAGGGCGCTCGACTTCCACCCCGAACTGCCGCGCCTGGATAACGGCAAGCTCTACAAGCGGCACTTGATGGAAGAATACAAGGGCGGTGCGCGTTCTGACGACAAGCAGGAATAAGCCTCGAAGACATCCCCGGGCGGCTGATGTGTTGGATGCGGGCCGGTCCTGAATTCTGGTTTTAAGCAACTGATAATAAAGTGGAGATAAATGTGGAAATGCATTTTGCGACAATGTGGGAACAGATATCTGAGGTGGTGCCGGATCAGCCGGTGCTTATCAATGGGGATAATATAAAAACCTGGAGAGAGTATGATGACAGAGCGGCGCGGCTCGCCAGCGCATTAACTGAACACGGTTTAGCTGCCGGCGCCAAAATAGGGCTGTATATCTACAACTCCAATGAATACCAGGAAGCCCAATATGCCATCTTTAAAATTTCGGCCTGCCCGATTAATGTCAACTACCGTTATCAGGAAGATGAGTTGGTTTATTTGTTGGATAACTCCGATAGTGAGGCACTTATCTATCATGCCTGCTTTGCAGACCGTATAGAAGCTATCAAGTCCAGACTGCCTGATATAAAACTGTATATCCAGATTGATGATGATTCCGCAGAGGCCTTACTGGAAGGGTCACTCGATTATGAAACCCTGATTGCCCAACATGATCCGATGCCACGAATAGAGCGTTCCTCCGATGAGACCTACATGCTGTATACCGGCGGTACGACCGGAATGCCGAAAGGGGTTATGTATAACATGGGTGAGTTTTGTAACGGCATGTTTATGGGCTATACCCTGGCCGGTATGCCAGAACCGATAAGCGTTGAAGAAACCGTCGCAGCAGTCACGAAATTAAAGGAAGACAAAAATAATCCCGTTACTTTGGTGTGTTGTCCGCTAATGCATGGAACAGGCGTATGGTTGGGCTCCATGGTGCCCATGCTTATGGGAGGTACAGTGGTCACTATTCACAACCATAAACTTGATGCACACGAATTGTGGCAAGCTGTGCAAACGCATAAGGTGAAGAATATCGTTATTGTGGGTGACGCCTTTGCCCGGCCCATGCTCGATGCCCTGGATGAAGCGAAAGAGGCTGGAAATCCTTACGATATTTCTTCGGTAGCTTCAATGCAGTCCTCTGGTGTGATGTGGACCACGGAGGTCAAGCAAGGTTTGCTTGAGCACCATGACATGATGCTGGTTGACGCTTTAGGCGCCACGGAAGGCAGTATGGGTAAATCAGTGATGATGCGAGGGATGGAGGCCAACACGGCAAAATTCATTATTAATGATACAACAAAAGTTTTTTCTGAAGATGGTCGGCTCATTGCTCCCGGTTCCGGGGAGATAGGGTTGGTGGCCAACGGTGGTTTTTGCCCGATTGGTTATTATAAAGACCCGGAAAAGTCTGCTGCAACCTTTAAGGTAATAGATGGCGCCAGGTATAGTTTTCCAGGAGATTACGCCACGGTTGAAACTGATGGAACCATTACCTTATTGGGCAGGGGTTCAATGAGTATAAACACCATGGGGGAGAAGGTTTACCCGGAGGAGGTTGAAGAGGCGATAAAAACCCATACGGATATTTACGATTGTTTGGTTGTTGGGGTGAAAGATCCCAAGTTTAACGAACGTATAACTGCACTGGTATCTTACAGTAAGGGTGGGTCGGTTAGTGAAGATGACTTGATTGACCATGTAAAACAAAGGCTTTCCAGTTATAAGAAACCGAAGAATGTGTTTTTTGTTGATAAAGTTCAACGGGCCATCAACGGCAAGGCTGACTACAAATGGGCCAAGGCCAGAGCTGTAGAGTTGTATACCAACTTAACGGCATAGCCAGCACAGGCTTACATTGACAATAAGGCAGCCTATACTGATCGTCGATGTACTCTTGTAATTTCATGTGGTTTGTCTAGCAGACCCAAGCGGATGCAGCATCCCGAAACAGAGTATGACAAAACCAGGTTGGTGCAGGATGCCGGCCTGCCAATACGATCAGTCAATAAATTACATAAGGGAGAACTCTGAATGTCTACACCAAAATTGCCAGTGCCTATGCTTTCAATCGAGGAGACTACAAAACGAATAAAGAAACTTGGTTTTGACACCGACCTCGTTCCATTGGGCGAACTGTCTGTCTTTCGAATTTTGCTACATAATGAACCGGTTGCGGATGGGATTGCCAAACTGCTACTCACTCTGCTCTTTACCGGTAATTCACTGGATGCGCGGTTACGTGAACTGATTATCATGCGCCTGGGTTGGGTCTGCGGCTCTGTTTATGAGTGGACGGCGCACTGGCAACTGGCGCGCGACATGGAGATATCGGAAGAAGACCTGCTGGCTGTCAAGGACTGGAAAAATGCCACCTCATTGTCAGAGGCTGATCGCGCAGTATTGCAGGCAACCGACGACTGCCTGGAAAAGGGTTTCATCCAGGAAGCGACCTGGCAGGAATGCTTCAAGCACCTGAAAACTGAAGCGGAGAGGGTTGAACTGGTTATTGCAATTGCCAACTGGTCGATGTTTGCGCAATTGCTGCAAAGCTTGTCGGTGCCCCTGGAAGAGGGCTCTGAGCCCTGGCCGCCTAATGGGCAGGCGCCAGGTTGAGCACTCACCGGCCGGTGTAACAAGCCGGCCATCGCGGCCACTAACTAGTGTAACTAGCGTACCTCAGTCGCTGCAGTGGGCGCATTCCATTAGCAGCGCATTCCATTAGCACTAGGCCTTGGGCTTGGGGTCCCGTATCATAACCGTGCCCTGTACTACTGCGCACACGCGGTCATTGTTGTGAAGGTCTATCCGCACGACAGCCATCGTGCGTGACAGGTTGACTATCTCCGCATAGGCGTCAACCACGCCGCCGACAACCGGCGCGGTCAGGTTGATCTTGAATTCGGCTGTCGCCGCCCACTGCCCGGGCTTCATGGCAGAGTAGCATACGGTGCCCAGCATGTGGTCACAAAATGCGGACAAGACACCGCCGTGCATATTTCCTATCGGCGTCATAAAGTCATCGCGGATTACCATGCGGCCGTGCATTGAGCCGGGGCCGGCTTCCACTAATTCAAAGCCCATCCATTCGATGAAGCCGCCTTTGCCATCAGCGGGGCCTATAAATCCGTCGGCGATCTTCTGGTCGAAAGGGATCGCTGCGCGTTCTGGTTTAATCATTGTGTTTCCTGCCTCTTGGTTGGGGTTGGTCTATTGGGTTGGGGTTAGTTTACCGAGCAAACGCATCGATCATGGCATCGAGGTTTTCCTGTGCACTATAATAGAAAAGCACATATGTGTACTATATCGCTGAAATTAATTTATATGGTGAACCTTATGCTACCCAAAACATCCTTTGCAATGGTGCAAACCGGTATACGTGAACTGGTTGCGAAAGATCTGCCTATGCCGCAAATAGACGCCGACAGTGCCATATTACAGGTCGAAGCCTGCGGCATTTGTGGCTCGGATTACGAACAATATGAGGGAGCACTCGGTTCACCGATGCCCGTTGTGCCAGGCCATGAGCCCCTGGGTCGCATCGCCGCGATTGGTGACAATGCCGCCAGGCGCTGGAATGTTGATGTGGGTGATCGCGTTGCGGTGGAAACCATGATTGCCTGTCATGGATGTTCGACCTGTCTGGGTGGCCAATACCACCTCTGTGGACAGCGGCGCATCTACTCTTATATTCCAACCACGGATAAGCCCGGGCTCTGGGGGGCGTATTCGCAGTACATGTTCATCGATGCGGGTTCCGTCCTGCATAAGATGGACCCGAATCTGCCAGCGGAACTGGCCGTGATGTTCAACCCGCTGGGGGCGGGTTATCGCTGGGCGGTGGAGATTCCGCAAACCAAGATCGGTGACGACATACTGATCATGGGGCCCGGTCAACGCGGCCTTTCCGGTGTTATAGCGGCCCGTGAAGCCGGTGCGAAGAACATCATCGTGACCGGCCTCGCGGCCGATGAGCAGAAGATGAAACTGGCACTGGAGTTTGGCGCTGACCATGTTATCGATGTGGACAATCAGGACCCTGTTGAGCGGGTGCTTGAAATCACCGGAGGTCGCGGTGTGGACACTGTTCTGGATGTTTCACCTTATGCTGTTAAACCTGTAACCGATGCACTTCAGATGGTTCGTGCGGGTGGCACTATCGTGTTGGCTGGGGTGAAGGGCGGGAAGGCCGTTCCCGACTTTGTGACTGACACGGTGGTACTGAAGGAAATCACCATCAAGGGTGCGATTGGTGTTACAACGAGTGGTTACTCTTCCGCTATCAGGGCGATCGAAGCCGGCCGGACGCCAATCGCAAAGATGCACACCCATAATTTCAAGCTGGAAGAAGCCGAACTCGCGATCAAGACCCTGTCGCGTCAGATCCCTGGCGTGGAGTCGATTCACTCCTGTTTGATCCCGGAGTTCTGATGGGTGCCAGTCTTCGCTGGTGATTATAAAGCGTGAACTCCATCACTTGCTGATTTGTTCCAGCCGCTTTGCAATTTGTTCCAGGCGGCGGCAGGTTTTGTCCAGCCGTTGAGCCACAGACGTGGCGGGGGTGTTCGCCGCTGCGCCGTCCGCCTGCATGCTTTGCCACAGCGGTTCGACGATTGCCTCCACATAGGTGGTAATGCGATCCGCCGTGTACTTGCGCCCCATCAGCGTGCGCATACCGTATTCCAGGCCGCCGAAGAACAGGTCCCGCACGGCTGGCAGCTTCAGGTCGGCCTTGAGGTCGCCCCGTTCCATACCCTCGCGAACGACGTTGTCAAAGATCCTCGTGTAGCGGTAGTTGAGATCGTGGATGGGGGAGTTCTTGTAGTCCTTGAGGTAATTCACATCGACAGACAGGTAGACCTGGATCAGGCGCATCATCAGGGCCTGGTTTTCCATCAGCGCTCGCAGGTGATTTCTCGCCAGGAACAACAGCCGTTCCTGTGTCCCCGTGACTTCCTGCATTCCTTCCTGAGCGGATGTGATAAGCCCGCCGTAGAAATCGTCGAGAATCGCCAGCAGCAGCACATTCTTGGTGCTGAAGTAATGGAACAGGGTGCCTTCGGACACTCCGGTCGCCGCGGCAATCTTGCGGGTGGAGGTGCCGTGAAAACCCTCGTCGGCAAACAGCCGGGTGGCCGCCGTCATGATATCCGATTCGCGTTGTTCCAACCTGGTGCGGGATTTATTCTTTTCTATTTTATTCATTGGTGCTGCTATTCTCGCCTGTCGAGCAGTGCTTAAAAAAGGTTTGAGCGTTACTTAATATTAATATAGTATCGCCATGCTTTTCAATGGGTGATGTCTTTCACGAAAGCGCCCGAAACCGATAAAGCATGGGCTCATGTTATGAAAGAAACTATTTGTATCGGCGGCGCGTCGGGATACTGGGGTGACGCCTCTCTGGCCACGCCGCAATTGCTGGCCACTGAAAAGCTCGATTATCTTGTCTATGACTACCTGGCCGAGGTTACCATGTCGATTATGGCCAGGGCCCGTTCTGCGAACGACGCCATGGGCTATGCTACCGATTTTATCGCCGCTGTACTCAAACCAAATCTGCCGGAGATCGCCCGCCAGGGTGTGAAAGTCATTGCCAATGCCGGCGGAGTAAACCCCCGTGCTTGTGCCGCGGCAGCCCGGGCTCTGATCGAGGAGCAGGGCCTGGACCTGAAGGTGGCCGTGGTTATGGGTGACGACCTGATTGATCGCGTGCAGGAATTTGCCGCTGCGGGTGCTTCTGAGATGTTTTGTGGCGATAGTTTCCCCGACCCGGACAAGGTAGCCAGTATCAACGCCTACCTGGGGGCCTTTCCTATCGCTCGGGCCCTGCAGGAGGGTGCGGACATCGTGATTACCGGCCGCTGTGTGGACAGCGCCGTGACGCTTGGCGCCTGCATTTATGCCTTTGGCTGGGAGCGGGATGATTTCGACAAACTGGCCCAGGCCAGCCTCGCCGGCCACCTGCTGGAATGTGGCACCCAGGTGACAGGCGGCAACTACACCGACTGGGAGTCGGTGATAGACAGCCTGCCCGAGGCCGGCTACCCCCTGGCGGAAATCAATGCCGCCGGCGATATGGTGATCGCCAAGCCGGCTGGATCCGGCGGTGCCGTCACGGTGGGTACCGTGGCCGAACAAATGCTCTATGAGATTGGTGACCCGCAGGCTTATCTGTTGCCTGACGTGGCCTGTGATTTTAGTGAAGTAAGCCTGCAACAGCAGGGTGATGATCGCGTCCTTGTCACGGGGGCGAAGGGTCACGGTGCGCCGCAGGGCTACAAAGTCAGTGCCACCTATGCCGATGGCTTTCGTGCGGGACAGATCTGGACTATGTACGGGCGCGACGCCGATCTCAAGGGGCAGCAATTTGCCGAGGCTGTATTGCGCCGCTGCCGCATGTCGCTGGAGCGATCCGGTCTGGGGGATTTCAGCGAAACCAGCATCGAGGTAGTTGGCGCCGAGTCACACTTTGGCGCTGCCCGCCAGGTAGGTAGCGTGCGGGAAGTGGATGTGAAAATCGCGGCCAAGCACCCCAGCCCCAAGGGTGTGGGTACCCTGCTCAAGGAAATGGTAGGCATGGCGTTGGCCGCACCACCGGGATTGGCGGGGTTTGCCGGCGCCAGGCCCAAGCCTTCTCCCGTGGTGCGGCTGTTCTCAATGATCGTACCCAAAGACAGCGTGGACATCACCATTGAGTTGGGGGATGAGAGCATGCGCTGCGATGACAGTGTGGCAAGCCCCTTCCAGCCGGTTGCCGCACACGAGGTTCCCCTGGCTCCGAAAAGTGACGACACTGTTGCCGTGTCGCTGGAATCACTGGCCTGGGGCCGCAGCGGCGATAAGGGCAATAAGGCCAATATCGGCATCATCGCCAGACACAGTGAGTTTGTCCCCTATATCGCGGCGCAACTCACCGAAGGCAGGGTGGCGGAGTATTTTGAGCATTTCCTGGATACGGGGCAGGCACAACCGGTGCAGTGCTTCTACATGCCCGGCAGCAATGCCTTCAATTTCCTGTTGCACGATATATTGGGCGGTGGCGGTGTGGCGAGCCTGCGCACTGACGCCCAGGGCAAGGGCTACGCCCAGTTACTACTGACCGAATCTATCCAGGTGCCACGTGCCCTGGCGGAACAATTTAACCTGAACACACTTTGAGACACGGGTGCGCCTGAGGAAAAATCTATGACGCAATTTCATTCCAGCATCAACACCAACTCTGATGAGTTTCGCAAGAACCGGGAGGATATGCTGGCATCTATCAGCACCTTGCACGAGATTGTCGGCCGCGCCGCGAATCTGTCAGACAAGAGTTCGGCACGATTTGAAAGGCGCGGCCAATTGTTACCCCGCGAACGTTTGAGCCGGATTCTTGATCCGGGTATGCCTTTCGTGGAGTTGATGAACCTGGCGGGCTTTCTGGTGGACAGCAACGATCGCGAGACCTCTGTGGCGGGCTGTAGTTCTATTTGTGGTATCGGTTATATCAACGGTACCCGCTGCATGCTGTGGGCGGACGACTCGGGCATTAACGCCGGATCAATGACATCGCTCTCCTCCAGGAAAGCTGGCCGCACAATGGATATCGCATTGGCTATGAAACTGCCTCTGGTGCACATGGTGGAGAGTGCAGGTGCTAACCTGCTGGAATACCAGGTAGAGATGTGGATGGATGGCGGTGGAATATTCGCGCGTCTGGCGCGTCTCAGTGCAGCCGGTGTTCCAACATTTGTCGTACTCCATGGTGCCTCCGCGGCTGGTGGTGCGTATATGCCCGGCATGAGTGATTACGTGATCGGGGTGAAGGGCAACGGCAAGGCTTACCTGGCAGGGCCTGCACTACTCAAAGCAGCCACCGGGGAGGTGGCCGAAGATGAGGAGTTGGGCGGTGCCGAGATGCACTCGAAAATTTCCGGCCTGGTGGAGTATCTGGCGGAAGACGATGCCCATGGCCTCGCTATTTGCCGCGAGTTGATCGACCGGCTGGACTGGAACCGCCTGTGTCCGGCCATGCCCCCCAGGGAGTATGAAGAACCGGTTTACGATATTGATGAAATTGCCGGTATTGTACCGGCGGACTACCGACAGCCCTACGATGTTCGTGAAGTGGTGGCCCGCATTGTAGACGGCTCCGATATTCTCGACTTCAAGCCCAGCTACGGCGCGGCCACCCCGTGCATGCAGGCCAAGGTCTTCGGTATGCCGGTGGGCATCATTGGCAATAACGGCCCTATTGATAATGCCGGTTCCACCAAGTGCGCCCAGTTTATCCAGCTTTGTGACCAGTCTGATATCCCCCTAGTTTTCCTGCAGAATATCACCGGCTATATGGTGGGCACGGAGGTAGAGCAGGGGGGCATGATCAAGAACGGTGCAAAAATGATCCAGGCCGTGACGAATGCTCGTGTACCGCGCATCACCTTCATGATCGGCGCCAGTTTTGGCGCCGGCAACTACGGCATGTGTGGCCAGGGCTATGACCCTGATTTCCTGTTCAGTTGGCCTAATATCAATATCGGTGTCATGGGCGGTGACTCTGCCGCCAAGACGATGACCGAGGTCATGCTGGCGGGGGCCAGGCGCAAGGGTATCGAAATACCCCCGGGGGTCATCGAGGAGCAGGAGTCGAAGATTATTGCCCACTTCGATAAGCAGGCGGATGCCTTCTATACCTCCGGCCGCATGTTGGATGATGGAATCATCGACCCGCGTGATACCCGCAAGGTGCTGGGCTTTGTGCTGCAGACCTGCTGGGAGTCGCGCAATCGCACCACTCACCCGAATACCTTTGGCATAGGCCGCATGTAACTCACAAAGGAAGATACCGATATGTTACCAACAGTGGAAAATATCCTGCTGGAGCAGGATGGCGACACCCTCACTATCTGGTTCAACCGCCCGGAAGTTCGCAATGCGCTGTCCGGCCCGGTCGCCGATGACCTGGCGGCCACCCTTGAGGCGCTCCCGTGTGAGGAATCTATCCGCTTCGTTATCCTGCGGGGCAAGGGCGGCGTATTTTGTGCCGGGGGCGATCTGAAAATGTTCAAGACGGTATTCCAGGGGGATGCCAGGCGGGAAGATATCGTGAGTTTCAATGCGGACTTCGGCCGCTTGATGAATGCGATCCAGGCTATGCCCCAACTGTTTATCGTGCTGATCGAGGGCGCTGCCATGGCAGGGGGGCTTGGTATGGCCTGCCTGGCCGATGTCACCATCGCAACCCGCGACGCGAAATTTGCCCTTACCGAGGTTACCCTCGGCCTGCCTCCCGCCCAGATTACGTCGGTTATCATCAAACGCGTAGGTGCGTCCGAGGCCCGGCGCCTGTTACTGACAGCGGCACGCTTTGACGGTGTCGAGGCCGGCCGTCTTGGCTTCGCTCATTTTGTGGTGGAGGATGCCCGGGCGCTGGAGGCCAAGGCGGCAGAGTTGCTCGCCCAGTCCAGAATGGGCGCACCCGCCGCCATCGCCGCGACCAAGCAGATTATCAATGCCACCGAACAACTCGATGGCAACGACCTGGTGCAGTTTGCAGCGGAGCGATTTGCCGACTGTATGCTGGGGGAAGAGGCGAAGGAGGGTCTTGCCGCCTTCGCCGAGAAACGCAAGCCGAATTGGGCTTCCTGAACTGACGAATCAAAAGAGACTGACTACATGAAACATTTCGACAGCATTCTGGTGGCAAACCGGGGCGAGATTGCGGTGAGGGTTATTCGCAGCGCACAACAACAGGGTTACCGGGCCATTGCGGTTTATTCCGAGGCGGATGCCCAGGCCCCCCATGTGCAACTGGCTGATGAGGCGGTACTGATCGGCCCGGCGCCGGTGAAGGAATCCTACCTGGATGCCACTAAGATTCTGGATGCCGCGCAAAAGACCGGCGCAGAGGCGATCCACCCGGGCTATGGCTTCCTGTCTGAGAATGCCGGGTTCTCCCAGGCCTGTGTGGATGCGGGTATCGTCTTCATCGGCCCCACGCCGGAGGCGATCGATATCATGGGTAACAAGGCCGCTTCCAAGCGGCGCATGCTGGAGGCGGATGTCCCCTGTATTCCGGGCTACCAGGACCCGGACCAGTCCGATGAGGTTCTGGTGGCCGCGGCACAGGAAATCGGCGTTCCCATTATGGTGAAAGCCGCCGCCGGCGGTGGCGGTCGTGGCATGCGTCTGGTGGAGGCTATGGAGGAGCTACCGGTCGCCCTGTCCTCGGCCCGCTCCGAGGCGGAGAATGCCTTTGGCTCCGGTGAGTTGATTCTGGAAAAGGCGGTGATGCGACCACGGCATGTGGAGATCCAGGTATTTGGCGACAGCCAGGGTAATGTCATCCACCTGGGCGAGCGGGACTGCTCGGTACAGCGCCGTCACCAGAAAGTGGTGGAAGAGGCACCCTGCCCGGTGATGACACCCCAGTTGCGCGAGGCCATGGGTCTGGCGGCGGTCAATGCCGCCAAGAGTATAAATTATGTGGGGGCGGGTACGGTTGAATTCCTGCTGGATGAAGACAATAGTTTCTACTTCCTGGAAATGAACACCCGCCTGCAGGTAGAACACCCGGTCACAGAAATGATCACCGGCCAGGACCTGGTGGCCATGCAGTTTCATGTGGCCCAGGGCTATGCGCTGCCGATTGCCCAGCAGGACGTTACCCTCACTGGGCACGCTATCGAGGTTCGTCTCTATGCCGAGGATCCCGGCAATGATTTCCTGCCCGCTACCGGCACCGCCCATGTCTGGCACCCGCCGCAGGGAGAGGGCATCCGTGTGGATCACGGCCTGTTGCAGGGCCAGGAGATATCTCCATTCTACGACCCCATGGTCGCAAAGATCATCGCCTGGGGCGAAGACCGGGATATCGCCCGTCGCCGGTTGGTGCGCGCACTGCAGAAAACCAGACTATTTGGCCTGACCAGTAACCGGGAGTTCCTGATTGATGTCCTGGGCAGGGAAGCGTTCATCGATGGCCAGGCGACCACCGCGTTTATCGCTGAGAACTATACTGAGGATTCGCTGCGCACTGCCGCTGCGAGTCCGGAACAGGCCGTTATCGGCGCCTGCCTGTTATATCAGGAGGGACTGGCACATTCCCGCGCGCAATCGCTGTCAAATCTTCCCGTACTAAGTGGCTACAGCGGTACTAGAGAGCTCAACAGTCACTATCGATTTGGCGATGAGGATGCACCGGTAGATGTTTACATCAGTGAACCAATACCGGGTTGTTATCAGGTAAGTCTGGGTGGTGATACCTACGACGTGACATTCATTTCACGCGATGAGAGTGAACTGTGTTTTTTGCTGAACCAGGTACAGCAAACGGCCTACTATGCGCTGCCCGCCCGCGGGGAAGTCATTCTCCAGATTCGAGGCAGTGCAGTAACACTGGTAAACCAACTGGCTTTCACCAGGGGCGATGAGGAGGTAAGTGGCAGTGGCACAATAGTGGCGCCCATGCACGGCAACCTGATGGCGGTGTTAGTCGCAGTGGGTGACAGGGTTGAACCCGGCCAGGATCTGGCAGTAATAGAATCCATGAAAATTGAGCATCGACTCAACTCCCAGGTAAGTGGTGAGGTGGTCGCTATCCATGCCACTGGCGGAGAACAGATTGCCTCCGGCGCGCTGGTGCTGGAGATCGAAGTCGACGAGTAGAGTGCGCGGCGAGCACCACCAGGGAGAAACAGAACGTGCAAAACCCATTTGAAACAGAAGAGCGCAGGGCGTTCCGCGAAACTATCAGGCGTTACGTGGAAGCTGAGATCAAACCCAATATCGATGAGTGGGACGAGGCGGGGGACTTCCCCTGGCGCGTGCACGAGGAACTCGGCGCCATGGGTTTTTTCGGCTTTGGTGTATCTGATGCCCATGGCGGCCTGGGCTTCGAGGACGCGTTCATGCGCGCCGCTGCGGCCGAGGAGATGTGCCGTGCCGGCGGCACCAGTGTTTGGGCTGGCGTGAGCGGCCGCACCATTTCGATTGGCCCGATCGAGCATTTGGCCAACGAGGAGATTCGTGAACGCGCTCTGGAAGATATCGTACTGGGTCGCAAGGGTTCCTGCCTGTCAATCACCGAACCGGGCGGTGGTTCCGACGTGGCCAATATGCAAACAACTGCTGTACGCGATGGCGATGAGTATGTAATAAACGGTTCCAAGACCTTTATTACCGGGGGAATGAACGGTCATTACTTTGTGGTGGGTGCCCGTACGGGTGGTGAAGGGCTTGCTGGTATCTCCCTGTTCTTTGTGGATGCCGATACCCCGGGCTTCAGTCGCACCCCCCTGGAGCGGAAGATGGGTTGGTGGGCCTCCAACCAGGCCACCCTTTATTTTGATAACTGCCGCGTGCCCGCCGGTAACATGATGGGTGAGGAAAACCGCGGTTTTATCGCCATTATGGAGAACTTCAACTTTGAACGCCTGGCGCTGATCGCTGGTGCCCTGGGCATGATGAAAACCTGCCTGGAGGAATCCATTGCCTATGCCCAGGAGCGTAAGACCTTCGGCAAGCCGTTGATCAAACACCAGGTGATCCGTCACAAGATCGCGGAGATGTCGGCCAAGGTAGACCAGATTGAGTCCTACCTGATTATGATGTGCTGGCAGATCAGCGAAGGGAATATGCCGGTGGCGGAAATCTGCAAGGGCAAGTTCGCCACGACCAAGGCGCTGGAGTTCTGTGCATCCGAGGCCATGCAGATCTTCGGAGGAGCCGCCTATCTTCGCGGCAACCCGATTGAGCGGATTTACCGGGAAGTGAAAGTTTTTGCCATTGGTGGTGGCTCAGAAGAGATCATGCACGATCTCGCCATGCGCCAGATGGGTTTGTAGGATTGCCCGCCAGGGCTCCAATTTTATCAAGGAGAGAATGAACTATGAATGAAGAACTTGAACTCTTTCGGGAGAACGTAGAGCGTTTCATCGCCGACGAAATACAACCGCACTACGATCAGTGGGAGAGGGATGAAATTATTCCCCGCCAGTTGTGGAACAAATTGGGTGAACAGGGTCTGCTGTGCGTCGATATCCCCCGGGAATATGGCGGTACAGGCGCCGACTATCTGTTTTCCACGGTAATCCTGGAGGCATTCAGTCGCGCCAATTGTGGCGGGCTTGGCGGTCCCCTGGCGGTCTCGGATATCGTGTCTCACTATGTGCTGAACAACGGTACCGAGGAACAGAAACACAAATATCTGCCAAAAATGGTTACTGGCGAGTGTGTCAGCGCTATCGCGATGACTGAGCCTGGTGCGGGCAGTGACTTGCAGGGTATTCGCACCACCGCCAGGAAGGACGGCGATGATTACATCATCAACGGCTCCAAGACCTTCATCTCCAATGGGCAGCACTGCGACATGGTGGCTGTGGTGGCGCGCACCAATCCGGATGTGGCTGGCGCCAAGGGCACCACCCTGCTAATCGTCGACAAGGATATGCCCGGATTTCAGCGTGGCCGTAACCTGGAGAAGATCGGCCTGCACTCCAGTGACACCTCGGAATTATTCTTTGAAGATGTTCGAGTACCGGCCAGCGCTATCCTGGGAGAACTGGACCGGGGTTTTATGGTGTTGATGAACGAATTACCGCGGGAGAGGCTCTCACTGGCGATTGCTGGCGTGGCCGCCGCGGAGGGCATACTGGCCCAGACGGTGGAATACGTTAAAGAGCGCAAGGCCTTTGGCGGCACCATCGCCAGTTTGCAGAACACCCGGTTCACTCTGGCGGATGTGGCGACTAAAATTCGTATCAACCGCTCGTTCGTAGAAGAGTGCAAACAGTTGTTCATGGCCGGTAAGCTCGATCCCGCCACGGTCAGTATGGCTAAACTTTCCGTCACAGAGATGCAGGGAGAGGTTGCTGACACCTGCCTGCAACTGTTCGGCGGCTACGGCTACATGAGAGAGTACGGTATATCGCGCGCCTACGTCGATGCCCGCGTACAGCGGATCTATGGCGGCACCAGTGAGATCATGAAGGAACTGATCAGCAGGGCGGTGTTGGCCTGATAGTGCCCGCAAAAAAAGGCCCGTATTGAACGGGCTTTTTTTGCCCGGGACTTTCACTTTCTGCCGGGGCGTTTTTCCAGGTTACTCACTCAACAGCCGGTAAACACCGGCTTTCTTTTCTCCAGCCGGGTGAAGTTAGCGCCATACTGCCTATCGGGTATTATGCAAAAAGCTTGTCGTATTGCTCCCTCAGTTCGACTTTCCGTACTTTACTTGTGCCTGTCATAGGGAGGTTGACAACCACCATGACCCGCTTTGGCGTTTCAAACCCCGCCAGGCTTTGCTTGCAATGGGCAATGAACGATTCTTCACTTATGTCTTCATCCGATGAAAGTACGACACAGGCTACAACGGCTTCACTCCAGCGGGGGTGGGGTACACCAAAGGCAGCGGCTTGAATAACGGCGGGATGGCTCAACAGGGCCTGCTCTACTTGCATGGAGGACACATTTTCCCCGCCGGTTTTGATGGTATCTTTTTTGCGGTCAACAAAGAGCGATTGCCCCTTGCTGTCTATCAAGCCCAAATCGCCGGAATGGTGCCAGCCAAATTGCCGGGCCTCGGCGTTTGCTTCCGGGTTTTTAAGATAGCCCGTCATGACCTGTGGTCCGCGCCAGCAAATTTCACCAATCTCACCCTGCGCAACTTCATTGCCCTGATCATCGATCAGCGCTTGATCAGTAGAGATATTGGGCACGCCCCAGTAATTACCCGCACCATGTTCGGTGGGAGATCCGTCAAAGTAGGCACAGGCCATGGGTGTAAACTCGGTTTGACCGCTACCCAGGTGAAATGGACATTTAAAGACTTCTCTTAATCGGAC
>QNFS01000038.1 GCA_003646415.1 Gammaproteobacteria bacterium
CTGTGGCACTGCCCGGGATCGGACAGGATTTGTTCCAGCCGCTGCTGGAAAATCGCCTCTATCTCCGGCAGATGACCGGGATTGCCACCACCCATGAAAATCATATCCGGATTTTCATTGAGGGCCGTGCCCAGGTCATCCATCAGTTCGACGATGCCAGATTTCCCGGTAAATTTTTCTCCAAAAACAGACAGTTTCACGCAGATATTCTCTCGGGGTGCAGCACGCACTATAGCGCAGGTAACTATGATATGTTTTGGTGCTGGTATTGCAAAGCGTCAATACCCGGTAGCGCGGCGGCTAGTGGCCATTATCCACAAAAAAGCGGCTATTCATGCCTCAACTCTGGTCGTATACTTGCGCTTTTGATCGACAAGGACATGATGACCAGCACCAGCAAGCACTATTTGAACCCTGCCGTACTGGACACCATCGATCCGGCGGAATTTCGTGCCCAGTTGCCCTATCCGTGGATCAACCCCCAGCATTTCATCGCCGAGGACCATTTTCGCGAACTGCTGGACAATATGCCTGATATTGCACAATTTCGCGCGTTTTTCGGCAAGCAGCGCAAGCACGGTCAGGCCAGCCATGATCGCTATACCCTTGATTATAAAAGAGGCATGGAGCTCTCTCCCCAGTGGTGTGACTTTGTCGAGGAACTGTGTAGTGACAGCTACCGGGAATTTATCTGTAAATTGTTGGATGTTTCCCACGTTCGGTTTCGATTCCACTGGCATTTCGCACCCAACGGCGGCGAGGTGTCGCCGCACTGTGATTCCAGGGGCAAGATCGGATCCCAGATTTTTTACCTCAATACCGTTGATGACTGGGACTGGGACTGGGGTGGAGAGACCGTGGTGCTTGATGACGGGGGGCGAATCGAGCCGGACAATGCGCCCGCGTTTGAGGATTTTGACGCACAATACCCGGCCAACACCAGGGACAATCGCAGCCTGATATTCGGCCGCCAGGGCAATTCCTGGCACGGGGTGCGGCGTATTAACTGCCCTGAAAATCACTACCGCAAAGTTTTTATTGTCGTGTTTGAGGAGTATCGGCCCATGCGTATGGCCATTAAAAAACTCCGCCGCCTGCTGACCGGTGCGCAGCTGGTGACCGACAAAGAGCGCCTGATGTACTGAACAACTGACAAACCCGCAATGCAAACAAGTAGTAAATCGCCACTGTTGATCCTGGGTGCTCCTCCCCGGGGCGGCAATCACCTGCTGCGTGGGCTGCTGGATCACCACCCGCAACTTTTATTGCCACCGGACGAAGACTACTTTATCCGGCATTTGTCGCGACATCCGCTGCTGCGTTGGCGCGGTATGATGGCGTCGCGTACCGCGATTCCCGATTTTTTCCGGGAATTGCAAAAAGATGGACATCTCGAACGCATCAACGCCGGCCACGGGACGGAGGTATTCGGAACAGAGGATTCACTGGATCTGAAGGCCTACTACGACTATGTCGGTACACATCACCGGCGCGGTAATATCGACGCTCTGGTGTGCAACCATGTGGAGGCGCTGGCCGTGGCACTGGGTCATACCGAGGGAGATGGGCGATTGCGGGTTTTCTTTTGTGCGCTGCAGCCCAGTAAAAGCGACCTGACCCGGGTTGGTGAGATGTTGGCACACAATTATGATGTGAGGGGAGTATTCCTGGTAAGGGATCCACGGGCGCACCTGACATCCAAGCTGGTGCGCAACCCGACACTGGATCTGGGTCGATTTTGCCAGCGGCAAAACCACTTTTGGCAGGAAATCGACTGGTTTATGGAGAACTGCGGCCCGGCGCTGCGCGTACGGTTTGAGTATCTGGTAACAGACCCAAAAACCTGCATGCGGGAGATTTGTGACTTTGCTGGAATAGAATTTTCCCCCGCCGTTCTCGAATACACCCAGAGCGGTGAGCCCAGCCATAGTAATTCCTCTTTCACGTCCAGTTCCGGCATAGATCACAGCGTGTTGACGCGCTATCGGGATTCACTGCCGGCGGCGACTATCACCTATCTGGAACAGCATTGCCTGCCCGAGTTGTTCTGGCCCGGCCCGCCGGTTCCACAGTAGCCATCGCCTGCCTCAGGCCTGATCCAGCCATGCCTGGAACATCAGAATGCTCCACAGCACGTCGCTGTGATCCTGCCAGCCGCACAGGTGTTGTCGCCACAGTCTCGCAACGGCGTTTGTATCCAGCAGGCCGTCCTGTTGCAGGCGCTTTGATCCGAGCAGGTCCTGCGCCCACTCCCGAAGGGGGCCGCGCAGCCAGTCGGAAACGGGTACCCCGAAGCCTTTCTTTGGGCGATCGGTCAGCTGGGGTGGCACATGGCGCCGTAACAACTCGCGCAGCACCAACTTGCCGCCATCGGGGCCATAGCGCATCGTCAGCGGCAAGCTCCAGGCCAGCTCGACAATACGGTGGTCCAGGAAGGGTGCGCGTACCTCCAGGCCAACCGCCATACTGGCTCGATCAACTTTCACCAGAATATCGTCCACCAGGTAATTGCAGAAATCGACCAGCATCATTCCCTGCATGGGTTCGACTAGCGCCGCGGCCGCGGCCACACCGCTGAGGGCCAGGCCTGAGCGTTGTGCTCCGTGCACATAGTCCGCGCCGTTGGCAATACGTGCCCGCTGGCGCGCAAACAGGCTGACCTCATCCTCGGCCAGTAGCGCCGCTACATTTTTATCCAGTTTGGCAGGAAAGCGGCGCCAGGACGGCATGCTGGTGGCGCCTTGGGCAGGTTGCAGCATATTCCACCCCTGTGCCTGGCAGGCATTGAGTGTGCGAGCCATGGTGGAACGCAGAGGCCTTGGCACTCTGGCCCAGCGCGCCATATCCCGCTCCGGCCTGCGGTAGCGGCCGTAGCCGGCGAACAGTTCGTCGCCGCCATCGCCGCTCAAGGCCACGGTCACTTTGCTGCGTGCCAGCCTCGATACGATATGGGTCGGCATTTGGGAGGCGTCAGCGAAGGGTTCGTCATACATGGACGGCAAACTGGGAATGATATCCAGGGCATCCTCGGCCGAGACAAATAGCTCTGTGTGTTTGCTGCCCAGGTGTTGCGAAATCTCCCGGGCGTAGGTCGATTCATCGTAGCGCTTATCGGCGAAGCCGATGGTAAATGTCTGCACGGGAGTATCGCTGTTGTGCTGCATCAGGGCGGCGATGGTGGTGGAGTCGTAACCCCCGGACAACAGTGTGCCGAGGCCGACATCCGCTACCATGCGGCTGCTGACTGCCTCCTGCAACAGCTTTTCCAGCGCATCCGCGGCCTGGCCGAGGGTCCCGGCAAAGGGTTCGCGCTGCCCTGCCAGCGCCACCTGTGCCGCTGACCAGTAGCAGTGCTTTTGCTGTTCGCCGCCGGCGGAGACCTGCAGCCAGTGCCCTGCGGGTAGTTTCATGATATTTTTGAATATGGAGCGGGGGCCTGGCACCCAGGCGTGTTGGATGAACAGAGCCAGGGCATCGCGATCGATACTGGCGTTAAAGCCGGGGTGAGCGCGTAGCGCTTTTAGTTCTGAGCCAAACAGGAAGGTCTCGGCGCACCAGCCATAGTACAGAGGTTTTTTTCCGACCCGGTCCCGGGCCAATATCAATGACTGGTCCCGGCTGTCCCACAGGGCGAAGGCGAACATGCCCTGAAATCGTTGCAAGGCACCGTCAATGCCCCACTGTTTTATGGCCCCAAGCACGACCTCCGTGTCACAGTGGCCACGAAAATGGTGGCCCAGTGTCCCCAGCTCACGGCTTAAGGCTGGAAAATTGTACACCTCGCCATTGTAGCTGAGCACATAGCGGCCGTCGGCAGAGGTCATGGGCTGGGCGCCCGCGGTGGAGAGATCCTGAATCGAAAGTCGCCGGTGGCCCAGGGCGATGCCGCTTTGCGCATTGGCCCAACTGCCGCCGGCGTCTGGCCCGCGGTGCGTCAGCGTCGCGGCCATCTGCTCGACCAGGGTCCGCATAGGGGCGTCATCCCCGTGGGGAGTTCGCAGCAGGTAACCTGTGATACCGCACATATTGTCGTTACCGCGCCGCCCTAGCGCCGGCGCGCCGCCATCGCACCGAGTTCTTCGTAGAGTTCCACGTAACGGTCAAGGCTCAGGTTCTGGTCAGCATTCTCAACCACGTAGCATCGCCCACTGTCACCCTGTGTAGCTCTCAACCCGGGGCTTTGCAACAGGTTGGTCAGCGCTGTGGCGATGGCTTCGGGGTTGCGGTCCACCAGTTGATAGTGCTTCCCGGCCAGGCCGATGCCTGTGGACATCCCGATATAGGGAGTGCACAGTGAAGGTAAACCGGTGGCCATGGCTTCCAGTAGTGAGTTGGGTGTGCCCTCCCGTTTTGAGGCGAGGATAAAGAGATCGCTGGTGCGCAGATAGCATTCCACATCGTCGACAATGCCGGTAAAGTGCACCCTGTCGGCGGCGCCTGATGTCTCGATCAGGTGCGTGATCCTGCCGCCAAATTTTTTCAGTTTTGGATCGTGGGTGTCGGCCCGGGGTCCTACGAAAAGCAGGTGCGTATTTGGGAAATGAGGTAACACAAGGCGCCACCCCTGGATAATCTGATCTGAACTTTTGCGCGGCATGACCGCACCCACCACTGCAATGACCTGGTGGTCTACAGGAATACCGAACCGCTCACGCAGGACCAGGCGAGCTTCAAGTTCCCGTGATGACTGCGCCGGGTGAAAGCGCTGCAGGTTCACGCCGTTGGGAATGTATTCGATGCGGGTGGTGACGCCGATCTCCCGCAAGAACTCCACAATCGCCTCGCTGTTGGTCACCAGGGCATCGAATGCGTTGTAGACTTGCTGGTAGCCGCGGCGTCGATAGATTCGTTTGACGGGTTTCTGTGGCCAGGAGGGAAACTGGGAGACCGAGTACAGGGTGGCAACACCACTGTTTTTGAGTCGGCGCACCCAGGGCAATGCCTGTGGTCGCATATTGGTGAGCAGTTGTGCCACCATCGGGGCATCACAGGGGCGCTGGCACACTTCGAGAAGGGCGTCATAGTAGATCTGGGTGCGAGACCGGTTTTTACTGTCTGGCAGGCGTATGCGATCCAGAGGAGCGCCATCGAGAGTTGTTTGCGGCAGCCAGGCCCCGGGCTCCGCTCGATACCAGTTTGCCTCCGTATCCTCCTCACTGCGCTCTTCAATCTGGGGCGTGCCTGTCATGATGTGCACATCCAGGCCCCGTTGTAGAAACCCGGGGATATAGCTGCGATAACGGTTCTGGGCGCCCCCATAGGTGGGGTAAAAGTGGGGTGAAGTGAGCCACAGTCTGGTGCGCTTGTGAAAGGAAGGTGAAATAGATAACTCTCCTGGTGTAAACACTAAAGCTTGTGCGCCTTGGGCCAGCGTCGTTTCAGGCAGATCCACTGCGCCGGGTCTTCCCGAATCCAGTCTTCAAAATGGCTGTTGATAAGCGCAGTCAGGGCCAGTGTCTGTTCCTTGAATGGGGCGTCAGGAATGGGGTTGATGAGTGGGTCGTACATGGTAATTCGAAAGCGTCCACCGGGAAGGCGCTCAGCCCTTCCCATCACTAACGCCGCACCTGTGCGCAGGGCAAGGCCGGCTGCGCTGGTGTTGGTCAGGGCGTCACGACCAAAAAATGGCACCAGTTGGCCGGTATCCAGCCTTGTATCCATGGCTATATTAATACTGCGCCCCGCTTTCAGCTCCTTGATCAAGGGGCGGGCGCCGGCATCTGAGGCGATCAATTTATCCCCGAAAGTCTTACGCAAATCAAGCATCAGGCGGGCTATGACAGGGTTGGACTCGGGTGCATAAATGGTGCTTGCGGTGATCCCGAGGTTTTTGCCGGCGAAAGGGGAGATTTGCCAGGCCCCCACATGGGCGGTCACGAAGACAGCCACCCCTTTGCGCTCTATCAGTTCCCGGGCTTTGGGTTGAATAACATATTCAAGGCGTTGTTCCCGCTCGTTCCAGATCTGTTCAAGTTTGATCAGTTCAGCGGCGGAAATACCCAGATACCGGAAAATCTGGCGTGTCGTCTGTTCGCGCCACTTCTCGGAAGAGTCTGGAAACGCGATCCCAAGGTTGATGCGGGCTTTCTTTGCTTTGTCACCATGCGGGCCCACCAGGCCGAAGACAAGAGCCGATAACTGGCAGGCCTGTTCCACCGACAACCGGCGCATAATCCAGAATATAACGCGGACCCCCAGCCCTTCCAGCCACTGGACCAGAGATGCCAGAATCGGCGCTTTGCGCGCGAGTTTTTTGGGGATGAGGTAAAACTGAGGCACTCTGGCGGGCTCAGCCGCGGCCCGGGTCGGTGCTGAAGACCCAGTCCCATACAGGGGAGCTTACGCCAAAGCGACCGCCATCTTTTGAAAAGTGATGCTTGAGGTGGTAGTGTTTGATGAAGTTCGCCAGCGGATTACGCATGGGACAATCGCTCAAGAAAGCCATTCTCGAACAGGCGAATGGATTGATGTTGTTTCTCAGGCCGCATGGGAATCGATTCTGGTATCACTGTCGGCCTCCTTTATTTGATTTGGTTTAACCTTCTTCCAAAGCCGCTTTGAGCAAAACCAGTCTTGCGGTTGCTGGTGGATCCAGTCCTCGAACTGGTGATGAATTTGCTGGATCATATCGATGGCCTGGGTGGTTTTATCGACTGTTGTATCGGTGGGGTGTACAGGGGGGTGAAAGGTAACGCGATAGTGGGCGTCCTGCAATCGTTCCACTTGTACCGGGACCAGGTCGCAGTGAAATTTCTGGGCGAGCCTGGCGGGCATGATGGTGGACAGTTTGTCGCGCCCGAAAAATTCTATGGGCTGGCCTTCGTCGACCCTGCGATCCATCACCATACCGACTGTTCGACCTTCCTTCAGGGTGCGCATCAGCAGGCGGGCGCTGTTGTCTCTTGGCAGTAGTTCACAGTTGAGTGCGCGACGCGAGTCCAGCAGCATACGATCCAGGTAGGGATTGGTTGGCGGCGAGTAGAGGCTGGCATTGGGTATGCCCATTCTTGCCATGGCAGAGCAAATGACTTCCCAATTGCTCAGGTGGGCAGAAACTATGACACAGGGCCTGGTGGGGTTCGCGTAGGTTTCTATAGGCTCACGAATTTCGATAAGCAGGCGCTCGGGCTCGTTCAGTATGGTGGTGAGGTGGGGGTACTCGCCCAATATACGGCCGGCGCGCCCCCAGGCCCGTGTAACCAGCTGGTCTAGCTCCGCATCGCTCGATTCGGGGAACGCCGTTGCCATATTGTTGCGGAAAATCGCTGTTTTACTCGCCATGCGCTGGCCAACCCAGGAGCCAACCCTGTCACCGAACCGGGAGGCGGCATCAATGGGAAGTAGTTTGGCCAATTTCAGCAACAGCCACACAAACACGAAGTCCAGTCGCCACAGCAGTAACCGCAGGAACCGGTGCTTGCGAGCTAGCTTGCGCAGTGGATTGCCGACAATAAACTCTGCCACGGGCGAATCTACCCAAAAAATGTAGTGAACTCAGCCGGCAATTGTAGCGCATATTCGACCCTGGGTTCTCTGTCATAGTGCCGATTTTCTGATCTCTTGCAGCCCCTCCTGCAGGCTGATAGCCGGGGTCCATTCGGTAACTGCGGAGATGGCCTCGTTATCCACCACCCAGTCCCTGTGGCGCAATTCGCGCAGTTTGGGGGGGGTCATCATGGGGGTGTCGCCGGTGATTCCAGCCACGCGTATATTCAGTCGTGCAACGGCATCAAACAGCCATCCCGGCACACGCCAGAGACGTACACGCCTGGCCCAGGTGGCGCCTGCAATGCTGGCCATTTCGTGCCAGTTGTAGCCACCGGGCTTGCCGTCGCTGAGGGGCAGGATCTGGTGCCGGGTTTCGGGGCTGTACAGGCATGCCATGATGGCCGCGACCAGGTCGGCGATATGAATCAGGGAGAAACGTGCCTCGGTTGACCCCGGGACAAATGCGATGCCGCGCCCCATCCACCGGAAAACGGGCAGCATCTCCTTGTCGCCCGGGCCATAGACCGGGGGAGGGCGCATAATGATCCAATCCAGGTCTGGAGCCTGCTCCAGCAGCTTCTCACTGTCTCGCTTGCTGTGGGCGTACCAGGAGAGGTCTGGCTCACGGGCGGCCAGGGAGGATAACAGTAGCAGGCGGGGGAAGTGAGTTTGCGCTTTGATGACGCTCAGCAGGGCGGCGGTGCCGGCCACGTTTACCTGGTCAAAGTCTGCCTGGGAGGAGCCTCTGACCACACCTGCGGCATGAATGACGGCATCGCTGCCGGCCACGAATTGCTGCAGTGCGGTGGGGTCTTGCAGGTCGCC
Source organism: Gammaproteobacteria bacterium (assembly GCA_003646415.1). Taxonomy (GTDB): domain Bacteria; phylum Pseudomonadota; class Gammaproteobacteria; order Pseudomonadales; family Halieaceae; genus JBALVO01. The sequence continues at coordinate 8,314 of QNFS01000038.1, forward strand.
CACGATAATTGAGGCACCCTGCGCGGCCAGTTCCCTGGCCTTGTCGGGATTCCTGACCAGCACACGTACGTGAAAGCCCCGCTCCAGCAAGCGGGCGCACAGGCTGGTACCGATGAATCCAGTGGCGCCAGTGACTGCGATAAGGCTGCCGCGGGGAATCAGGCTGAAGCCACCCTCAGGCGAACTTCTTCAGCAGCGCTGTTGAGTTGCTCTATATCATTGGCGTTGATGTAGTCGAGTCGTGCCTTGGCGCGGGACAACTTGCCCGATGATGTGCGTGGTAGGGAGCGGTTGGGAACCAGCTGTACGAAGCAGTCCAGGCTCATCTCCATGCGCACCAGGGCCGTCAGGCGCCGTACCAGGTTGTTGCGCTTGGCGGGGTCTCTTTCGCGGCACTGTACCATCAGTACACAGGATTCCTCACCTTCGTGGTCCGGGGCGGAAAACGCCACAGCGTCACCGGACCGCACTTCGGGCTGGGTCTCGGCAACATGCTCAAGATCCTGCGGCCAGATGTTACGGCCGTGGATGATGATCAGGTCTTTCTTGCGCCCGGTGATGGTCAGTACGCCATCGACCAGATAACCGATATCGCCGGTATTCAGCCACCCGTTTTCACACAGGGCGTGGCTGGATTCTTCCGGTTGATTGAAATAGCCGGACATGACGCTGGGCCCGCGCAGGTAAATCACGCCACTGTGCCAGTCGTCCAGTATCTGGTCATCATCGCGAATCTCCACGTCAAAACCCGGTAGTGGCACGCCGCAATTGACGAAATGACGGCCGCGACCCTGTGTACTGCCCTCTTCCAGCAACACCGCCTCATGGTGATCCGAGAGGTGGTCGCTGTCGATATGGTGCGTGGTGAAGCCTGTCGACAGGGGTGAAAAACTGATTCCCAGGGTGCATTCGGCCATGCCATAGCAGGCCAGGAAGGCGCGGCGGTCAAAACCGCAGGGCTCCATTATCTCGGCGAAATACTCCAGCGTTTCCGGGCGAATCATTTCGGCGCCAATGCCGGCCACGCGCCAGTTGCTGAGATCGTAACCGGCGATATCGGCAGCGCGCACCCTGCGTGCGCAGAGGTCGTAACCAAAAGAAGGTGCGAAAGAGATTGTCGCGCGGGTCTGCGTCATGAGGTTCAGCCACTGACGTGGCCGCATGGCGAATTCGCGGGTATCCAGGTAGTCAACGGAGACCTGTGCCGCCATTGGCACCAGCACCATGCCAACCAGACCCATATCGTGGTAGAACGGCAGCCAGGACATCATGCGATCCTCACCGCTCATCTCCAGACCGTGCGTGATCATGCTCTGCAGGTTCGCCATGGCGGTATGGTGCTTGATGACCACGCCTCGGGGAAACCGTGTGCTGCCGGAGGTGTACTGTATGTAGGATATGTCTTCTGGAGTGATCTGGGGCAGCTGCTGCTGGCTGGCGGGAAGTGCGTAGAACGCCTCCGGCGCATCCACCATGCGGATTGTCAGGCCTTCACTGGCCTCCTGCAGGAAGGGCAGATAACCTTCAGATGCCACGCCGATGGCGGCGTCGCTGGCCTCCAGCAGGCGCTGCAGCTGTGATACATAGGCGTAGTGCGCACCAACTTTAACGGATGCCGGCAGTGCCACGGGAATCAGGCCGGCGTACTGGCAGGCGTAGAAAAAGCGAATGAAATCGGGGTTGGTTTCTGCAACCAGGGCCACGCGGGCGCCTTTGTCCAGGCCCAGTCCGAGCAATTTATGGGCCAGCTCAGTGGCCTGTAAGCGCAGTTCGTCGTAGGAAACGCTGGCGTAGAGACCGCCGCGGCCAGTGTAGAAGTTCGAGCCGGTTTCACCCTGGGCAGCGTAGTCGAGTGCCTCGGTCAGTGTGGTGAAGTCGGCTGCGCGAAATGGCAGTTCGTGACGCGTTGGCGTGGCATTTACGTTAGCTTGTGACAATGGGTTTACCTCGTTTTCGGCGAGTCGGGTCGCCGGCGCAATAGTGGTATAAATAAACGCTACTCACTTCCTCCAATACAGAGGAGTGATTCTCAAATAAAAAATTCCCCATCCGGTGTGTTTTGGACCATTCTTTTTGCTCTTTGTACCGGTGTGTGTACACGTGTGTGCTCGTATATTCGAGCTCTGAAGAGATCACCAGATAAGCACCCATTCTAGCATTTAGGTGCTGGGGCTTATAGGTAATATTACCAATGGCCGGGGTGAACAATTCCGCTTAGAGGCTGTGTCTGCTGTCGTAAGCGTCTGGAGGATAGGGTGGGCGCCGGTGCGCGTCATGAGGTTGATTCAGGCGTTGATTGAAGCTTTTTTGTCGTAAACTGCCCATAACTATGTGTTATTCAAGGCTTTTATTGCGCCTGACTCCAGCGCGGCTCAGCCGGGTTTGACCGATTGAGCACGCCACCAGGCCTGGAACATCAGTACCGACCACATGAGGTCAGAGTGATCGACCCAACCACACTGATGTTGCTGCCAGACATCGCGAATACTTGTCGCGTCAAATATGCCCTGATCTTTTAATGTCCGCTCTGAAATCAGGTCTTCGACCCAATCCCTCAGTGGGCCCACCAGCCATTCTTTAACCGGGACGCTAAAGCCACGTTTTGGCCGATCAATCAATGCGCGCGGGACATATCGCGTCAATAGATCCCTCAGTACACGCTTTCCCGTATTGCCATCGTACAGATACTCACGTGGCAGTGACCAGGCCAGTTCCAGAACCCTTTGATCAAGCAGTGGTGCTCGCGCCTCCAGCCCCACTGCCATACTTGCACGGTCAACCTTGACCAGAATATTGTCCGGCAAATAACCTGTGTAATCATAGTGGAGCATGGCAAGCAATGGGTCCTGCACCGCAGCCCAATAGGATGGATCGGATAATGGCGTCGCTGGATTGACGGCCCCGGGCACAAACTGGTCCACCGCCAGACACCTGTTGAATTTATTGGCCAGAATCTCCTGGGGTGAAATGGCTGCCCAATTACACGAGCGCTGGTTGATTTTTCCCAGCTTGCGGGCCCACCCCGGAACGGCCTTGCCTTCGTGGGCGTAATTTTTTGCCCAGTGCCAACTGCCAGTGCCCAGCGCGCTCGCTATCGGGCGGATAATATGCCTGGCTGGTTTAGGTATCCGTTGTACATCCCGCCAGTGCTTCAGGCAGTTCTTGTAGCGCCGGTACCCGGCCAACTGCTCATCACCGCCATCACCTGTCAGCACAACTTTGAGCTGTTCGCGAGCGAGTCTGGAGACAAGGTACGTAGGTATCTGCGAAGAGTCTGCGAAGGGTTCATCATACATTTGCGGTAAATGCTCAACCACATCCAGTGCCTGGTCAGGTGTCACATAGAGCTCGTGGTGCTCTGTTTTCAAGTGTTTGGCTACGGCAGCGGCATACTCGGCCTCATTGTATTGCTCTTCCCAGAACCCGATACTGAACGTCTTCACCGGTCGGTCTGATATTCTCTGCATCAGGGCGACAACCATAGAAGAATCGATACCGCCGGACAGCAGCGCCCCAAGCTCTACATCGGCCACCATCCGGTCATCAACCGCATGCTTGAGCACCACGTCGAGCTGGTCGATCGCGTCCTCGTAACTTCCTGTGAACCGATTGTTCTCACCGCGTTCAGCCACATCTGAGGCAGACCAGAACTGCTCTGGCTGCGCAGCCCATGGTTTACAGTCCTGCGCAACTTTTAACAGGCTGCCTGGTGGTAGCTTACGTACCTGTCGATAGATGGAGCGAGGCTGGGACACCCAACCATACTGCATATATTGCCCCAGGGCATCGCGATCCAGGTTACCCTCAAAATCCGGGTGCTTGCGCAATGCCTTCAGCTCCGAACCGAACAGGAAACTGTTACCGCACCAGCCGTAATAAAGCGGCTTCTTGCCAACCCGGTCGCGGGCCAGCCACAGACAGCATTTTTCCCTATCCCATAATGCCAGCGCGAACATGCCTTCAAGCTTGCTAACGGCTTTTTCCACGCCGAGGTGCTGTACTGCCGCCAGTATCACTTCTGTATCGGAGTGTCCCTGAAAAGAGTACCCCGACAGTCCGGGCTCCTGCCGCAGTCTGGAAAAATTATAAACTTCACCATTGAAAGACAGCACATATCGGCCGGATGCGGATACCATAGGCTGGGCTCCGGCTTTTGATAAATCGATGATTGACAAGCGACGATGACCCAGTGCCAGCGGGAATGAAGAATCCACCCATACCCCGCCTGCATCCGGGCCACGGTGAATAATCGTGTCTGCCATAGCATGACAGCGCCTGGCGAGTTCCTCCCTGGCGCCGCCCTTGTATTGTATAAAGCCGGTAATTCCACACATGATAAATTCGTCTTCTATTGGCGATCTGCAGCTTGTGCAACAACCGAATCAAGCAATTTGAGATAGTTGTCGGCCGCGCGTTCAACAGAGAAGTCCTGCGCCCTTCGCAGCAGAATATCCCTGGCGGTTGGATTGTCCAGTTCTGCCAGTACGGCCTTTGTCATGCCGTCGGCATCACCCACAGCCACTAATGCGCCATATTCCCCGTTGGCGAGAATCTCGGCCGAACCGCCGGGACAATCCGTACTGACTACCGGGCAACCGCAGGCCATGGCCTGGATAAGCACACCCGGCAAACCCTCGTATTGAGAGGATAATACGAGCACAGATGCCCGGGCCATATACTGGAAAGGATTCTCTACAAAGCCAGGCATATCCACATCGGCCTGGATGCACAATTCGTTGGCCAGCGTTGCAAGGTCTTCCCGTAGCCTGCCCTCGCCCAGTATGACCAGTCGCGCCGCTCTTTTTGCGCGTACGTTGGCAAACGCGAGCATCAAAGTTGAAAAATCTTTCTGTTCAGTCAGTCGACCCACTCCCAGGATCACGGGTGCGGCTCCTGGCGTAAACCAGGCGTGCTCCAGCGCCTTTTTAGCGTTGGCGCGCAGGGTGTCATCTGTAACAGGGTTGTAGATCGTAGTGACATTTTGGTGCTTCAAGCCAACTGCTGTGGTCAGCTCGTTTGCGACATGGTTTGATACCGCCACCACGGCATCGGCCTTGGGGTACGTGCGGCGTACCAGCTCCGGCAGGTAACGCCAGCGCCACTTGCGGTAATTGGACGGTGCGGCGCAATAGGTAGACAGTGCATTGCGCTCACTCACAATAACCGGCACCCTGAAAGCGGATGCCTGCTTCGCCCATACTGCCACGAGGTTGGCATAGGGTAGTGCGGATAGGATTACGTCGGGACGGCGCTTTTTCATATAGTGCTGCAGTGAGCGTAGTCGCGCGATCTCCGGGGCATTTTTTTTCGCCAGCAGCACGGGGCGCAGCAAAGCGAAAAAGTCCCGGATATTCGTCAACGCGGCGATCCATCGCGCCTGCACGCCGCCTGTTGCTTGCAGTTCTATCATGGTCGCCCCGTCTGGAATCTCCCCGAGGTAGGCTCCTTTTGCCTGATAGAGGACCAGATCAACCGACCGACCCCGCGCCATAAAGGCTTTTACCAGGTTCAGCATGGAACGCTCCGCACCACCCCCCTCCAGGGACGGCAACAGCACAGCTATCCTGTCGGCGCGGGTATCTGTAGATAACGTGTTCTCCATCTGTTTAATGTCTCGGAACGGTTGGGGGGTGCGACGTTGTACCCTGGTAAGCAAGCAACAGTGCCAGTGGCAACCAGAACAGCATCCACTGATCTCTGGGTCGCTCAATAAGAGTGTCCACACCGGTCATCATGGTGCAGGTGACGAACAGCAGCATGCAGAAAACTGTATATTCCCCCTGTTGGCGTCCCCACCACCAGGCATGGCGAAACGCGACCGTGAGCAAGAACAGGAAAAGACAAAGCCCGATCACACCACCGTGCCAGAATACTTGCAGGTAGGCATTATGTACGGTTTCGAAAGTATGCGTGCCGGCTTCCACTGACACCTCCGAGATCAGGCCATGCCCGGCAACAGGCGCAGATTTGGCATCATCCCATACTCCGGCCCAAATCTGTGGGCGCAAACCTTGTCCCCTGAGCAATGCCTGCTCCATTGAGCCGGGGAAAATGAGGACTAGCGCCCCCGCCACCGCGGCCAGTTTCGTCACATATAACACCCTTCCCTTGCTCAGCATCAAACCCACGAAAGCCACCTGGGCGATTATCATGGATACAAACGCTGTCCGGCTCTGGCCAAACCATGCGAAACTGATGAATACGGTGATGGCCAATAAAAAAGGCACCCGGTGGAGGAGCCTCTGTGTCCGCAGTGCAAACCTCATGGCAAGTAGCGCGAATACGCCGTACATGTTGGAGAATTCATTGACATTGGTTAATGATCCAGTGCCGATCAGCCGGGTGTTGGGGAACGGGTGTTCGTGATAAAAGAGCATGAGGTTTGTCAGCGCGGCCACTCCGGCGATTAGAACACAGAGCTGCAGCATGCGCTCAAACAAGTCCTGGTTCCAGCGTACGAGGTAATGCGTAACCGCAATGAAGCTGAGAAGGTAAATGGATATCGTAAGCTTCTGGCCCAGCGGGTACCAGTCCAGCGGGTTACTCCAAAAACCACTGAGCAGCAGATAGAGCATATAGGCGGCCATGGCCTGGAATACCGGGTGCCTCCAGGTATCCCTTACACCCCCGACAAATACAACCAGTCCCGGGACAAACACGAATCTGGCAAAAAACCGGTAGTGATCATTGTAGTCCTGGAAAATGAAATAACCACACATGAATATCCCGTATACCGCTAGCAACAGGAAGGGGAATGCTCGTTTTAATTTGTCGGAGAAGATCAATACAGTGTTATCAAGTAAGCCCGTTGCAAAAATCACGGGCGCACGCAGTGGGCGCCATTAGTTCATGCGAACAAACACAATAGTATATACCGAAGGCCTCCCCGGAAGCACCGTTGTTGTTTCTCACGATGACATTTTGGCTGTATACTGGCCACCCGGCGTATATCAAGAGCGCGTGCATGAGATAGCCATGAGCGATAAGAAAGACTCGCCCATCTCCCTGGAGGTGGTGAACAAGCCTAAGCAGTGGCGCCAGTTTCTGGCCCTGCCGCACCGTATCTACGCTTCGGATCCCGCCTGGATCGCACCGCTTAACGTTATGAAGCGCGAGCAACTTTCCCCTGCCAACGACTTTTTCGAGCATGCGTGGTTGCGGGCCTGGATCGCCTATAAGGACGGTTTACCCGTGGGTCGCATCACCGCACAAATTGATGAGATGCACCTGCAACAACACGACGACGGCGTCGGGTATTTCGGTATGCTGGAGGCGGATGATGACCCCGCTATCTTTGCGGCGTTGTTCGGTGCGGCACAAGACTGGCTGCGCGGTGAGGGGATGCGGCAGGTGCGCGGCCCCTTCAACCTGCATGTCAATGAAGAGGTGGGTTTGTTGGTGGACGGATTTTCAACGCCGCCCTATTTCCTGATGGGCCACGCCCCCCCCTGGTATGGGCCCGGGGTGGAAGCGCAGGGATACCAGGCGGCAAAAGATCTTCTGGCCTACCAGGTACGACCTGATTTTGAGGCGCCGCGAGTGATGGAGCGCCTGGCAAAGCGGGTGTCGGGCCGGCTCAAGGTGCGCCCGATAAGGCGCAAACAGTTGCTCGAGGATGCCGCTATCATACGCGATATCTTCAACGATGCCTGGCACAATAACTGGGGTTTCGTGCCCCTGGCTGAGGCCCAGTGGGCCGACACCGTAAAAACCCTGGCCAAGCTGATGCCCGACGATTATATCCAGATCGCGGAATATGACGGCGAGCCCGTTGCTTTTATCGTAGCCCTGCCCAACCTGAATGAGGCGATCAGTGATCTTAAGGGTAAGTTGCTGGCCTTCGGCTGGATCAAACTGCTGTGGCGTTTGAAGGTGCGGCATCCGCAGACTGCGCGGGTACCCCTGATGGGAGTGCGGCAGAAATTTCAGCATTCGCGCCTGGGGCCGACCCTGGCATTCATGGTCATCGACGCTGTCCGCAAACCCCTGCACGCCCGTGGGGTGAAGAATGTCGAGATGGGCTGGATACTCGAGGACAACGACGGTATGCGTAATATCATTGAATCCATCGGCGGCAAAGCGTATAAACGCTACCGTATTTACCAAAAAGACCTGTAGCTAGTGTACCTCGTTACTCATAATGTAACATTCAGAGCCTCCCAATTCGTTCGCTGCAAGGCGCAGTTCGCAGGGAATGGCAAAAAAGGGAGTTTCGGGAGGCACACTAATGCATCTAGATCCGCAAACGCATCAAATGACGGCCATTGTCCTGGCGGGCGATCGCACCAAAGCTGATTCCCTGATCAATCATACCGAGGCCGGCAGCAAGGCCATGATCGATATGGATGGTACGCCCATGGTGCGCCGTGTGCTGAACTCTCTGCGCGCATCCCGAGTGGTCAACAAGATATGCATGGCGGGCCCGGAGGCGAGTGAAGTCGCCACTGATGCCGTCCTGTCACAGTGGGTTGACGCCGGGGAAATAGGCTGGACCGA
>QNFS01000039.1 GCA_003646415.1 Gammaproteobacteria bacterium
AGGCCGGGGGTATCAACCGAAGGTGCTTGATTTGATCCTCGTTGCCAGCATCCAGGCAATACGATTTATACGACGACATGATCAACGCATTGTAATAAACAATGCAGTTCGTGAGTAAGTTAGCGCAACTGTTCCACATCGCCATTTCTTCTGGATTTCTGCCACGAAATTGATTACCTCCCAGTGACGCTAACGCTCTTTTTAATCCTTGAACCGATTCGCCCCGATTTAATGATTCCTGGATCACTTGCCGCAATTGCTTGTCATTTGCATAGTCCAACAGGTGCAAGCATTTAAAAACACGATTATATTCGGCGAGCGCCAACATGGTCGCGTTGTGTTGTTGATAGCCACAGAGTTTTTTGACGAGGGTGGATTGCTGAACGGTTCGCCTGCCCAGCGTAATTGCGGGGGTTGTCGTGGGTTTGAAGTGCTCAAGAAAACCGGTTTCTTCGTTCACTTCGCGGACAACATTGACGATCGTTTCTCTGTCGAAGTGGGCAAAAAAACGTTCTGTTAACGTATGATCTTTGGGTGTGACGGCTCTTGACCAGAGTAGCGTGTCTGAATTGGGTTTGCGTTTAATGTAAGTATTTTTACCGGCAGCAATGCGCTGACCCACCGAAGCATTTTTCTCGCCCAACGTATCCTTCAGTGTGGCCAAATAATCCCCGCTTGGTTGCATCTTCCAGCCCAAGCCTGCTTCATGCAAATATTTATTGCGCTGGCGCCATATGGCGTCATTCACCAGATAATCATCAAAACTGCGGAATTCCAGGCTATTTTTAACATAAAGGTCACCATTGTGAAGGGCGGTATTGAGCAGCTTGTAGAGATACATTTCATGTCTATTCGCGATCCTCCTTTTATCGTTCTCATCGCTAGACGAATCTATTGTGAGGTATTTTTTATCACCTTGCTTAACGAGGCGACCATCGATGGGTGGTGATGGCGGGTGTAATTTGAGGGTGGCCTTGACCGTAGTGATATGTCGTTCCAGCACGGTATTGCCGCGACAACCGAAATCCAATGCCAGCAATAGTGGCCGAATATTGCGAGTCACTTGAGCAAAGTGCGTGTCGATATAGTCCCACTGAAAGACAGCTTTATCCGGCTTTACTTTTGCCAGATTTTGACTGACCAGTGGCAACTGATCTCTGGCAATCAAGTTGAATGCTCGACGGCGTACCGTGCCAAATTCGTCACTGTCTTCGATCGTGTTATCGACAAATAGATTCAATACCTGAGGCACTTTTTCTATTTGATCAAGTAATACCAGCGCTTGTTGCTTCACTTGTTCATCACGATAGGCTACGGCTTGATCGTTAAAATCTTTATACGCCAAGAGAAATGACTGAGTTAAGCTGTCATTCGAAATGCGAAGTCGTGTGGTGACGAAGCAAGTCAAATAGATGAGGGCTTTTTCTCGCTTTAACTCGCGCAATCGACTGATGTCATACTGCTGACACCGTGTGGCAAAGTAGCGAATATTGCCGTCGGATAGTTTTAGTTTTTCCATCAATCCAAGTGCGTCGACAGACAATTCTGACAACATCCGGTGGCGCCACAATTCTTTTTTAATTTCACCGGGCTTGTAGGCCTTGGTCAATTTCTTCAGATCCTTTAGTCGATAGTTTTTCTCATTGCGATCGATCAGCTGAAAAAAAGGCATCTTTATTTGAAAGGTGCCTTCCAATCAGTGCGGCCAGGCGTGCTTCTTCCGTATTAACGACGCTTGATATCACTTTTTGTAGTGTTGAGTAGCGCGGTATGGCCATCTGCTTTGATTCCAGCAATGCGACCATATCTTTGAACAGCTGTGTTTCATCAACATACAACGTCGCCCGCTTGTTCAAATACGTTAACAACTCTAACTCAACCGGTTGATCGTAACGTTGATAGCCCACAATGCTAAATACAGCATGATAGAGCCGACCGCGGGTTTGCCGGTCTATATTTTTATTTTGCTTGCTGGCCGATGGGAAGTACCGCTCCGCCACATAACGGTAATCGTCGGCAATGTCTTTCCAGCCGTAAACCAGGCAGACGGGTTTAACTTTGAAGTACCCCAGTATCAGCACAAGATGGATGCGATTCCGGTATGAATTAAGACGGTTTACCGCCGCATACTCTTCGTCGGTCAGTAGTTACAAAAAATAATCCCTTTCATGCTGGTTAAACTGGGGGACGCTGTAGAGTTCTTGCACTTCTGGCAGGGAAAAGAGAGAAAGGCGTTTGCCTTGAGATGTCATGGGTTCCTCCATCAAAAGGGAGGATTGTATACGGAAGGAAGCGAATAAATAATAGCCAGAAAACAAGGAATGTAGCATTGGTTAATTGTCCTCCCGCGCTACAGGTTGCGCCAGCCGTGGCTAACAGCCGTGGCTAACAGCCGTGGCTTGCAGCAATAAGTGCAACATTTTGCGGCTTTCTGGGTTTAACCCCTATTGCTGCTGCAGAGTCAGGCAGGTTTCGGCTAGCAGCGAATAGCTGCGAATAGCTTGCACCTCACAGGATGCACAGGTAGCATCGAATTTCAATATATCATGGGCTGTGATGCCGTGCGGCGTTACAACTGCTGGCCGAGCAGGTGGAAAACACCGCTCACCATTAATAACGATACCTCGCAACTACCAACGAACAGGAATTGGCAGCATGACAAGGCAACATGTTCTGGACGGTATAAAAGTACTCGATTTTACCCACGTACTGGCAGGCCCAAGCTGCACACGATTGATGGTCGAAACCGGCGCGCAGGTCATCAAAGTGGAAGCGGCACCCGGCGGCGACATGGTTAGAGGTATGCCCGCCCTGAAAAACGGCCGCAGTGGCTACTACATCCAGCAAAACCGTGGGAAAAAATCCATCTGCCTGAATTTACGTGACCCCCGCGGCCGGGAAATTATTCTTAAGCTGGTTGCCGATGTTGATGTCGTGGTTGAGAACTTCACCCCGGGGGTGATGAAGCGACTGGGTATTGACTACGAAACCCTCCGCGCCATCAATCCTAATTTGATAATGTGCTCCATTTCCGCTTTTGGACAGACCGGCGAACTCTCTAACCTGCCCGGCTTTGACTATATTGCCCAGGCCTACACCGGGGTAATCGACATGATTGGTGAAGAGCATGGCTCACCCTATTTTGCCGGTCTCGGCATTGGCGATGTATCAACCGGTGCCCATGCTTACGGGGCAATTACCGCCTCTTTGTTCCATCGGGAGCGTGGCGGTGGCGGACAACACCTCGACATTACCCTCATCGACTGCCTCTTTCACTGTCACGAAATTAATGTTCAAGCCTATGACGGCAGCAATGGCGCCATCGTGCCCCACCGCGCTGGTGCCCACCACTTTGCGGTCACCCCACTGGGTATGTTCAAGGGTAAGGACAAATACCTGGTAATCGTTGCCATCGGCAACCAGTGGGAAAATCTGCTCAAAGCGATTGGCCATGAAGAATTCAGCTCCGACCCCCGCTTTGTCGACAACGCGGGACGCACCGAGCACAAACAAGTCCTGATCGACGCCATTGAAGGCTGGCTGCAAACCACAGAGAGTGACGAAGACGCGATTCGCATACTGCAGGAATACCATGTCCCTGTGGCACCCGTACTCAGTGTACCCGAGGCCATGGCCCTCCCCCACCTGATTGAGCGCCAGACCGTGCGTACAGTCTCCGACCGTGCTTTTGGCGATATCAAGATACCGGGTGTACCACTGCGTTTTTCTGAATTCCCGGAGTTTCTCGAACTGCAGGCCTCCTTTCTCGGCGAGCACAACAACGAGATATTGGAACAACTGGGTTACACCGCCGGGGATATTCAGATACTGCTCGATGAGGGTGTACTGGCTGATGAGCCTGTGGTCAACGCCTCATAAAAAAACACCCCAAAAAGCACAGCCCCGGCGAATAACTGGGATACTGCAAGGAAATATTTCCCTGTCACCCCTTTATTCATCTTATGCTTCAAGTGATAATGGTTAATAATTCCGATCAATAGCAGGGGAAAAAGCGATGAAAGCAAGAGCAGCGGTATTTAGGGGAAAAGGTGTTGCCCTTAACATTGAAGAAGTGGAAATTGATAATCCGCATCCCAATGAAGTGTTGGTCAAAACGGTTGCCTGTGGGGTTTGCCATAGCGATCTGCACTATATGCAAGGATCGATCCTGGGGCCTCCTCCGCCTACCATACCGGGACATGAGCCGGCGGGAATCGTTGAGGCCGTGGGATCAGCGGTGAGATCAGTAGCCGTTGGTGATCATGTCATAGCCTGTACCTCACTATTTTGCGGTCGATGTAAACAATGCCAACAAGGCCGTCCCTACCTGTGTGTGGACCGACAAGCCTGCCAACGCAAAGAAGGCGATGCACCACGAGTATCCCAGGATGGCAAACCGGTGGAGCAGTTTGCGGATCTTTCCGGATTTTGCGAAAAAATGCTTGTACATGAAACAGCTGTAGTAACAATCGATGATGACATCCCTTTAGAAAGCGCGGCATTGGTCGGTTGCGCAGTGACTACTGGCGTTGGCGCCGCTCTTAACACAGCCAAGGTAAGGCCTGGATCGACAGTGGCGGTATTCGGTGCCGGTGGAATTGGTATTTCAATCATTCAGGGTGCGCGTATTGCCGGAGCGAAACAAATCATCGCCATAGATCTGGTACCCGAGAAGCTGGAAATCGCATGTAAGTTTGGCGCTACACATACCATTCTTGGTGGTCCAGACAGCCCGGATGGCGACCCCGTCAGGGCAGTCAAAAAATTGAGTCGCGGTGGTGTCGATTATGCCTTTGACGCGGTGGGTATGACGCAGTTATCACAACAGTGCTTTTATTCCCTGGCTCCCCGCGGCCTTGCCATTATCGTTGGCGCGATTCCCCCGGGGCAAAAACTGGAGCTTGACCCCGCGCATTTTTATGTTGAGAAGTCGATTACCGGTTGTTACATGGGGTCCAATCGTTTCCACATTGACGCCCTCGATTACCTGGATCTTTATAAACAGGACAGGCTGGACCTGGACTCCATGATTTCAGAACGTATACGACTCGAAGATATTAACGAGGCTTTTAAATTGATGGAGGGAGGGAAGGTAACTCGTAGCGTCATCACCTTTGACTAAGATAATGTCGAAATCAGTATCCCCGGCAAAGCCGGGGGTATTAATAACCGGTTGACCTCATGGAACGAGAAAACCTCCATCAGCTGGTCCTGGGCCACGTCCCTACCGCGCCACCCTGCCCTACCCCCGGAGATAGCACGGGTGGATTTCCTCCACTTCAACTATGTGTTTATGCGTTGCCAACAAGTGGCCGAACTGTGCCTACAATCCGGCCTTGCATCTTGTCGAACTGACTGTAGTATTGGCATCCTCACTAACCCAATGTGTTAAACCCCTATGAGCAACAACCTCAATAACATCGAAGTCAGCCTGGATGAACTCTGCAATGAGGGCGAAACATATCTGGATGGCGGCGCCTTCAACCTCGCCTATGACCGATTCAATAAAGCATTGAAACTCGTTCCCGATCCAAAGAAAGAACATGAAACCACGACGTGGATTCTGGGACAGTTGGCAGAGGTGTATCATCAACTTCAGGATTTCAATGCTGTTCGTAAAGCGCTGGTGTTCGCCATGGACTGCCCGGGCGGCACTGAAAACCCCTTCCTTCAGCTAAGACTGGGGCAGGCTTTTTACGAACTGGGTGAATTGGAAGATGCCCGGACACATTTGCAAATTGCGCTGGACAAGGAAAGTAAAAGAATATTTGGTTTTGATGACCCAAAATACTATGAATTTATTACGACGCAGTAAGTGTCCCCCGGCAAGGCAGTGCGGCGGTGCAGCACTCTGCATTTCTGGAAAAACGCGTTTCAACCTTTACGGGCAAATAAAACCACCTTTTAGCTGACAGTCACCAGCGTTATCGACCCTACGGAAGAGCGCTCCCTATTCGCCGGTGTAGTTCGGTGCTCGCTTCTCGACAAACGCGGTAACCGCTTCCTGCCGATCACGAGTCGAGTTGGAGCTAATTTCGTAGGCGATCGCGGTATCCATCACTTTGTTGGCGACATCGCGCAACACCAGGTTGACTGCAGTCTTGGTCCAGCGCACAGCCCAGCGGGGATTGCCGGTAATCTTACCGACAATTTCATCGACCTTCGCATCGAGTTCTTCGGCGGGCACTGCATGATTGATCAAGCCCATCGCCACGGCCTCGGATGCGCGCAGCATGTCACCAGTGAGTAACATCTCTTTGGCCCGGGCAAAACCAATCAGTTGCGGCCAAATCACCGCGCCACCGTCGCCGGCAACCAAACCGACCTTGACATGCGGATCACCAATCAAGGCCTTCTCGTCGGCAATGATCACGTCACACAGCAGCGCAATAGAGGCGCCAAGGCCGGCTGCCGCACCATTGAGCCGGCAGACGATAGGCTTCTCCATCTCCAGTAAACTGTTGACAATACGTTTGGCGTCCACGGTGATGCCACGAAACTTCGCCGGATCGTCAATCATTTCCTGGAACCAGTCCATGTCCCCGCCGGCACAGAACGCGCGTCCGGCACCGGTCAGCACGATCAGGTCGCTCGCCTCGTCGGCCTGTGCTTCATAGAAAACGCGCGCGAGTTCCTCGTGCAAAAAGAAGTCCACAGCGTTCATCGGACCGGCATCCATCGTGACCCACAGTACGCGACCGCGGTGCTCAAACTTAATTCGCTGATACCCATCAAAACTCATGTTCTTTCTCCTTTTATTTAGACTTGCTCTGAAAGCTACTCGCACTCGTGAACAGCCCAGAGTTTGCTCCCAGTGCAGGTGAACTGCGCAAAAATCAGTTTAGCACGTTGCCAAATGGCATATCCAAGGAATATTTTATATCTGAAAATACAGCAAGCTCGGTGAGCACCGCCCGGTCACTTCAGGTACAGCAGCGGAATTGCAGAAGGAACTGTTCCCCTGCAGCTAATTTATTTATACTCGGGGAAGCCCTTTATAACGATTTAATTTAACTGAGGAGATCAGTGTGCTAGACCTACAATCCCGCATTGACCGTTTAGGTGAAGAAGAGCAGATGATTCGTGACAGCGTGGCATCCTTTTATAGTGATGATGCGACACTGAAACGAGTTCGCGCACAACGAGGCGAACAGCCCGGATATGATTCCGGCAAGTGGCAGGAGATGGCCGATCTTGGTTGGCTTGGCAGCCAAATACCCGAGCAATATGGCGGCATGGCGCTGAAGTTTAGTGAAGTAATCCACATGTTTGAGCAATTTGGGCGTGCATTAGCACCGGAACCTGTTATTTCAACAACAGTATTGGGTGCTGCTGCAATTTTGAACGGTGACAATGGGGGACTTAAAGAAGAGTTTTTGCCTCTATTGGTTTCAGGCAAGTGTAAAATAACGGTCGCCTGGCAAGAAAATGTCTCATCAATGGATACCGAAGCAACGGATGTTGTGGCAACGGCTGATGGAACTGGCTATTCGATTTCAGGCAAGAAATTATTTATCCCTTCTGCTGCTGGTGTTGACGCATTTGTGGTGTCGGCAAGAGCATCAGGCGGCACGTCACTATTCCTCGTTGACAAAAATAGTGAGGGGCTTTCAATCGAGTACGAAAATCGTATTGACGGTGGATTCTTCGCCATGATAACACTTGAAGATGTCTCTGTAGAAGAGACTGCAGTGGTTGCAAAAAATGGTGCTCAGGTACTATCAAAAGCACTTGATGAGGGGCGCCTGGCGGTAAGTGCGGAGCTGTTCGGGGTGATGGCTCAGGCCTTAGAAATTAGCGTTGACTATATCAAGCAAAGAGAGCAGTTCGGCAAACCAGTCGGTAGTTTTCAGGCAATACAGCACCGTGCAGTAGATACATTTATTCTTGTTGAGTTGTCTCGCTCCGTACTCATTCAATCAGCCCGAACATTTGACCAGACAGAGGATGAAACCGCACGCGCTATTGCAGCAAGCCAGGCTAAGGCGCGTTGTTCTGATGCTGCTCTGAAAGTGACTAAAAGCTGTATTCAGTTACACGGTGGTATTGGTTATACCGATGAGTGCAATATTGGTTTATACCTTAAAAAGGCCATGTTTCTGGCAACCTGGCTGGGACAGGCTGCATACCACCGATCCCGGTATGGCAAGTTAACAAACGCTATCTAATGCGCATCCGGAAACACCGGCTTGCCAACGATGTCGTTATTCCCGCACAGGCGGGAATCCAGAAAGATCAAGGGGTTACTGGATCTCCGTCTGCGCGGGGATGACAAAAAAGGGAATTTCCAGATGCACTACACCAGCATTTTCTTAAGAAAGAGGAATCTTTAATGAACGAACGGGCATTTAGAAAAGAAGTGCATGAGTTTGCATCGGCTAACTTCCCCGAGGAATGGCGTTTTCCAGATCACCGATTGAGCTTGAAGCAAACACATGAATGGCAGTTAAAGCTGAGCAAAAAGGGATGGGCAGCACCCGGTTGGCCTAAAGAGCATGGGGGAATGGGGCTATCTGCATACGAACAGCTTATTTTTCAGGAGGTGTTGGACAAGCATGGTGTCAGTATCGGACCCAATATGGGCATCACTATGCTGGGCCATCTGCTAATCCGCTATGGCACTGAAGCTCAAAAAGAATACTATCTTCCCAAAATACTCTCTTGTGATCTTCGCTGGTGTCAGGGGTACTCCGAACCAGGTGCCGGCTCTGATCTTGCCGGGCTAAGAACATCTGCCGTATTGGAGGGTGATCACTTTGTGGTGAATGGTCAAAAGACCTGGACCTCCTATGCGCACGAGGCGGATATGATTTTCCTGCTGGTACGGACCAATAAAGATGTTAAAAAACAAGAAGGTATCAGCTTTTTACTGGCGGACATGAAGAGCCCGGGTATTACCGTCAGAAAAATGATGAATCTGACAGGCAACTCGGAATTTTGTGAAACTTTTTTTGATAACGTGAAGGTGCCAAAAGAAAATATTGTTGGTGAGATTGATAAAGGCTGGACAATGGCCAAGGCTCTACTGGGTGCAGAGCGGATTATGATTGGTGCGCCTAAACTTGCACGTTACCCACTCCAGCTTATTAAACAACTTGCTATCGATAATGGCCTGTTTAGTGACCCGGTATTTAAAGCAAAATATGCTGAGCTCTTGTTGGATGTTGATGATCTGGATGCCGCGTTTATCCGTTTCAGTGAAGTGTTGCGTCGAGGTGACGAATTGGGACCTGAGGTCTCCATGTTGAAGATCTGGATTACGGAGGCTTCTCAACGTGTCACCGATTTGCTGGTTGAGGTCGGCGGCGAAGCGAGTACTATCAATGAATCAATTGTGCTTAATGATGGCGGTAGCGTACATCCGGCCAATCATAGTTTCGCCACACGTCCGGCGACGATTTATGGCGGCACCAATGAGATTCAGAGAAATATTCTGGCCAAAGCAATATTACAGTTACCCGGTTAATCATAGAGGGAGCGAGTTTGATGAAACAGGCAAATGACCTGGTATTTAGTTCTCCAGGGCCAGATAAGATCTATCAAGAATATCTGGACAAGGGTGAGCTTCGCATTCAGTACTGCGATAGCTGCAGCAAGCATATTTTCTATCCCCGTATTCTTTGTACGCACTGTGGTAGTCGTAACCTGTCATGGGTTAAGCCCTCTGGTAACGCAACGGTTTATGCCGTCAGCGTTGTTAATCGTCGGTCAGAAAAAGGGGGGCCTTACAACGTCGTATTGGTTGACCTCGATGAAGGCCCCAGGATGATGAGTAAAGTCGTAGGCATAGACCATGAGGCCCTCAGCATTGGAATGAAGGTCAAGGCCCGGCTGGATTCAAGTGGCGACAAACCCCTAGTTGTTTTTGATCAGGTATAGAGGGAGAGCACTGGATGTCAAATAGTCTACGCGCCGCAGCCGCCTTTGTTGGTGCAGCAGTTACCTGTCTTGGAGAGGCACCAGGCCTTAGTTCTGAAGATATTGCCGTACAGGCAAGTTTCCAGGCATTAACTGAAGCAGGGCTGACGACACAAGACGTCGATGCCGTTTTTGGAGCGCTACCAGGGAACTGCAGCCCTCTTTCCGGGCTGCTTTTAGCTGAAATAATGGGTATTAAACCCAAATTCACCGACAATAGTCGAACGGGAGGGTCAACATTTCTCTCCCACACGCTGATGGCCGCTATGGCCATTAAAGAGGGCTTGTGTGATACCGCACTAATTTTTTATGGGAGTAACCAACGCTCCGCCTCCGGGAAACTGGTTTCCGCTGTCCAATCATTTCCCTATGAAGCCGATTACAAGCCTCTGTTTCCCATAACATCCTATGCACTTGCCGCGTCCCGGCACATGCATGAGTATGGCACGACACGAGAACAGCTTGCGCACGTTGCTGTTTCAGCACGAAAGTGGGCACAGATGAATCCTGATGCTTTTATGCGCGACCCTCTAACCGTAGATGATGTACTGTCATCTCGCATGGTTTCAAGTCCACTCAGTGTTCGTGACTGTTGCCTCATCACTGACGGAGGTGCTGCACTGGTTATGGTTTCTGCTGAACGCGCCAAAGATTTACCCAAAAAGCCGGTCTATTTGCTGGGCGGTGCCGCAGCGACATGGCATATGAACATTCTGGCAATGCCTGATTTAGCTCAAACAGCCGCGGCTGAATCCGGCGCACGCGCAATGAAGATGGCGGGCGTCAGCAACTCTGATATTGATGTTGTCGAGCTCTACGACGCGTTTACCATTAATACCATCATGTTTCTGGAAGACCTGGGTTTTGTAAAAAAGGGGGAAGGTGGCGCATTTGTTGAAAGTGGCGCCATTGCTCCAGGCGGCAGCCTGCCAGTCAATACCAACGGTGGAGGGCTGTCGTGTGTTCACCCGGGCATGTACGGTATGTTTACCCTGGTTGAGGCTATCCAACAATTGCGTGGTGAATGTGGTGAGCGTCAGATAGAGGGGGCAGAAATTGCACTGGCTCACGGTAATGGCGGGGTGCTGTCTTCTCAAATAACTAACATATTGGGGACAGAGGCAGTCCTTTAGGTATCGACGACACTGGCGCCAATATTGAAGTTGGCAGAGAATATAGCTGCGGGCACCGTAGATTTTCGCGCCATCAAAAACTGGATTATATCCTGAAAGATACCAAGTCTATCGACTTTGTAGTAAGGTTTCCCTTTCAATAGGATGGATTACAACATGAGCAAATGGGATCTTGAAACCGTAAAGTGTGAAGTTATTGACAGCCATATAGCGGTCGTGACGCTCGACAACCCACCGGTAAACTCGCACTCTATTCAGATGCTAGCGGATATTCCATTGATGTTGGATCGAATGAGTGATCTCGATGAGATACACGCGGTCATTCTTACGGGTGAGGGTAAAGTTTTCTGTGCCGGCGCCGATCTGAAAGGCAAGGGTGAACGGGAGCCGGGAACTCACTGGCAGACCAGCCGAAGTGCTCGTGAGTGCTATCACTCTATTCGCGAATGCGTGAAACCGGTCATCGGTGCAATCAATGGTGCGGCCCTTGGTGGAGGACTCGCCATTGCCGCTTCGTGTGATATTTTGATCGCTTCTGAAAAGGCCACTCTGGGATTACCTGAAATCGATGTAGGCCTGCTGGGGGGCCAGCGCCATGCTCAGCGCCTTTTTTCTCATTCAAAATTGCGAACCATGGCCCTAACAGGCCAGCGGCTCAGCGGCGGTGAACTGTTCCGCCTCGGTGTAGTGGAAGCCTGTGTGCCTCCGGAAGAACTAATGAACGTATCAATAGATATGGCGAGGACTCTTGCTGCCAAGAGCCCAATTGCCATGAGGATGGCCAAAGGATCGTTGAATGCCATTGAAGAAATGAGCCTGCGTGATGGCTATCGGTATGAGCAGAATCTTACCGGAGAACTTGGCAAGACCGAGGATTCCAAAGAAGCAGTGAAAGCTTTCATCGAGAAAAGAGCCCCCGTATTCAAGGGCCGGTAGTCGTTGCGCCTGTCGCTGGATATTATCGCCTGAACTTCACGATTGCGGGGAATAATGTAGCGGCCCATAAATTGCTGCAGTTGTGCGCGCAATAGTCCAACTTGTTCGCTGTAATGAAAGCCCACCAACCGATGAGCCTTTTCTAAGTCCGGAAAGAGCGGATTACCAACCAGTAATCTCCGCCAGACCCGTGCCGATATCAGCCAGGCTGCGAACCGTCTTCACGCCGGCGTCTTCCAGTGCCGCGAACTTCTCGTCAGCAGTGCCCTTGCCGCCAGAGATGATCGCCCCCGCGTGGCCCATACGCTTGCCTTTCGGTGCGGTTACACCGGCAATGTAGGATACAACAGGCTTACTCACGTTGGCCTTGATGTAGGCTGCCGCTTCTTCCTCGGCGGTACCACCGATTTCTCCGATCATTACGATCGCTTCTGTGGCTGGATCTTTTTGGAAAAGCTCCAGAATGTCGATAAAGTTGGACCCTGGAATCGGGTCGCCGCCTATGCCGACACAGGTGGATTGACCGTAGCCCGCATCAGTAGTCTGCTTGACCGCTTCATAGGTCAGCGTACCAGAGCGCGAGATAATCCCCACCTTGCCCGGCAGGTGGATATGGCCGGGCATGATACCGATTTTGCACTCACCGGGAGTAATGACACCCGGGCAATTAGGCCCGACCAGACGCACGCCCAGTTCGTCGCACTTCACCTTGGCTTCCAGCATATCCAGGGTGGGAATGCCTTCGGTGATGCAAACGATCAGTTTGACGCCGCCATTGGCCGCTTCAAGAATCGAGTCCTTACAGAACGGAGCCGGAACGTAGATAACCGAAGCATCTGCGCCAGTGGCCTCCACTGCCTCGGATACTGTATTGAAAACCGGCAGGCCCAGGTGTTCCTGGCCGCCTTTTCCCGGAGTGACGCCGCCGACCATTTTCGTACCGTACTCAATGGCCTGCTCAGAGTGGAACGTACCCTGGGAACCGGTAAAGCCCTGGCAGATAACTTTGGTGTTCTTGTCGATTAAAATACTCATTACGCTGCACCTCCCGCTGCTTTTACTGCCTGCTGGGCAGCGTCTGTAAGGCTGGTGGCAGCAATAATGTTCAACCCACTGTCAGCCAATACCTTGCGACCCAGTTCCGCATTGTTGCCTTCCAGGCGCACAACAACAGGAACGTCCACACCAATTTCTTCCACCGCACCGATCACGCCCTCGGCAATCAGGTCACAGCGGACAATACCGCCGAAAATGTTAATCAGTACTGCCTTCACCTTGTCGTCGGACAGGATAATCTTAAATGCTTCGGATACGCGTTCCTTGGTGGCGCCGCCGCCCACATCCAGGAAGTTCGCCGGGAAGCCACCGTGCAGCGCCACGATATCCATGGTGCCCATGGCCAGGCCAGCGCCATTAACCATGCAACCGATGCTGCCGTCCAGGGCGACATAGTTCAGCTCCCACTTCGCAGCGTGTGCTTCGCGCTCGTCGTCCTGGGAAGGATCGTGCATATCGCGCAATTCTCTCTGGCGGTACAGGGCATTGCTGTCTACGCCGATTTTGGCGTCCAGGCAGTGCAGGTTTCCCTCGTCGGTGATAACCAGCGGGTTGATTTCGATCAGCGCCAGGTCCTTGTCCACAAACATCTGGGCCAGGCCCATGAATATCTTCACGAACTGCTTGATCTGTTCGCCTTTCAGGCCGAGTTTGAAGGCCAGTTCACGACCCTGGTAGGGCTGTGCCCCCACCAGTGGGTCGATAGTGGCTCGCAGGATTTTTTCTGGCGTCTCTTCCGCTACTTTTTCAATTTCCACGCCACCTTCGGTGGAAGCCATGAATACGATGCGACGGGAAGAACGATCCACCACAGCGCCGAGATACAATTCTTCGGCGATATCGGTACATGATTCAACCAGGACCTTGGAGACCGGCTGGCCATTTTCGTCAGTCTGGTAAGTCACCATATTTTTGCCCAGCCACTGCTTGGCAAAATCAGTGATTTCGTTTTTGCTCTTTACCAGCTTTACGCCGCCGGCCTTGCCGCGACCACCGGCGTGCACCTGGGCTTTTACCACCCACGTATCGCCATCGATTAAATCCGCCGCTTCAGCTGCCGCCTTTGGGGTATCTACCGCATAGCCTTTGGATACTGGTAGTCCGTACTCAGCAAACAACTGTTTGCCCTGATACTCATGAAGGTTCATGTTCTAACCTGCTCTGTCTCTGCTTTCGTTAATTAAGGCTACCCGGCACTTATAGTTGCGCCGAAAAACCACTGTGAGCCCAAATGCGTCGGTGATTTTTTTGTTGTACGCAGCCGGACAAATACTATTTACGCTTTTTGCGATTGGCGATATGGATGGCATGACCATCGACCGCCAGCGCCGCTTCGTGCAGCGCCTCTGAAAACGTAGGATGAGCGAATACGGTCAGTGCCAGATCTTCCGCGCTGGAACCAAACTCCATGGCAATAACGGCCTGCTGCACCAGGTCGGCGGCCGAAGGGCCCACAATATGGCAACCCAGGATCCGATCCGTCTCAGCGTGGGCCAGCAACTTGACCATCCCCTCTGGTTCATTGGACGCCAGGGCCCTGCCACTGGCGGCAAAGGGGAAAACGCCGGTTTTATAATCGATGCCGTCCGCTTTCAATTCCTGTTCGGTCTTACCTACCGCTGCGACTTCCGGGTGGGTATAAATAACCGAAGGGATACAATCATAATTCATCTGGGCCGCTTTACCGGCGATTCGCTCAACCACCATAATGCCTTCCTCGGAACCCTTGTGCGCCAGCATCGGGCCGCGCACTATATCACCGATGGCATACACATGTGGCGCTTCGGTTTCACAGAAATCATTGACATAAATATAACCGCGCTCATCCAGGGTCAGGCCGCTATCGGATGTGAACAGTTCTTCAGACCTTGGCCTGCGTCCAACCGCCACGATTAGTTTGTCGACAGTTTCGACGTGCTCACCATCAGCCGTGCTAAATGATACTTCCACCGCCCCGTCCACAACTTTGGCGTTAGTAACGCGCGCACCCAGGCGAATGTCCAAACCCTGTTTCTTGAGGATTTTGGCGGTTTCCTTCGCTATTTGCGCGTCCACCATGGGCAGGAATTCTTCCAGCGCCTCCAGCACAACCACGTCTGATCCCAGACGATTCCAGACACTGCCCAGTTCCAGACCGATAACCCCGGCGCCGATCACGCCCAGCCGTGCGGGCACTTCTGTCAGTTCCAGCGCGCCGGTAGAATCGATAATGTACTCGTTATCCAGCGGTGCCGGTGGAATATCCACGGGAACCGAACCCGCGGCGACAATAATATTGTCTGCTTCGATGACCTGTACATTGCCGTCCTTATCGGTGACCTCCACCTTGGCGCCGGCAATCACCTTACCTGTACCCGCGATGGTGGTGACGCCATTGTGCTTGAACAGTGCGGCGACCCCGCCCGTCAACTGTTTAATTATTTTGTCTTTCCGGGCAAGCATGGCGGGTACATCTATCTTTGTCGCCTCCACCGAAATGCCGTGAACACCCAGCTGATCCCGCGCCTCGGCAAACTTATAACTGCTATCCAATAGCGCTTTGGAGGGAATGCATCCAACAATAAGGCAGGTGCCGCCCAGTAAAGTTTTGCCCTTGCCGTCCAGCCACTGCTCGACACAGGCGGTATTCAGGCCCAACTGGGCGGCTTTAATAGCGGCGACGTAACCGGCAGGCCCCGCGCCAATTATTACAACATCATATTTTTCAGACATGTTTTTTCCTAATTTAGTCATTTCACGGTGGCGTCAACCACTTGATGATAAAACTGCTCACAACGCTTTATCACCGACTTATAACTGCAGCAGGATACGCGCCGGGTCTTCGATCAGATCCTTGAATGCCACCAGGAACTGCACTGCGGTCTTGCCGTCGATAATGCGGTGATCATAGGACAGCGCCAGATACATCATAGGCAGGATCACTACTTCACCGTTCACCGCCATCGGCCGCTCCTGTATTTTATGCATACCCAGGATACCGGTCTGCGGCGGATTGAGTATGGGAGTGGACAACAGTGAACCAAATACGCCGCCATTAGTGACCGTAAAAGTGCCGCCGGTCATATCCTCGATGGTCAGTTTATTAGCCCGGGCGCGCAGCCCGAGATCCATGAGCGCCGCCTCGATGTCCGCCAGGCTCATAAAATCCGCATCACGCATAACCGGCACGACCAGGCCACCCTCGGTGGATACGGCCACCCCGATATCCTGATAGCCGTGATAAACGATATCGCTACCGTCTATCGATGCGTTCACCGCGGGGAAACGCTTCAGGGCCTCACAGGCGGCCTTGACGAAAAAACCCATAAAACCCAAACGGGTGCCGTTGTGAACCTTCTCAAACTGC
>QNFS01000040.1 GCA_003646415.1 Gammaproteobacteria bacterium
ATCGCGCAGATCAATCCAGCCCCACAAAACGAGTTCGTCCATTACCTGTTGGTCATGTGCCTCTTTGCCATTATTCCCTTCAGCCGATTGCTGCACATTGTCGCCGTGCCGGTTTGGTTGTTGGTGCGGCCGGATACACGTTTGAGTCTGTCTGTTCCATTTAATTTGTCCAACCAAAGCGAGGATGAAATTACCGCTGCCGATATTCCGCTAGGGCCCCGCAAACGTGAAGAATTCCCCGGCCACATGTTGGTGGCTTTTGACGCTTGTACGCGCTGTAACCGGTGCGAGGATGACTGCCCTGCTAACGGGACGGGCGACGGGTTTTCTCCCGCGTCTTTGATGAAAGATCTACAGAAAACCAACACTCTGAGTGACTCAAACAAGATTGTTACAATCGCAGAGGCGAACCAGGTGGGCGCTTGCACAACCTGCGGCCGTTGTGAAGAGGCATGTCCCGTTGGTCTGGATCCGCTCTCCGTTGTTGTGGAGTCGCGACGCGCGCTGGCTTACGAAGGACATTTTGAGGCAGGCCAATCTACATCGCTGCGACAACTGGCCGCTTCTTCCTCGATGTGGAACAGCGAAAAAACTCCGCCATCTGAAATTCAACCCTCCGTAGTATGGCCACCCGATCCGGCGTCCGAGCCACCCGAGTTGGTGTATTGGGTAGGCTGCGCCGGTCGACACGATCCGCGTGCGCAAAAGATCTCCAGCGCGGTCGCCAGCCTGCTTAATCGAGCGGGAATCCGCTGGACTACCCCCGGGGCAAATGAGTGCTGTACAGGCGATGCTGCAAGACGCATGGGAGATGAGGGCTTGTTTCAACAGCAGGCTTTGGGAACCCTCGCTGTGCTGGAACAGGCAAGGTGTAAACGGGTATTGGTTCACTGTGCTCACTGCTTCAACGCTTTTGCAAAGGAGTACGGCACCTTTGGGGCAGATCTCGAAGTTATTCACCATAGCGAGTTACTTAATGAACTTGTGCGAGAAGGGCGTCTGGGGAGTATCCAGGCATTACCCTCACGGGTGGCATTCCATGACCCTTGCTATCTGGGTCGCCACAATGGGCGCTTTGACGCGCCCAGGGAGCTGATTGACAACATACCGGGGCTGGAACGGGTCGAACTCGCTGAATCTCGTGAACAAAGCCGCTGTTGTGGCGCCGGCGGCGGCCGCATCTGGCGGGAAGATGAGCCAGGTGCAAAAATGGCAGACCGGCGCGCCGCACAAGCGGCAGAGAGTGAGGCACAACTTCTGGTAACCGGATGTAACTTC
Source organism: Gammaproteobacteria bacterium (assembly GCA_003646415.1). Classification (GTDB taxonomy): domain Bacteria; phylum Pseudomonadota; class Gammaproteobacteria; order Pseudomonadales; family Halieaceae; genus JBALVO01. The sequence goes on from QNFS01000040.1 coordinate 1,279, forward strand.
TGTCTGTCAATGCTTGAAGACCCGGCGGCACAGGATGGCGTTCGAACTCTGGATATCGCTGAACTGTTGGCGGACGCGGTACGCTGACCCCTCCCGGTTCGGGGGCCAGGCAGAGGTGCCCGCGGTGCTCTACAAAAAAACAGTATGTAGTCGAGCTGTTCTATTATCGTACAGCCCACTTATTTTATTTTTGTTTTATATATTAAAAAACAGGCCCGGCCTGGATAAATTATTAGTAACACTTTGATAAATAAAGTATTTTATATATTCTGGATGGCCTGATTATGGTACTGGCATACTACTTGCACTTCCGATATAGTTGTTCTTATCGGCAGTTCGTTAAAGTGTGATGCATGCCGTTATAGGGCTTGTCACTATATAATTAATAGCTAAAGGTGCCTGCTTGACCACAGAGTTGGATGTTACCAAGTATCATAATAAGGCTTTTCGCCTGGCTAACATGTTACTTAACCATAAACTGCTCACCACAGTTTGCGTACTGCTGCCCACGCTGTTTTTGGCCTATGGGCTTCCCAAGGTAGAAGTCTATTCGCGCTTTGCCGATCTGCTTCCGGCCAAGCATGAATACATAAAAAACTACAACCGAATGAAGGAGACCTTCGGCGGCGCCAATGTGGTGACTATGTCACTGGAGGCGGTTGACGGTGATATCTTTACGCACAAAACCCTCGCGAAGATCAAGCTGCTTACGGAAGAGGTCGATCTTATTCCCGGTGTTAATCACTATCAGGTAGCCAGTATCGCTCACCCCAAGATTCGTCGTGTACGAACGACCTTGACAGGCACCATAAAATCGGAACCTGTGTTGCCGGAGGTTCTCCCTGAGGCGACAGAAGATTTGAAGCGGCTGCGAGAAGAGGTCTTTAACAACGACGTCGTGTTCGGAACTTATGTGTCGACAGATGGCAAAGCGGCCTTGATTCTGGCGGGTTTCGACGAAGAGCGCCTCGATTATAATCAAATTTTCAGTCGATTGCAGGAGCTAAAAGCTGAAGTTGAGGGCGATGGCGAGGCATTGCTCTATATCGCAGGTGAGCCCATGCTCAAGGGGTGGATCTATTACCACTCCAGTGAACTGAAAAAAATATTCTCGATAACACTTGGCATTATAGTCTTGATTCTGTTTCTTCATTTTCGGTCCTGGGTTGGTGTTGTCATTCCGTTGATTGCTACGGGTATGTCCGCTGTATGGGGGCTGGGGCTGGTCGGTTGGCTGGGTTACAACCTTGACCCCCTGGTTCTGGTGGTTCCGATCCTGATATCTGCGCGGACCGCGAGCCACTGTGTGCAACTAATGGAGCGCTATCAGGATGAAGTGAAAGGGGGCAATAATAAGCATTATGCGGTTCGTATTTCCATGGGTGAACTGCTGGTACCGGCAGCTATAGCGATCTTCACCGATGCGGCGGGTTTGCTGGTCCTGGCTGTATCTTCTATTCCGATTATAGCGAAGTTGGGGATTTTCTGTGCTTTCTGGTCACTGAGTAACATGGTGACCGTTATGGTTGTGGTGCCATTGCTTATCAGTGTGCTGCCTATGCCGAAGGTACCACAAACTGGTGATAAGGCTCATGCCGCCGCCAGGGTAACAGGCGCCCTGGGCAAGTTCATTGTCTCACCTGTTTCCTCGGTGCCGGTGTTGGGATTTGCCGTGATGATCGCGCTAGGTGCTTTATATTTTGCCAAGGATGCGGTTGTTGGTGAAAATACGCCGGGCTCACCAATCCTGTTTGAAGATTCCGATTACAACATTGCGGCATCCCACATCAACGGTAAGTTTGCCGGCGCCAACCAGTTCAGTATTTATTTTGAAGGTGATAAGGCCCATCGGATGAAAGAGCCGCAGGTTGTGAAAGTAATGGAGGGGTTTGCACTGCATATGTCCGAAGTCATCAACTATGGGGGGTCTCGCGACATTCCAAGCCTGGTGCGTTCCATTAATCGTTTATATCACTACGACGATCCGCGTTGGTCATTGATTCCGGCGACGGCCAGGAATATTGGGAACACGCTGTTTATGTATGAGGCTGGAGCAGCCATCCCGGGAGTCATTCTGGAGTACATGGACCTGGAAGGACGTACCGCCAACGTGGTGACCTTTTTCAAGGACGCTACCGGCCCCACAGTCGACGCCGCTATCGCCTCAGCTAAGGAGTATCTGGATGCCCACCCCCTGGAAGGGGTCGAATATCGCTTCGCGGGCGGCATTATTGGAACAACGGCGGCGGCGAACCAGGAAGTGGAACACTCGGAGTTGGTACAGACGCTTCTTATAATGCTGGTGGTTACGGTTTCTGTGATGCTGACCTACCGGTCTGTTACAGCAGCAGGCCTTGTATTTGTGGTGTTGGCCCTGGCTGTTCTCATAAACCGCGCGTACATGGGTTTCCGCGGTATGGGGCTGAACGTGAATACTTTGCCGGTAACAGCTGTGGGCATCGGCATCGGGGTTGATTATGCCATCTATGTGCTAGACCGTATCCGTGAAGAAGTTCACCACAAACCACTTAACGAAGCACTGATGACGACATTGCAAACAACGGGGGCTGCAGTATTTCTTACGGCCGTTACAGTGGTTGGCGGCATCATCTACTGGATTCCAGGCTCCGCACTGCGCTTTAATAGTGAAATGGCGATGCTGTTGTCACTGCTGATGATTAGTAATATGATCGGGGCGATAACCATTTTGCCTTTACTGGTCCGTATTATAAAACCCCGGTTCGTGATGAGAAAGCATACAGATGGAACTGAGAGCACCGAGGCGCAATAGGACTATGCAAATCCATGGTACGGCAGAAAGTTTGGGTAATAAAGCCACTGTCGTCACTGCCTGAATTGATGCGGTTCAGTGGAATTTGAGAGAAGGTTTACAACATAAAAAGAGAGTGGGTTTAGATAATAATGGCCGAAGGAGGCTTGCAATGAGACAAAAAAAGTGTTCGGTTAAACTAACAATGGCAGCTGCTATCTTAGGTGTTCTTGCGTTTGATGCGCAGGCGCGAACGACGTTGGAGCTAGGCGGTGGCGATCTTATAACGGAAGGATTTCTGAGGAATGAAACGCGATGGCGTATCGAAGGCGAAGAGCATATGACGCAGTCGATCAACCGCTTTCAGCTTGAAACCGCCTGGAAGTTTGAGGAAAAGGGTATATTTGATGAGTTGAGCTTCGTTACCATACTTAGGCCGGAATACGACGTTGCGCATATGAATGATAATCTCACCAACCACCGTGTCGGTAAAGACGCGAGGAAGCCCTCTTATTTGGGGATTGATTTCAACTATGGCAATGATCCGATAGGTTATGGCGGGTTTGATATTTTGTTTGGCGCCCCGGAAGCAGGGCTGTTAAGTACTGGGGGCCTATACAAGAACGTGATGCAGGGCGCGTGGTCGGAATCGACGTTGACGGAGTTTGAAGTGATCGCCCATGGTTCGCCATTCCCGATAATAGCGCCGTTATCCACCAGAAATCTCAACTGTAAAGACTGTCAGGACGTTGATATCAGCCACTCGGAAATCGCGATGGCCAATACCGATGCGTCGGGCGCACTCTATCCCATTCGCGAGCTCTATACGGACGCGGTTATCGGTGATTGGTGGCTTCGCCTGGGTAAGCAACAAATCGTTTGGGGGAAGACCGACTTTTTCCGTCTGCAGGACATTATCAATCCCATCGATTTCGGGCAGCACTTTTTCTTTGACCAGTTCGAAGACATCCGTATACCACAGTGGGCGGCGGCTCTGCAGTATAAGGGCGGGTCCATCGGGCCGCTAAATGATACCGCACTCCAGCTTGTGTGGAACTTTGACGAATTCAGGGCTGCCGGGCTGGGTAACCCCTCCGCTGCGTGGGCGCATCCTTTTGGCAAGGAGATAGGGACGTTTGCCGCTTTTAATACCTACTTTTCACCGGAGCCTTGCGTCTCCGCAGCCACCGCCGAAGCAAATGGAGCGGACAGTTCTGCCGTGTGCCAGGAGGGCGACGGGCGTTTGCCTTCAGGGTTTGGCATTCCTGTCGGATTAGCCGAGACACATATCCCCGATCACGATTTGGACAACACGGAAATCGGCGGCCGGTTTGAGTTTCGCCTGTTTGATTTCCGATTCGCACTGTCTCACTACTACGGTTGGACGGATTTACCCGTATTCAGGTTTGATTCGGTTAACGTTAACGCGGCTACTGTCCCCGGCGTCACTGCTAATGACAGCCTGATACTCGGCCTGACAGACGGTGCGTTAGTCGGCCTGCCTGAAGGTTCCAATATTGAAAATCCGATTGCGGTGATGAACCCGGATGAGGCCATTAAGGCCGCAGCGGCCGCGGGGTATGCGCCAGCGTTAGACGCCCTGGAGCACGATAACGCCCGCCTGTTTTACGATGATCTGCAGGTTTTTGGTGGTCTCACCAGTATCATTTATGACCAGGTGCATACTACTGGATTGTCAGCGGACTATTTTGACGATTGGTCCGGTATTGTCTTTCGGGTCGAAAGTTCCTACACCTTCGATGAGCCGGTAAACAATACGTATAAAGCCAACTGGGCAGATGAAAGTGATGTGGTACGTTATTCGCTTGGCCTGGATCGACCAACTTTCCTTCGGTGGCTGAATACGGACAGGACTTTCTTCCTGTCGCTCCAGTACTTCGATACCTGGTATCTGGATCATGAGGGTTCCAAGACTGACGGCTATATCATTGATGACCACAATCGAATCTACACTTTCTACTGGGAGACATTCTACAACAGAGACAGGGTTAAACCGTCCGGTTTCTTCGTGTGGGAAGATAACTCTGACACTTGGGTAGTTGGCGCCAATATCACCTGGTTTATCGATAATCACTGGTCCGTCAAGACCGGGGTCCATTTGATCGGCAGAGACAAAGACCCAGGCCTCTTTGATGTCGGCCCGTTTTCTTCCTTTACCCTCGATGGAAACTACGCCCAGCAAGCGGTGTTTGGATATGCCAGAGAGGGCATTGGTGCTTTAAAAGATAACGACGAAGCTTTCTTTCAGATCCAATACCAATTCTAATCAGGGATTAAGAGACCATAGTGGAGGATAATGTAATGAGTATATTAGCAAAAACGGCCAGAGTCGGTGCTTTTGCGGCTTTACTGGGTGCGATATCGTCGGGCGCAGGCGCGATGACAACCGAAGACTTCCTTGCGTGGCTTGAAGCAAACCAGAAAGCGACCCCCGAGTTTACCGAGGGGGAAGTAATAACGCACGATAAGTCAGACAAGATCCGCCCGTTCGTTCCACCGGGCTATCAGGATGAGATGATCTTTGACGGAATGGAAGTGACCATTAAAGATGCTGGCGATATCAGTCCCGCCGACGTTTACAAGGAAGCGACTGCAAAGCATCAGGGTAGTGTTGTTCTTGCCGACGATGGTGCAATCGAAAACTATGTCGCAGGGCTACCGTTCGACCCTGCTACTCTTGTTCCCGGTGATGCCGGTTCGGGGCTCAAAGCAGCATGGAACTTTACATACCGTTGGCAGCACGAAGGTCTGCAGGCCACTGCGCATTGGATATGGGTGAGAAAGGGCGGCAGCCACGATAAGCATGAGATCATGAAATCCAAATTTGCGGATCTGTACGGGGGCGGAGGCAAGTTTGAACGCGTATTGAGTGGCCCGTACCTGCGTGTGTACTTTAACTTTCGCGCTGACCTTGCCGACCAGGGGTACGCGGTGGAAGGAAAATGGGCCAAGGGAACCGAGTTCCGGGAGTTAACCGCCTTTGATGAGCCTTTTGATATCGCCGGTACGGCATTTTTGATCCTCAGGTATACCAACCCGCGCAAGGCGGATGATTCCTGGGCTTACCTGCCAAGCCTCAGAAGAGTCAGGCGGATTTCGGTAGAGGTGAAGTACGATAGCCTGCTGGGAACGGACCATACGCTGGAGGACTTCTACTGCTTCGCAGGGCGCACCCTTGAACACGACTGGAAGTACCACGGCACGGCCCGTATCCTGGCCGTTGCGCGATCACGTTACCGCGATACCCATTTTTACGGGCCTAACGGGTGGACCCCCAGGGATGACTGGGCGCTGCGTGAAGTGGATGTATTCCAGCAGATCCCCAAATCCGAGTCGCACCCTTATTCTCATAAGTTCATTATGACTGACCGTCAGGCAGGAGAGGCTTACTACTGTAATGCTTTTGACCGCGGCGGAGAACTGTGGAAAGTGTGGCAACTGTCCAAGGTATTTTCTGAAGATCCGCAGTTCAAGGATGCCACCTATACCAAAGCGCTTCCGACACCAGTGGGCGCCAGAATCAGCGGCTTCCAGAGTATCAACGTGATCGATAAGCAAAATGGCCGCGGAACCCTGGTGCCGACATTAGGGCAGAGCAATCCAGACAATTCCTTCAAGAAAGTACGCCGTAAGCTTGATGTGAATTACCTGACTGAAGGGCGTTGATCCTCATTGTTTGCTAACTCCCCCATGCGCTGTACCGGGGGTGAACTGAAAGAGGAGAAGGGGTTAACTCTTCTCCTCTTGGTGCGTGCTAATGGACGGCCAGCCAACATGGTCACATATAATATACGACCGGTGATCGGGTTTCTTTGCCGGGTGTTCTCGCTCGCTATTTTACCCGTGTGTTTAGTCTTCGCCGATGTAAGAGCTATTCCCGGTGAAGAATCTGTTTATTATGAGAAGGCAAGATCAGTAGCTAATGAATTGACACAAGGCGCGCAGCCCTATGACGCTCTTCTTGGAGCGTCAACATTAGCCGAGTTGGGTGATGTTAATGCCTATAAAGTAATCGTAGAATATGCAAGCTCAGCGGATTTGATGGTTCAGCGAGCGGCTATCGATACATTGATCAGCATCAATCAGCCGCAAAGCCTGGCTTTGTTGATGGATATTACAGCCGACGACGAAACTCTCTTCGGTTATATGATTGGCGGACTAGCGGCAAATCCCCGTGAAGATGCGACTGACTTACTTTATGCGGCTCTTGCTAACGAGAACGAAGCCATTCGGATACATGCCCTGAAGGCGCTCGCAGAAGTTGGGCATGCCTCCGCATTACACCCTTTCTGGACCATTGCGCGGGATAAACACGAAAAACTGCTAGTACGCGCCTACGCTTATTACGGTATTGCCCGATTGGGACAAGGTGATACGACCCTCGATCAGTTGCTAGAGATAGCCAGTAGTGGTGGCACCAAAGAAAAGGAGATTGTGGCTGTCTCTTTAGGCGCAATGAATACGATCAAATCCCATGCAGTATTGACTGAGCTTATAAATAACGATGATGTCAGGGTTTCCATCGCCGCATTAGTTAGCGACGTTGCCCTGCGCAACCCGCAGTCCCGGAAGCAGTTCGTTAAACTGATTACCCAGGGAGACCCCTACAGAGCTTCAATTGCCGCTGCAGGTCTCAAAAGGGTTCCCCCGGATATAGCCATGCAGGTAACATCACAGATAATAGAGTGTTGTGACATTTCATCAGAAGCCGCGCTACGCTTGATGGAGGCCTGGGCGTGGATAGATTTCGACAATATTGAACCGGTTTTACACTGGGGTTTGAAACATCCTGAAGCCGATGTGAATCTGGTGACATTGTGGGTTATCGGATCGCGCGGTGAAAGAAAAAATAGATCGAAGTTGACCGACTACCTCGATGCCGAGAACCCGGCAATACGAGGTATGGCAGCTTGGGCGGTCGTTAAATCAAAGTGAATTACCGCTGTTACCAGGCCCTAAAATATTTTTAAATGATTGCAGTCTACGTGGAAATCCGCGTGAATTTCTGACTGGCATATACATGCTGTCAGGACACCGACTACGCTGAAAAATTCCTTTGAAACTGTGCTCAGCCTTGGTGGTAACTATTAAAGCCTTTGTTAACGCATTGGCTGGAGTTGAAAATGCCTTACAAAAAATTTTTAAAAAGTAGCCTATGCGGCATGTTCATCATGCTGTTTTTGTCATGGGCCGGCCAAGCAAGCGGACAGGAAAAGTATTCGAATGACTTTTCGGTGGATCTGGCAAAATTGACAGAACTAAGTCCACCTGCGGGAACCAAGATCACCAGCGAGAACGTGGATGATTACGGTGATATTATCGATAGTGTGTTGATAGAGCAGATAAAACGTGGTGATGTGGAGATCGAGGTTGGAGAGCCATTTTCTCTGGACCCACACGCTGCCTACATAGCGGCCACCAACAAATACGGAGGGCAGACAAAGCTCGGTGTTGAAATCGGTGAACTCCTCAACTATACCGCGGGTAGGCCTTTTCCGGGGGAGCCCAGCTTGGACGATCCGCGGATGGGAGAGAAGATGGCCTGGAACATGCGCTATGCCTATGGTGGGGATAATGGCGCGATACCGGAAATGTACTGGTATTACCGTGATATGCGACAGGATAAGCTGGAGCGCACACTGGAGTTCTCGGCCAGCAAGATGAATTTTATGCATAGAGTAGTGATGGAGCCTACGCCGAATGTCAAGGACAACAGCTATGATTTGCAGAGTGCCATTCATTTGGAGGCGTATGAACCACCCGATGTATCGGGAACCGCATTATTATTGTTTTATAACGACGATGACCGCAAGGTTGAGCAGGGTTGGATGTATGTGCCATTGTTACGAAGGGTGAGAAGGGTAGCCACCCAGCAGAAAACCGACGCCTTTTTGGGGAGCGACATCATGATTGAAGACTTCCTCGGATACAGTGGCAGGATAATGGACATGACCTGGTCCTACCTGGGGGAAACTTATGTTCTTCTACCCATCTACCGACATGACAGCATGGAAGTTTCAGACAAAAAAGCGCGTAAATATGATTATCATTTAATTGACTTCCACGGCCGGGCAGCTTGTTACCCTAAAATTACCTGGCAATTGCGAAAGGCCTATATTGTTGAGGCCCAGCCGCTGCGCAAGAGTCACCCCATCTCAAAGCGCCGCTTCTATGTCGATGCACAGACATACGGCACGCCTTATGGGCTGATCTATGACAAGGCCGGGGAACTCTGGAAGATTGGAATCGGCGGTGTTTCTCACCCGGATCATCATCTGGCCGAAAACAAGGGGTCTGGCGTGCCCCTGCTGGACTCTTCGGTAATGATTGATGTGCAGGCCAGGCACTGTACCACCATCCAGATGTTGACCAGGGCCAATGTAAAGCGAATGAGAGTTAAGGATTTTCATCCGGGTGTGCTGAATGAGAAAGGACGTTAACTGCACTAGTGCATCTCGTCACGCTTGATCAAGTTTAGCAGAGCGACAACTACAAATCCAAAATCCCGTAGTGCTAACGCGCTACGGGATTTTTTTTACTCGAAAAACGGCAGCCAGAATCCAGCCACCACAAAAAGACCTATACTAATATCCCCCACCGAATCACAGGCCAACACCCATCAAACAGTTTGCCGTCACCTCCTGCGTAGTATTTATGTTTTTTGGAATAACAGTAAGCGCCCAGTCTGCCGCCCCCCGGACCCCGGCAGAAAGCCCCACCAAAGCCGCTTCCCGCTATCAGCGCACAATAGTCTCCCTGCAGGCATCCGACCGCGAATTACAGGCAGACTTTGCCGCCACCGCATTGCGTGAACTGGTAGAGGTCTATATGGCCGAAGCGGACCTGGCCCGCAAACAGGCTCAGGACCAGGCGGGCGCAACGAAATTGAGAGGTTGGTCAAGCGCGGTGGACCGGTATGCCAGCCAGCTGGCGCTGTTACTGAAGGATATCGAGCTGGGGCTTCCAGTAGAGTTGCAGCACAACGGCGTGGAGTCCATAGCGGTGATGGTGGGGGGCAGGGCGGTAATTTTGAGCCATCCCCGGAAGGATCAACAGGTCGCTTTTGAACAAAGGGTATTGCTTGATTTTTGCCGGCGTAATGATTGTAAGGTACTGACCGCCGCAACAGATTCACGGCAACCAATACCTGTGTCGGCTACCCAGGTCAAGCCAGTATGGACGTTTACAGAGACCGGCTCTGTTTGTTCACACAAGGGTATACAGGTGCAGTTTACCCGTGCGGCGAACCTGGCCCGCTCCCGCATCACCTGTAAACAGTTATTGCAGGAGATGATGACCCTGGCTGATGAAATCGCCTGGCAGCGGCGCCACGGTGTCTCGGTGCAGTGGCATGAATTGTCTATACGAGCGACACCGCAACGGCCAGAGCACCTGGTGCTGCTCAACAGTGCAGGGGACTCAATTCTTGTCACTGTACCGCTGATTTATGGCAGCCCTCACCTGCTTGAGGATATCGTGCCATGGGTACAAGAACGGGCCGGCGCTAAAGAGCCCGGTGCTATCCGGCTGGATGCTGCCCGGTATGGCTGGGAGCGTACGGGCAGCTAATGGAAATCTCCCGGGACGGAACTACCACTATTCCAGTACACCTTCCCAGGCTCCCGTACGCTGCTTCATGGTCTCTTTCATACTGGCCGGCAGCAGGTCCACCGGATCGTGGTTGTCGCGAATCTGCCAGCCGCCACCCAGTGCCTTGTACACCTGCACCAGGTTGGTCGCCACTTCACCCCGGGTGGAGGCCAGTACATCCTGCTGTGCGACCAGGGCATTGAGGGTGCCGATGACCGTATTGAAATCCACCAGACCGTCCTGGTACTGGGCTGTGGCTATGTCTACCGCTTTTTGTGAGGCGGTCGCCGCCAGGCGATAGGCCTTCACCTGCTCATAGGATTTGAGGTAGGCGACGATGGCGTTTTCCACATCCACCTGAGCCTGCAGCACAGTGAAACGATAATCGACCAGCAACTGCTGGAAAACGGCGTCCTGCAACCTCACATTGCTCTGCAGGCGACCGTAGTTGAGTACGTTCCACTGAAAGCCACCGAAAAAGCTCCAGGCTTCACCGTCGTTGCTGAACAGATCGTCACTGTCCATGGCACTGCTGCCAATGGAGCCGCCGATGGAAAAGTGCGGGTACAACTCGGTGACCGCGAAGCCGATCCGGGCGCTTTGGGCCGCCAGCTGTCTTTCTGCCGCCCGCACGTCCGGCCGTTGCCGGATCAGATCCTGGGGCACGCCCAGCGTCACGGCAGGTGTTGTCGTTGGAATGGCGCCCATGGTTCCCGCCAGTTGATTGAACTCCTGGGGCGATTCACCCAACAGCAGGGCCAGGGCATTCTTGGTTTGCTGTAGGGAAATTTCCAGGCCCGGAACAGTGGCCAGGGTGTTGTGCAACAAGCTCGTGGCCTGGTCCACGTCCAGCTCACTGACATCCCCCGCATCGAGTTTGGCCTGGGCGATACGCAGGCTTTCTCTCTGCGCCTTGATGTTGTTGTGCGCTATCTGCAACCTGTCCTGAAAGGTGCGCAGCAAAATGTAGCTCTGCGCCGCCTGTGCCACCAGGGATACCATGGCATCGTCGTAGTTGGCGACACTGGCATCCAGTTCCGCCGCGGCTGTCTCCACCTGCCGGCTGAAGCGGCCCCAGAAATCGAGCTCCCAGGCCAGGTTGAAATCCACGTTGTAATCGTTGAAGCGGTAACCGCTTTTCTGTTGCCGCTCTGCCAGGGCACCAATTTGCTGCTGCTGGGGGTACTGGTTGCCGACGGCGATGGCTAGCTGTTGCTGCGACTGCAACACGCGCAGGCCTGCCGAGCGCAGCGTCAGGTTTTGTTGCAGCGCGTCATTGGTCAATTCATTCAGTACCGGATCTGCAAACGCGGTTTCCCACCAGCGTGGATCCAGTGCCGCCGTGCTGTTGACCAGCGTGTTCCCGGTATCTATCCACTCGGGCTGCACATCGGCTTCAGGTTCTGTGTAGTCCGGTCCTACCGCGCAGGCGCCCAGCAGCAATAGCATGCCTGCCAGGGTGATAGCGGATGCTGTGTGCCTCTGCATCGCCGCTTACTGCTCCGCGCTGCCGGTTTTCACCAGTACCGATCCGGTTGTTCCCACTCGCAGGGCAACGCCCTCTGGCACTGAATCCAGGTGAATACGCACAGGCACGCGCTGGGCCAGGCGTATCCACTCGAAGGTGGGGCTGATAGTGGGCAGCAATTCAAAGCCGGTGCTGCCGTCCGACTGTGATATGCCCCAGCCGAGGCTGTTCACATGACCCTCGATGGGCTTATCCGGGTAGGACATCAGCGTCACGATGGCCTTGTCTCCCTTGCGCATGTCCCCGACGGACGTTTCGCGAAAGTAGGCGTCCACCCAGTAACTGTTGATGTCCACCAGCGCCAGGGCGGGTTGGTTGGCCACGGCCTGGCTGCCGTGGCGCAGATTGAGGTTGGTGACATAGCCGTCCACCGGCGCCAGCACCCGGGTGAATTCCAGGTCCAGCGCCGCCTGTTCCATCTCCGCCCGTGCCTGGCGCAACTGGGCGTTGTTATCCCCGAGAGCGCCGAGGCTGGCGCGATTTTGGGCCAGGTCGGCCTCTGCCTGAGCCAGGCTCGCCTCGGCCTGGGCCAGGCTGGCGAGGGCGCCCTCGCGTTTTTCCAGTGATATATTGTAGCTTGCCCTGGCCCGGTCCACCGATTTTTGCGAGGTTGCACGCTGGGGCAGCAGTTCCTGCTGTCGTTCGAACTCGGCCTTGTTTTTTATTATCTGCGAGTCCAGTTCTTTGATGCCACTCTGCGCCTGGCGGATTTGCGCACGGGCCGCATCAGTCTGCGCCTGAGCACTGTCAATTTGTTTTTCCTGGGCCTGGTAGCTGTCGCCTGTCATGTCGTACTGCGCCCGGGCCTGATCCAGGCTGGCGGCGTAGGTGCGCGGGTCGATCTCGAATAACAGCTCACCGGCTTTGACGAACTGGTTGTCTACCACCGGCAGTGACACAATCGGTCCCGACACTCGCGGCGTTATCTGGATCACCTCGGCCCGTATCTGGCCGTCGCGGGTCCACGGGTTGAGCACATAGTCCCAGTACTTCAACAGTACCGCCACTGCGGCGACAACCACCACGGCGGCGGTGAGCAAGTGCTTGCGAGAAAGGTTCAAATCAACTTCCTATGACAAAGGTCCCTATCAGGACCGTGTAAAAAACCATCATGGCCACCATGACCAGCGGTGGATAAAAAAAGTGTCGCGACAAACGGTAACGATTGAGCAGCCGCCCGCTCAGCAGGGCCAATAGCGCGCCAATGGCGGTGGCCAGCAGTAAAGGCGGTAAATAAACCCCGCCGATGGCCAGTTCATGGGGTGTGGGCAGCATCAGTACCGATCCACTTGCATCATACAAAACGTTCCTCGTGCCAGGGTGCCCAGTCAACATTAGCGGCCACATCCACAAAGTCAAGCAGGGCCAGCGAGGTGCTTCGGTAGGCGCTCAGCAGCCGGTATATATTCTCCTGCTCCGCAGAGCTAAGGCTGTTTTCGCCGGCGTCGTTCACTTGCACTTTGATATTCGTGTCCAGTTGTGCCATCCGCTCATCCAGGCGAGCCCGCCACTGGGCCTGCTTGTATGATGGGTCGGCAGATAAATGTTGGAACGCATTAATTACCCGTTGGTGCCATGCCTGCATATCATCGTGTAGAGCCGTTACCAGCCCCGGTGATTGTGGCAGCCATTGAGCTTCAAGTATTTCCTGCAGGCGATTAGTGAGGGCTTGCAGGCTGTCCACCAGTGCGGGCAGCTGCCGCACTGAATCAGCGCCAAGTACGGCAGGGTCAACGTGGGTCACCCAACTATCGAGCTTGGCGGGCAGGCTGGCCAACTCCCGTCTGTGGAAGTTTTCCCGCCGGGATACCGAGGTTTTCCCCCCCCCCTTCGCGGCATGCGATAACAGAAAATTCGCACTGCGAAAATAGCGTGTGAGCAGTCGCAGCAGGGCGCGCTCCGGACGCGGGGAATAGGGGATATAGGCGACAAGAGCAAGCAGCGGTAACAAAAAAGATAACATCAGGGCAGTAGTAGCCACACTGAGGAAACTGTAGCTCTGCTGGTTGGACACGGAAATAATCACCACGAACATGGCCAGCCCGATGGCCCGGCTCAAACCCTTCTGCGGGCTGGAGTAGCGGTAGCAAATCAAAAAGGTCGCTAAAAAAATCATCAGGCCAAGCCCGGTGAAGCTGGAAAGCTTTGGCATCACAAAGATATAAAGGACTGCCGCGAAGATAACACCGGTAGCCATGGGTGCGGCCAAGGCGCGTACGGGACTTTGCGGTTTGGTCAGCACTTGCATACCGATGGGGCCGACCATACTGAAGAAGCCAAAGCCGCCCGGAAAATCGGCGATGTAGATGACGGCGAGAAATGCCAGCCACAGGGCCACCATTATTTGTCCCGCGGCTTGCAGTCGTTCCGGATCTGGCACCCAGGGGCCTGGGTTACTCACGGCAGGCGCGGTGCTGCCTGATGAATCGGAGAAACCGCCGATGCTACTGCTGCTATTGAACAGAGCCCGGGTCAGTTCCTCTATACGCAGCATATGACGTTGTGCCACCAGCAGCGCCACGTGATTGAAAGGGGGCAGCGCTTGCGCGGCGCTGGGATCGATGGCCAGGGTGATATCGGTGCAGGGCTGCGGGGCGGCTTTGTGCTCCAGCATGCAGCTTATCCCGGTAAAACGGTGGTCCAGCTCCAGCGCAAAGGCATCCAGCTCCGGCAGCAATTGCTGCAGCGGCAACGACTGCAATTCGTTAAAGTTCTCACGCCAGCGCTGCATGGTCTCCGCCAGTTGTCCTGACGCTCGCTGGAAATCGCGCCACTCTTTTTCCAGTGCGCGCACATCGTCGCTGTCGGTTATGGCCGCGTCCAGCAACGTGGCGAGGCGTGTGTTCCCGGCGACTTCATTCAAGTGCAGGGATTTCACCACAGCGCGGTCTCCCGCCCCCGCAAGCAGTTGCAGGGCGGCGTCGAATATTTTTTGCTGAGTTGCGATCTGACTCAGTACCGTCGCATGCAGGCCCCCGCGGGAGCTGTTCGGCCACAATAGTAGAGAGACCAGACTATACACCCCGATACCCAGGCCGGTCTGTTGCAGGCGTGTCATGGCGGTAGCAAAGGCGTGTTCTGACTCGAGGCCACCGTCGACGGCGACGAT
Source organism: Gammaproteobacteria bacterium (assembly GCA_003646415.1). Classification (GTDB taxonomy): domain Bacteria; phylum Pseudomonadota; class Gammaproteobacteria; order Pseudomonadales; family Halieaceae; genus JBALVO01. The sequence goes on from QNFS01000040.1 coordinate 16,297, forward strand.
GAGTGAAGCAAAACCACCGAGAAACCAGAAGTACTGGTGCCGGCTTCCGGCCATCATGTAAGTGCA
>QNFS01000041.1 GCA_003646415.1 Gammaproteobacteria bacterium
CGGGGCGTACGCTGGTATCGAAGGGGGTTTTTTCTGCCTGGTTCATGGGTGCATCCTCTGTTTAACTGCATGGCCCAACAAAAGCGCTGGGGTTAAATAGACGTTATTCATTGCAAGGGCTTTTTAGCAAAAGCAAGCTCCGTGCCAAAGAAGAAATAACATTATAAAATAACTGTAACCGATTGTTATTCAATGAAAAATAAATGGCCTATTGCAATTGCTGGTAAAGCACCCTTGCGATAAAAGCACTTTTCTGCCAAATTTAGTACCACATTCGTCAAAACTGACAACTATGGAAATTATCGCAGCGGATACCGATACCGCCCTCGCCAGGATGCTTGATAGCTATGAGCACCCCGCGATCCTGGTGAACCCCCAGTACCAGATACTGGCCACCAATGATCTATATAAGGACAAATTCGGTCTCATCGACTCTGCGGATGAGCCTGCCCACTGTTACAAAATCTCCCATGGCTATAGCAGACCATGCGATCAGGCGGGGGAGGATTGCCCACTGGCGGCGGCCACCCTGTCTGGCCAGCGGGAACGGGTACTGCATATACACCAGACCCCCAGGGGCGAAGAACACGTGGATGTGGAAATGCTCCCTATCCTGGACGAGCAGGGCGCCCTGCAGTTTTTCGTGGAACTGCTTAAGCCCGTACCGGTAGCGGGTGCAGGTGGTGACAAGCCCATGGTTGGCACCAGCCCCGCTTTTACGCGAATGCTGGAACTGATTACACGCGTGGGGCCCACCAACGCGGCGGTGCTGTTGCTGGGCGAATCTGGAACCGGCAAAGAACTGGCCGCACGGACCCTGCACCAGACCAGTCTGCGTTCGCAGAAGTCGCTGGTGACCCTGGAATGCGCCGGCTTGAGCGAGACCCTGTTCGAGAGTGAGCTATTCGGTCATGTGAAGGGCGCGTTCACCGGCGCCAACTACACCCGGCAGGGGCTGGCGGAGGCCGCTCACGGGGGCACCTTGTTTCTTGATGAAATTGGCGACATTCCCTACCCGCTACAGGTCAAATTGCTGCGGCTGATAGAAACCGGCACCTATAGACCGGTGGGCAGCACCGTGGTCAAGCAGACAGATTTTCGCCTGGTATGCGCCACCCACAGAAACCTGGAACAGATGGTGGAGGCCGGTGAGTTCCGCCAGGACCTGTACTATCGAATCAATGTATTCCCTGTTCATATGCCCTCTCTGGCGGAGCGTCTTGAAGATCTGCCGCTGCTGGCGCGCACCATGTTGCGGGACAAGGACGGCAACATGGCCTACCACCTTACGGAATCCGCCGTGACAATCCTGAAAGCGTATCGCTATCGGGGCAACATCCGGGAACTGCGCAATATACTGTCCCGGGCCGTGGTGCTGACCAACACCAACGTGATCGACCAGTCTGTTATCAGGCAGTGCCTGGATATTAGTGCCGGGAGCGTTGTACCACCAGACATGAGCCTCAAGGCGGTGGAGGAGCATTATCTTGAGCAGTTGATGCGCAGCCATCACAACAACAAGGAAAAGGTCGCCGCTATTGCGGGCATCAGCGTGCGCTCGCTGTATCGTAAATTACAGGAGAGCCAGGAATAACCGCAGGCGGCACCCCTGGCAGTGCCGTGCTATGAACTTACCACTTGCTGAGCGAGGGGCCGAGAATATGCCTGGATTTACCAATGACATGCTCACTCTGGCCGACAATCAGCGGGTCCGGATTGTGCACAGCGCCCTCGTTTTTCCCGGGGTAGTGCAGTTGGCTGAGAAAATGCTGCATACAGGTAATCCTGGCGCGCTTCTTGTCGGATGACTTGATGACGGCCCAGGGTGCATCGGCCGTGTCCGTGTAGAAAAACATGGCTTCTTTCGCCTCTGTGTATTCCTCCCACTTGTCCAGGGAGGCGCGGTCAATAGGGGACAGCTTCCATTGTTTGAGCGGGTCTTCGGAGCGGCGGTTAAACCTGTTCAGCTGTTCTTCTTTGGTGACTGAGAACCAGTATTTGAACAACTGTATGCCGCTGCGCACCATCATGCGTTCCAGTTCCGGGGTCTGGCGCATGAATTCCAGATACTCTTCCGGATTGCAAAACTCCATGACGCGTTCCACTCCCGCCCGGTTGTACCAGGAGCGGTCGAATAACACGATTTCGCCCTCGGTGGGCAGGTGATTGATGTACCGCTGGAAATACCACTGCCCCTTTTCCAACTCGCTGGGCTTCTCCAGCGCCACCACCCGGGCGCCACGAGGGTTGAGATGTTCCATAAAGCGCTTGATGGTTCCCCCTTTACCCGCGGCGTCACGGCCTTCAAACAGGATAACGATTTTCTGTCCGGTTTCCTTCGCCCAGCGCTGCACCTTTAGCAGTTCGACCTGCAATACCTTTTTCTTCCGCTCGTATTCCTTTGTGGGAATTTTGGTCTGGTAGGGGTATTTGCCGGAAAGAAAAAGTTCACGAATGGCATCCGGGTTGCGACGAATTTCAGCCAGTTCGTGACGTAAATCGGGGCCGTGGGTCTCCTCCTGCGGCGTAGCGGCAGTGACCGTAGTGGGGGAAGGTGCTGGGGCGAGCTTAAGCTCATCATTAGCGTTATTTTTGCTGGTTTTGGTCTGGTCTGTCACTCGGTGCTCCATGGATAGAATTAATAGATCTATGAAAACCCGCGCGGAATCTGTTTGCAATGATGCTAATCAACAAAACGTATTTTGCTATTTTATTTCCTGTGAAGGCTGAACCCCTGCGAAATTCTCAATTAGTATTATTCAATATGGACAATCTCAATTATGATGAACCCTGAACTCCATCCGGTGAGACTGATGACGAGCAAGCCAGGCTATGACCCAAAACATACTCCCGGCAGTGAATATCGCTCTGGGGGCAGGGCGGCGCGACCCCGCGATGCGGCCACCCTGGTTATTGTGCGCGATGACGGTAAACACCCCAGAATCCTGATGGGGCAGCGCTCTGCAGGGCATAAATTCATGCCCAACAAGTTCGTATTTCCCGGCGGCAAAGTCGATACCGGCGATGGGCGTCTGCGACCTCCCCATGACTTGCACCCGGCAGTTATGGCGCGCTTGAGCAGGGGTTGCTCACAAACCCGGGCCCGCGCACTGGCGATGGCGGCAATCCGCGAGACATATGAAGAAACAGGTCTGGTACTGGGGGAGCCGAATACACCGACGCTGAAAACCCGCTCGCCTCACTGGCGCGAGTTTCTCCAATTTGATGTCAATCCCCGCCTGGACGGTTTGCATCTCATTGCCCGGGCCATCACACCACCTTACCGCAAGCGCCGTTTCGATGCGCGTTTCTTCATGGGGGACGCCGACCTCATTCAAGGTGACGTGCACGAGGCGCCTGAGGGCTCCGGTGAGTTACTGGGGATACATTGGGTGTCACTAAAGGATGCACAGGCACTGGAATTACCCGGTATAACGCGTATGGTGCTTATTGAAGTAGAGCGTCGCCTCAGGGAAGGACACACGCCGGAAGATAAAGGGCCCTTCGTTCATTTTCGTCACGGCAAGACGGTAATAGACGAGATATAGCAAGCCGCATCTAATGACTTTTTAATAGGGATAATGTTATGAAAATCGGTCTTATACCCGTCAATGTCGGTATCGACTCCGTCGATCAAATGGTGGGGCTTGCTCAGTACGCCGAGTCTATCGGCGTGGAATCCGCCTGGACCTTCGAACATACCATGGTGCCCCTGGACTATACCTCCAAATATCCGTACAGCCCGAGTGGAAAAATGGGGGGGAAGCCCGACACCAACTTTATTGACCCGCTGATTGCGTTGACAGCGGTGGCTGCGAAAACAACCACCCTTCGCCTGGGGACCGGCGTCAACATTGTGGCCCAGGCGAATCCGCTGTTACTGGCAAAGCAGGCCGCCAGCCTGGATCTCATCTCCAGTGGTCGATTCATGCTGGGAGCCGGCATTGGCTGGCTGCAAGAAGAATTCGATGCCATGGGCGTCCCCTTCGAGCGCCGCGGGGCAAGGTTCGATGATTACATCGTCGCCATGAAAAAAGTATGGTCCGGTGAGGTAGTGGAGCACCAGAGTGATTTCATCAACTGGTCGGGCTTTAAAAGTTACCCGGTGCCGGTGCAGAAATCGGGAATCCCCATCATCATGGGCGGCACCAAGGGCAAAATCTATGAGCGCCTGGCCAAACATGCCGATGGCTGGTTTGCACCGACAGTCACTGCAGAATCACTCGTGCCACTGCTTGAGCCACTGAAGGCCAGCTGCGCAAAGTTTGACAGGGATTACGACTCGATTGAGATCACCACCTTGTGGAACAATCAGGGTGGCCTGGACGCCATCAAAGCGTTTGCTGATTTGGGCGTATCACGGGTTATCGTGCCCGTGTTCGCCCTGGATGGCGACCCGGTGACAGGTTTGACCAGGCTGGGTGAGGAAATAATCGCCAAACTGTAGTTCTTGTAGCATCTTTTAATCCGGTCAATAAAAAATACCTGCCCATGGGCAGTGACGAGGAATTGTGCATGAAGCAATATTGGCGAATAATGCAGGGCGTATTACTTGCATTAGTAGTCAGCACAGCCAGTGCGGAAGCACCACAACAGCTATTGTTCGGTGACACCCACCTGCACACGTCCTATTCCTTCGATGCCTACCTCAATAAAAACCAGACCGCCGATCCGGATACGGCTTATCGCTGGGCCAGGGGCTTACCGGTAATTCATCCTTATAACCGCGCCCGCGTGCAGATTGAGACACCGCTGGATTTTTTGGTGGTGTCTGATCATGCCGAATTGATGGGTGTTATCCGGGCCATAAATAATGACACGGCCGTACTGGAGGATATGGGCGTATGGGGCAACGTGAAACGCTGGTTTGTCGTATACATACTCAATCGTGCCATCGCCGGAGAGGGCGGTAGCGCCATATTTAATTCCCTGCTACCCCACAAGGAGGACCACCCGGGCGGTGATCCGGTACAAGACCCAGCCAATATACTGCCAACAAATACTTTAGGTGACACATTAACGATCGAAACCACCGCCTGGCACGAAATTGTCGACGCCGCGGAGCGCCACAATAAACCAGGTGAGTTCACTACCTTCAGTGGCTGGGAGTGGAGTTCCATACCCATCGGGGCAAACCTGCACCGGGTTGTTTTCACACCGGATGCAGGCGATAAGGCCAGGCAGTTTGTACCCTATGGCTCCGATCAAAGCCAGTACCCTGAAGATCTTTGGACCTTCCTGGAGGACACGCAGGAGCGAACCGGAGCACGTTTTGTGGCAATGCCGCATAATTCGAATATCTCTAAAGGCTATATGTATACAGAGACCTCACTCAAGGGTGAGCCTATTACCGCCGAGTATGCCCGCCGGCGTATGCGCTGGGAGCCGATATCAGAAGTGACACAAATCAAGGGTGACTCGGAAACACACCCGGTGGTGTCCCCGGATGATGAGTTCGCTGACTTTGAAACCTATTCATACTACATCCAGCAAGAACCCCAGGAATACAAGCCAACAGCGGCCGACTATATGCGCGGCGCCCTGAAGACCGGCCTGGCGCTGGAACAGACAATCGGTGTTAACCCCTACCAGTTCGGTGTGATCGGCTCCACCGATTCGCATTCCGGTTTGTCCTCGGCGGAGGAGGACAATTTTTGGGGCAAATTTGCCCGGGACTCCACGCCGGAAACAAAACACGGTAAGGACAAAATCAGCGGCGGCAAGGTCACTGGCTGGAGTATGTCGGCATCCGGCCTGGCTGCTGTCTGGTCCAGAGATAATACCCGCGATGAAATCTTTGCCGCCTTCCAGCGCAAGGAAACCTATGCCACCACGGGGACCCGATTAAAGGTACGTGTGTTTGGGGGTTGGGATTTCGATGACAGTGTGTTGGAAGCTGCTGACTTCGCAGAGACCGGCTATGCCCGGGGTGTGCCCATGGGCGGAACCCTCACGCCCGGCGGGGTCACCGAGGATGGCATGCCCAGGATGCCGCAGATGATTATCCGCGCCGAGATGGACCCCAGCAATGCGAACCTGGATCGTATTCAGGTAATCAAAGGCTGGGTAGACGCCTCCGGCACACAGCACGAGCGGGTCTATAACGTCGCCTGGTCGGGTGATCGAGTGCTGGATGACAATGGCAAGCTTCCTGCTGTTGGTAACACGGTAAATCTGGAAACCGGCGCCTGGGATAATAGTATTGGTGCCCCTGTCCTGGCAGCGTTGTGGGAGGACGTGGATTTCGACCCGACACAGCGGGCCTTTTACTATGTACGGGTGTTGCAGATACCTACGCCGCGCCACTCACTGCCGGACAGTATCGCGTTGCAATCAGCGATACCCGAGGAGGAGGGGTCTGCCACTATACAGGAGCGGGCCTATACGTCGCCCATCTGGTATACACTGTGAAATGATTCCGCGCCCTACATTTCGCGCCCGTCATCGCGCAGCCAGACATATATCGCGGGTATTACCAGCAAGGTCAGTATCGTCGATGAGGCGAGGCCAAACATCAGGGTTACACCCATGCCGTGAAGCATGGCGTCAGGCAAAATAAAGGCCGAGCCGGCAATGCCCGCCAGTGCTGTAAGGAAGATCGGTTTGGCGCGAATTGCCGCGGCCTCTATCGCTGCCGTGCGCATCGGCACCCCCTCCCGGCTTTTCATGTGAATAAACTCAATCAATAAAATTGAATTGCGCACCACGATACCCGAGAGGGCAATCAGGCCTATGGTGGAGGGCATGGAGTAGGTGGAGTCCATTATCCAGTGGCCGAGAATAATGCCGGAAAAGCCCAGGGGTACGGGCACCAGCACCACCAATGGCGTTTTAAAGCTGCTGAATTGGCTGACCACTAAGATGTAAATGCCGAGTATGGCGTAGTTAAAGGCAGAGCCGAGCTCGACAAAGGTCTCTTTGGTGACATCCCATTCGCCCATCCACAGCAGGGTGGGCTTGCTCTCATCTTCCGGTTGGTTGAAGTAGCGCACTTCTGGCTGCATGCCCTCGGGCCAGTCCATTTTCTTCATGATCTGTTCAACTTCGTGCAGGGCATACATCGGTGCATCGTGGTGTTCACCGCGAATACTGGCCATCACCAGGTCGGCGAAGCGACCATCGCGACGATAGATGGGGTAGGAGGCGGGTTCATGGGTAATCGTGACCACATCGCCCAGTTCTCGGGTTTCACCGCTCATAGTGGGGATGGGTGTGGACAGTAGATGTTCGCCAATAAACAGTGATTCTTTCGGCTGGCGGAGAACGATAGGGATGGGGTTGCGACCATCACCCCGGTGGGAGTAGCCCAAGTCCACACCCTGTAGCAGGGCGGCGACGGTACTGAAGACAGCGCCTTCATCAACCTGATGAAAGTTGAGGTTCTCCTGGTCGATAGCGACACGCGCGCGCATGGTGGGATTACCGAGAGAGTTGTCAGTTTCCGCAAGTGCGGGAACCTGATCGATGGCTTGCTGGATTTTGTGTGCACTAGCGCGTCGCGTTTCGGCGTCGGGCCCATAGACTTCGGCCAGCACAATGTAGGGTGCCGGTGGCCCAGGTGGGGATTCGACCAGTTCCACCGTGGTGTTTTCCGGTAGCTCAAGGGCTTTTAAGCGCTCGCGTATCTCCATTGCAATGGGGTGGCTCTCGCGATCTCTATCCCAGGTAGACGATAGTCGAATGCGAATCTCCCCCAACTCGGGCGAATTGCGCAGGTAGTCCTGACGGACCAGGCCGAAAAAATGAAAGGGCCGGCGACACCGGCGTAGAGCTGCATATTTTGAATTTCTTCGATATCACCTATTAAATGGGTGGCCTCGACGAGTATGCGGTCGGTAGCTTCAAGGCTGGACCCCTCGGGTAAATCAAACTGTATTTGAATGTCCTGTTTGTCATCAAAGGGCATGATTTTAAACAGCACCAGCTTGTAATACGGGATTAAAAAGGTCAGCAGGCTGAGGCCGACAATGACAAATACGGTGTACTTGGCACGTTTGGGTGTGCTCAGCAGGCCGCCCATGATGCTGCGCACACCACTACCAAACACACCACCTTGGGCTTCTTTTTCATCCTCGCGTATTGCAGCGGCTGACTCGGTGTTTTCCTTGTCGGTGTCGGGCCGCAATTTGAGCATGGCCCAGGGCACAACGGTGAATGCGAGGAAGAGGGAGAAGATCATCGCTGCGCAGGCGGCGATGGGGATGGGTGCGAGAAAGGGCGCGATAAAACCGTGGACGAAGAGCATCGGCAGCATGGCCATAACTACGGTAAAGGTGGCGATAATGGTGGGATTGCCGACCTCTGACACGCCGTCAATAGTGGCCTGTAGCACACTGCGCCCATCGTGCATTTTCCAGTGGCGGGAGACATTCTCTATCACCACAATGGCATCGTCGGCGAGAATGGCGATGGAGAAAATAATGCCGTACATGGTCAGCCGGTTGAGGGTGACATCGAGCATCCAGCAGGTGAAAAAAGTTAATAAAATGGTTGAAGGGACGACTAGCAGTACCACGATGCCCTCTCGCCAGCCTAAAAAAACGCCCATGATAATGACGATGGCGGTGGTGGCAAGAATCAGGTGGAGCATCATCTCGTTTGATTTGTGGCTGGCGGTTTCGCCGTAATCGCGGGTAATTTCTACATTAATATCGTCGGGGATCAAGTCGCCGCGCACCAGTTCAAGGCGTTTTAAGACGCCTTTGCTAATGGCAACCCCATTGGCCCCATTGCGCTTGCCAATGGCCAGGGTGACCGCCGGTAGGCGCTCGTAGCTTTTGCCATCATCGCTAACCGGCAGCAGTTGTGAAACCCGGTGTTCACCGAGGCTTGCGCCAATCACAACTTTGGCGACATCGCGCAAATACACCGGTCGGCCATCGACGGCGGTGATCACCAACAGACCAATTTTGGTGGTGCTTTGCAGGGTTTGGCCAATAATCACCGGCGTTAGTTGATTGGCGTTGCGCAAACTGCCCGCAGCAAATGAGGTGTTGGCGTTGCGCACTTTTTCGACCACTTGATTGAGGGTAATGCCGTAGAGCGAGAGTAATTCCGGGTCGGGTTCGATGCGCAGCTCTTTGGGCTGGCCACCGATAATATAGGTTAGACCGACATCGTCGACTTTGATGATTTCGTGCTTTAGCTCTTCGGTTAAGTCGTAGAGGGTTTCGGCGCTCCAGCGGCCCTTGTTGCCGGGCTTGGGTGAGAGGGTGAGTACCACCACGGCGGCATCATCGATGCTGCGGCCAATCACTAATGGGGGTGGAAAGTTTGCCGGCATGCGATAGCGGTTGGCGTCGATGGCATCGTTGACCCGTGCCACGGCGGCGTCGTCATCGAAGCCGGTATCAAAGCGCACGGTAAGAGCAATGCCGTCATCGCGGGTCATTGAATAGAGGTGCTCGACATTGTCAATGCCCTTTAAAATGTCCTCAAAGGGCTTGGTGACTAGCTCGACAACATCTTCCGCCTTTAGACCGGGGGTGCGAATGAAAATGTCGACGAAGGGTACGGTGATCTGGGGGTCTTCTTCCTGGGGCATGCTCAGCAGAGCCATGCCGCCGAGGATGACTGAAACAATCAGTATTAGAGGTGTCAGTGCCGATTGAATAAAAGTCTGGGTGATGCGCCCCGCAATGCCTATAGACACAGCTATTCCCCCGCGCTATTTGAGTGAGCGGCATTTGGTGGAGTTGCGCTTTTGTGTGGCTCTTGTAAAAGAATGTCACCGACTCTCAGGCCCGATAGCACTTCAATGCCCCCGCCGATTTTAGTCCCGGGCTGGATGACGATTTCAGTACCGTCACTGAGGTAGACAAAGCTCAGTCCGTAGCGGCGGTGAATATAAGATTCGGGGATGATGTAGGCCTGGCGCTTGTCGGTGGAAACCCAAACCCTGACTCTCTCACCGACAAAGAAATCACCGAGACCATCGACTTGAACATCGGCCACTACGCGGCCGTTGTCAAGCTCAGGGTAAACCTGTGACACGGTGCCCTCGCGTTGATTCGATTCGATGGTTTCGTCGTTTACGTCGAGCATGCCTCGTTTAGCAACCAATACTGTGTCATCTTTTTTGATAAAGCGGGCGTGGCGCTCGGGCAGCATCAGGCGCAGGATATAACTATCGGCGGCGATATCGGCAATCGCCTCACCGGGCATTATGACCGCGCCGTGGGTGACTTTGACATTCAATACTCGACCACGAGCCGGTGCCAGTACATCACCTTGTGCCTGTGCTTCGCGGACGACGGCCTGCTCTAATTTAAGGGCTGATATTTCAGCGCTAACCACATCAACCTGAGTCTTTGCTTTATCGAGCTCTGCCTGGCTGGCTTTGCCCGTTTTTTGCAGGGTTGAAACTCTTTTTAAGGTGGTTTTGGCCAACTGCAGTTGCGCTTTCAGGGAACGCAATTTTGAAGTGAAAGCGGCGATTTGTAGTTTTTGTTTGTCGTCGCGCACCAGAGCCAGCTTCTGCCCGGCCTCGACAAGATCGCCTTCATCAACCAGCAGTTCGACCAGGGTGCCGCCGATGCGAGCTCTGCCCTGGGTGACGTCCATAGATTGTACCGATGCAAAAACCGACTTTAAGTCATAAATTGTTTGCAGTTTAACTTGATAGGAGTTGGGTTCGGCACTGACGCCGGGGCTAAGTAAGGCGAATATAATACTAGCTTGCGCCGTGTAGCGGAGGCTCGTGGATAAGCTTTTTAAAATCAGCATCATTCCCTGTAATTTCCTGGCTGTTAAGTTTATGTGGAGCAATTTTTTAGTTTTATAGTGTAATGAAAGCGGTACTGCGCAGTTTACTCAGCCTACAGCTACAGGCCGCACTCTTTCGAGCTCCCCCTCGTTATACAGCCGTGAGGTTGTAATAAAGCGCAGGCCCAGGGGTATTTCCAGTGAAAAACTGGCACCCCGGCCCTCCACCACATCAACAATCGTTTCACAGTTTCTATAATATTCGAACTGGTCGGCACCCATATAAAACTTGCAGCCGTGAATTTCACCCATGCAAACGTCGCGACTACCGATTTTAAAGTCATCAATAGCGAAACACATGGGTGCCGAGCCATCACAGCAACCGCCACTTTGATGGAACATGAGTTCACCGTGTTGCGCGCGGAGCCGATCTATCACCTTCTCTGCGGCGGGAGTAATGCTGACTCGCTCGACATACACTACTTTGTCCGTCATCACCTCACTCTCTACACCAATCACGCGCTATTCAGAGGCAGCCAGCTGTCTAGAAGAAGCCCATTTTATTTTTGTTATACGATACCAGCACATTTTTGGTGTGGCGGTAATTATTGAGCATCATATGGTGATTCTCACGGCCGATACCGGAGTTTTTATAACCACCAAACGAGGCGCCAGAAGGATATACGTGATAGCAGTTGACCCATACGCGACCAGCCTGAATGCCATCAATAAACTTTTGTGCCTGATGAATATCGCGGGTCCATACCCCTGAGCCCAGACCGTAGAGTGTGTCATTGGCTATTTCCAGTGCTTCGTCCTCGTCCTTAAAGGTGGTCACACTCAACACGGGGCCAAATATTTCCTCCTGGAAAATACGCATTTTGTTATGGCCCTTGAAGATAGTCGGCTCAATATAATAGCCATTGGGGTATTTATCATGCTTGTAGACGTTGCCGCCACACAACAGTTCAGCGCCTTCCTGCCTACCAATGTCCAGATAGCTCATAATCTTCTGATGCTGATCATTTGACGCCTGGGCACCCATCATGGTGGTCAATTCATAGGGGTCTCCCATGTCAATGGCAGCCACTCGCGGTAAACATTTCTCCATAAACTTCTCAAACATGCTTTCCTGAACCAGTGCCCTGGAAGGACAAGTACACACCTGACCCTGATTAAGTGCAAACAGCACTAAGCCCTCAATCGCTTTGTCGAGAAATTCGTCATCTTCAGCCATTACGCTTTCGAGAAATATATTCGGTGATTTGCCACCCAGTTCCAGCGACACCGGGATAATGTTTTCTGAGGCATACTGGGCGATCAGTCGACCAGTCGTTGTTTCGCCAGTAAATGCGATCTTTTTAATGCCAGGATGGCTGGCCAGGGGTTTCCCCGCTTCAGCACCAAAACCATTAACAATATTCAATATACCTGGCGGCAGCATATCGCCAATAATTTCCATCAAAATAAGGATGGACACCGGCGTTTGTTCTGCCGGCTTAAGCACCATGCAGTTACCGGCTGCCAGAGCTGGAACAATCTTCCATGCGGCCATCAGCAAGGGGAAGTTCCACGGAATAATGGCGCCAACAACACCGAGTGGCTCATGAATTTCCATGGTGACCAGCTCGGGATCGACTTTGGTCACACTACCCGCTTCAGTACGAATACAGCCGGCAAAATAACGGAATTCATCGATCACTAATGGCAAGTCAGCGCCCAGTGTTTCACGGACGCCTTTACCATTGTCACAGGTTTCAACGACTGCGATTTGTTCGATATTTTCTTCAATTCTATCGGCTATGCGAAACAGCAACATGCTGCGCTCGGCAGCCGTTGTTTTATTCCAGGTTGGGGCCGCTTCCCAGGCCGCAGCAACGGCCAGATCAATATCTTTACTGGTCGATTGGGGGATGCGGGTAACCAGCTCACCGTCAATGGGTGACGTATCCTCAAAATAATTCCCATCAACAGGCGCTACCCATTTTCCGCCGATATAGTTCTCGTATTGCTCTTTAAAAACTGGTCGTTGGTATGACATGACTTTCCTCGTTATTTATTTATTACTTAGCTGGTTCTTTGTATTGGCAAGCTCTAGGAGTCTGTTGGTTTAAATACTGCAAACACGCATAAAAACCAGAACCGTTAACATCACGCACGCGAATGGGCGACATGACCGGCAATTATGTTACTAGATCGAGGCCAATACAAGAACTTAGCAGACTTATTATGGCCCCAGATGAACAACAATTTTACGCCGCCCACCGCGTTTGCGATGCTCTCGCAGAAACAGGCACTAAGTATAAGACAAACAAACAGGGTATGGTGGGCAAAATTGCCAGCCAGGACCCGAATAAAGCCAGCACCTCCAGCAACATTTACTACTTTTATTATTGATAGCTCGCCGTTGGTGGCTTAGCTGCCCTGATCAAGTAAACGCTGTAATGCAGATACCCCGGTGTAGCCAAAACCACTGAGCAAATTCATCATCGCATCGAGGTGGGTTTTTCGCCCGTAGGCTGCCCGAGAGCTGGTGGCGACCGAAATAACGGCGACCTTGTAATAGGAAAACACGTCGAAATAAAACAGACGTTTGGGGTCGACAGTATTGCCACTGTACTGTTGGTATTTATCGAGAAATTCATTCTTAGATAATAAACCACTGGTTAGCACAGAACCGTCGTCCATCGGTGTGCCCAATATTTGGCAGGTGGTGTAGGAGAGGTCTTCATGAAAGTCGCCAATGTGAGACAGCTCCCAGTCGAGCACCGCGTTGATTTGATGATCGTCGCTGTACATGAAATTACCGGAGCGATAATCGCCGTGCACGATAACCGGCTTTTCGACGGTCTGCATATTTTCCCGTAACCAAGCGGCGGCATTTTCGACGATGGGGTGGGCCTCAACCGCATCCTCATGCCAAACCCGCTCCCACCAACCCAGGGACCACTCGTTGGCTTCCAGGTGATTATCCCGAGGCGAGTCGTAGGATGTCAGACCTTTATTGCGCCAGTCGATGGTGTGAATTTTTGCCAAATACTGAACGAATTGTTCTTTCAAATCGAGACGTAAACTGGGCTCGAAGAACATGCCCAGGCCGCTGGCTTTATCGCCACCCTCTGGCTGCACAGTGCCTTCAAGAAAGCCGGCGATGAGGAAGGGGTGGCCCAGGTCTTCGCCCACGGGGTCGGTCCAGTGAACCTTTGGCACGGGCACCTCGCCCCACATGGCGTCGAGCATTTGTGATTCGCGCAGCCGGTGTGTCTCGACAATAGATTCGCTGGGGTCCATACGCAAAATAAGTTTTTCACTGTTGCGCGTGCCGGATTCCTGGTTCCAGGTTAGATCAAAGGTGAACTGCTCTTTGGAGGCACCACCGGAGAGCCGGTGGAGGTTCTCCATGATAATGTCATCTTGGCCCGTGGCCTTTTTTAAATAGGCAAAAAGACGGGTTTCCAAATCACTGAAATCAGTTTTGTGTTCAGCCGTTTTACTGCGGTTGCGAAGCTTTTTGGTCAGCACTTCATCGAGAGTGGTCTCGGTTGGAAATTGCTGTCGGATGCTTTCTATCCAGGCGTCGCCTGGTTGTGCTCGGTTTTTTAAAGTCTGGGTGTAGTATTCACGCATGGATTTGGCTCAGAATTTATTGCTTAACAACGATCGATAATGATGTCGATTAGTACAGGTTTTTATACAGTGCAATTAACTAGTGCGCATCTGGAAACTCTAACGCACTGCCAAGTCTATTTGATCGCTATACAAAACACAAGATCGGTAACCAACTGGCCATGATTAAAGGGGACGCTACCCTTTAATTACACCCTATACAGGACAGCCATTTAAGTTTTTCGAACTTGAAGTGAACTTCTTGGCAAGAAGAGAAGGCCTGCTGATCCATTGCAATAGTGCAAAAAAGGGTAGGGCTTATCACCTGATGTATGAAAGAGAATAGATAGATGGCGTCTAGAGCACCTTTCCTGAACAAAACGCAGCCCCTGTTCCCAGCCAACTCACTGATTGCCCCCATCGCTGGCAATAATATTACCGGCTCTTGTAGCGCCAGAACCCAGTGAGCAGGCTGGTGAGCCCTCTCGAGTTACTGCTGAAAATTGTTGAAACAGCTCCATCATCCGACCCTGTGTTTCGCTCTCGACAATCGCCATGCCCGGTTTAATACCTATTTCAGAGGCTTCAAAGGCCTTCATGGTATTGCAGATTTGCCCGTCGAGGCGCACACCAATACCTTGCAGGTCGACGGCGACACCGATTTTGCCGAACATTTCCAGGGTCAGTTCGCAGGCGGTAATCATGAAGATGACATTATGGTCTGGCCAGTTCTGCCGGGCCTCGATCATCTTTTCGCCGATGTAGTGCACGGTAGTAATAAACAGAGGCACCACCTGTGTTTCCGGCAAACTGTGCACACACTTGCCAATAAAACATTGGCCACACACGGGGTCAGTCACATCGTGGATGCAGGCATCGGTAAAGCGCCCCGCCGGACATTCAAAGGGTTTATGGCAATAGGAAAAGCCGACTACGAGGACGGTGTCCGGGGCATCGAGCTGGGCTGCAAACTCAGCTACATTGCGCAGGCCGTAGAGAAAGAAATCCCCATCGCGGCGATAGCTGTGGCGTTGTAATAGTGCGACCAGCAAACCCAGGCCATGCTTTAAGGGCCGCTGCCAAAAATAGCTGCCAAGCTTGCCGCTATAGTCGTGATGGTGGAGGTAGGAGAGGGTTTTCCAACTGAGGTTTTTGCGGGTCTTGGCGCGAATGCCGGGGAGCTTGGGGTTTTCCTTAAAGGTTTTGAGAGGCGTATTGGCCGCGAGCTTTTCTGCTCGTGCATCCCAGGCCTGCTCTGCCTCGCGCCAATCAGCGTGACCCTGCCAAAATCTGGGCTGTTTTTTCATTGTCGCTATCGCCTTATTGAGGGGAACAAAACCACCCTTTTTTTTATTCAAACACAAACGGGGGAAACCACCAACCACAAAGCAGCACCCTCCGGTCACTCTAGGCCTCATAAAGAGTGTAGGCACCGATCAACATAAAGCCAGCACCGGCTAATGATTAAGGGGGGTTGCAAGTATTTTCACAGCTGAACCCCGCCATCTATATTTAACATAATATTATTATTAACAATAAAGGGTTGGCTGCGTATTACGCAGGTTGGCATTTCTCACGCGCTTCACTGCGCAGGGTTCCTATGTAATTTACAGAATAGATTGAGAGCGGTCAGAAGGGAAGCGGTTCGTCTCCCATGCCATCGAACAGGTCCGGATATGCTGGTCCCTTCGGTTCATAGTATCGGCAGAAATGACCCAAACCAGAAGTACAAAGAGCGGCACAAATCGGCCAAAAAGAAGAAAATTCGCTCGGATTGAAAATGACGACATCAATATCAACGTTTTCATGGACTTAGACCCACTGAGCGGATAATTACACCCGCTTATGTTCTGGAAGCCCCTGTACAGTTCCCAAAACGACCGTTTCATACAATTAAAGAATATCAAGAAAAAGTAATCTGTGGTGAATAATATTATTTCAATGTAACAGGCGAAATAGATGATGACGTGCACTGGAAGCATCACAAGGCCAAAAAAAGAG
>QNFS01000042.1 GCA_003646415.1 Gammaproteobacteria bacterium
CCGATCGATGCGATTGACAATCTTCCGCTGGGCGACAGAGAAGACCCCGATCCTTTTACCCAGACAGAAATAGAAAAAATATTATCCACCCCGACACGGCGAACCCAGGAAATCAATATGATGGGATTTGCGTTCTGGTCAGGGCTGAGAATCTCCGAACTCATCGCCTTGGCATGGGAAGATATTGACCTGAAAAACGGTACCGTCAAAGTGTGTCGAGCCAGGGTGAACGGATCCTATAAACAAACAAAAACCAAACGTTCCACACGCGAAGTTGAACTGATTGATCCAGCGATCAAATGGCTGCAGGTGCAGCGTTCTTTCACGAAGCGGCTGGACACTCGTCGCCTCAAAGTCATGTCACGAGACAATAAGAAAACATTCTCCGAGGATGTGCGCCTCGTCTTTTTAAACAGCAATACGAAGAGGCCACACCAATCCGACGGTACGGTACGAAATAACTTTTGGCGTGCTCATCTAAAAAAAGCCCAGGTACGCTATCGCGGGCCAAACACTGCACGGCACACCTTCATCAGCCAATTGCTCACCGCCGGCATCGCGAAAGAATGGATCATTCGTCAGGTGGGTCATACCAGCACACGAATGATCGATGAACATTACGGGAAGTGGATCTCCGCAGATGCGACCGGGATGGCGCAGTTTGTGTCGGAGCAATTGGGGGTTTCTGAGCGTTTGGTCCCAAAATGGTCCCATGGAGGGGTGGAAAAACCAACTTATTCTTTAAAATCAAAGGGTTATATGGCGGAGAGCGAGGGATTCGAACCCTCGATAGGGGTAAACCTATACACCCTTAGCAGGGGTGCGCCTTCAGCCACTCGGCCAGCTCTCCGTAGGTTTGTGTGACGTATTATCAGCCACATCCACAGGCGCGGCATAATACCACAACCACTGCGAAATCAAAGTCATACAGGGGGGGGGGTGAGGCCGGATTATTCCTGACCTTCCGGGGTAGGCTCGGGAGCAGGCTCGCTGCTGTCCTGAATGCGGTTGTAAATCTCTTCTCGGTGCACGGCGACATCCCGCGGCGCATCGATTCCAATGCGCACCTGGTTGCCTTTCACACTGAGCACGGTCACGATAATATCATCACCCACCATGAGTGATTCTCCAGCCCTGCGAGTTAAAATAAGCATACGTTCATTTCTCCATTCCGGTGTCTGCTGTGAAGCCCTACCAACACTCGACACATATTCGTCAAACCATTCCTGATTCAGGTACTCGCAATCGCACTAATATTAGTTCTAGCTCAAATTACAGAAAATACAATGTGATATAAGGCAATCTTGTTTCACATCACGGTTAATTTGCCACCCGGTATTAGGCAGCGCTTTCGTTCTCTGGTTCCTTTTCCAAACCAAAAGATGAGTGCAGCGCACGCACCGCCAGTTCCAGGAACTTCTCTTCGATTATCACCGAGATTTTGATCTCGGAGGTGGTGATCATTTGTATGTTGATACCCACTTCGGCAAGTGCTGCAAACATCTGGCTGGCCACGCCCGCATGAGAGCGCATACCCACACCCACCACCGATACCTTGGCGATCTTGTTGTCGCTACGCACTTCAGTGGCGTTGATCTCACCGGCTACCTTGTTCAGCACTTCCTCGGCGCGGTCCAGGTCGCCACGCCCCACGGTAAACGTGAAGTCGGTGGTCTTGTCGTCGGCCACATTTTGCACGATCACATCCACTTCGATGTTGGCTTCGCCTATCGGACCGAGAATGTGATGCGCCACTCCCGGCATATCCGGCACACCCAGGATAGTCAGCTTTGCCTCGTCACGATTAAAGGCGATACCTGCAATAGTCGGCGTTTCCATTTTTGTCTGGTCCTCCAGCGTTATCAGTGTCCCCGGGCCTTCCTGAAAGCTGTGCAGAACTCGCAGGGGTACATTGTATTTACCGGCAAATTCCACAGCACGAATCTGCAACACCCTGGAGCCCATGCTGGCCATTTCCAGCATTTCCTCGAAAGTGACCTGATTCAAGCGGCGCGCGCCGTCCACTACCCGGGGGTCGGTGGTGTAAACCCCGTCCACATCGGTGTATATCTGGCATTCATCAGCCTTAAGTGCCGCCGCCAGCGCCACGGCGGTGGTATCGGAGCCACCGCGGCCCAGTGTGGTGATGTTGCCATGCTCGTCTACCCCCTGAAACCCGGCCACGACAATCACGTAGCCCGCCTCCAGTTCCGCGTGCAGGCGACTATCGTCTATCTCCCTGATGCGCGCCTTGGTATGGGAGTCATCCGTGAGAATACGCACCTGGCCGCCATTATAGGATTTGGCCTTCACCCCACGCTTGTTCAGCGCCATACTCAGCAGCGCTGTGGTTACCTGCTCACCGGTGGACAGCAGCACATCCATTTCGCGGGGTGTGGGGCGCTCCTGTACATCATGGGCCAGTTCGATCAGGCGATTGGTCTCACCGCTCATGGCCGAGACCACCACCACCACGGAGTCGCCATCATCGCGGAACCGGGCGACCTTGTCGGCCACCTGCTCTATACGCTCGATATCAGCTACCGAGGTGCCACCAAATTTTTGTACAATCAGACTCATGTATACCCGCGCAGCCCATGGCGCTTTAAAAAGGGGCGCTATTAAACACCAAAGCAGACAATATTTAAACAGATTGTGTAGGCATAATACGGCCCATTATTCACGTCATGACAGGTTTTCAGCCACCCATTGGGGTACTGATTTCAGCACTTCCGGCAGGGCTTGCACATCGCTACCGCCGCCCTGGGCCATATCGGGCCGGCCACCACCTTTACCGCCCAGGCGCTGGGCAAATTCACGCATCAAATCCCCGGCCTTCACCCTACCCGTCAGGTCTTTGGTAACACCGGCGGTCAGGGCTATTTTGTTATCTGTAACGGTGGACAACAGAATCACGGCACTGCCGAGCTTATTCTTGCACTGGTCCAGGGTATCGCGCAGGGATTTGGCGTCGGCGCCCTCCACATTGGCGGCCAGCACTTTAATGCCCTCCACTTCCACGGCATCGGAGGTGAGGTCGCCACCGGCGGAGGTGGCCAACTTCTGCTTGAGGCGGGCAATCTCTTTTTCCAGTTCGCGGTTTTCGCTGCGCAGGGCGGACACTTTGACAGCTACATTGTCGGCGCTGCCCTTGACCACATCACACACCGCAGCCAGGCGCTGTTCGGCCTGATCCATCAGGGCCAGGGCACCGCTGCCCGTCACCCCCTCTATACGACGCACGCCCGAGGCCACACCGGACTCGGACACAATACGCACCAGCCCAATATCACCGGTGCGACTGGCATGCGTACCGCCGCACAACTCCACGGAGAAACCCCCTTCACCCATGGACAGCACACGCACCTCGTCACCGTACTTCTCGCCAAACAGGGCCATGGCGCCGGCCTCCACCGCCTCATCCATGGACATCAGGCGGGTTTGTACCTCGGTATTGGCGCGCACCTGGTCGTTTACCATGATCTCGATGGTCTTGAGTTGCTCTGCCGTTACCCCCTCGGAATGGGAGAAATCAAAACGCAGGCGCTGGGCATCCACCAGGGAGCCCTTCTGCGCTACATGGTCACCCAGTACCCGGCGCAAGGCCGCGTGCAGTAAGTGTGTAGCGGAATGATTGAGGCGGGTGCGCTGACGCACCGAGCCGTCGACCTCAGCCAGCAGGGTGTCACCCCTGTGGACGCTGCCGCTCAGTACTTTTACATGGTGCAGGTGTTGATCCGAGCCCTTGCTGGTGTCAGTCACTTCCAGGCGGGTGCCGTCGGCACTCAGGTAGCCGGTGTCGCCAACCTGACCACCGGACTCACCGTAAAACGGGGTGCGGTCCAGCACCGCCACGCCGGATTCATCGGCGGCCAGAGAATCTACCTGTTCACCGTCGCGCAGGATGGCGGTAACCACACCCTCGCCACTGAGGCTGTCATAGCCGGTGAATTCGGTGTGGCCCTCAAGCTGCAGAACGTCGTTGTAATCCACCTTGAAACTGCCGCTTTCCTGGGAACGGGAACGCTGCCCGGCCATGGCCGCCTCGTAGCCGGACATATCCAGGGTGAGTTCCCGCTCCCGGGCGATATCGTTGGTGAGGTCTGTGGGAAAGCCGTAGGTATCGTACAGCTTGAACACCACATCGCCGGGGATTTCACTGCCATCCAGCTCAGCCAGTGCCTCTTCCAGGATCTGCATGCCATGATCCAGCGTCCTGGCAAACTGCTCTTCCTCGGTCAGCAGGGCTTTCTCTATCTGGCCCTGCAATTTCACCAACTCCGGGTAGGCGTCGCCCATCTGCTCGGCCAGAGTCGGTACCAGTTTGTAGAAGAACGGCGCACTGGCGCCCAGCTTATTGCCGTGGCGAATGGCGCGGCGGATGATGCGGCGCAGCACGTAGCCGCGGCCCTCGTTGCCCGGTAGTACGCCGTCGGCAATCAGGAAGGAGCAGGAACGGATGTGGTCGGCAATCACCCGCAGGGAGTTGTGCTGCAGGTCGTCGACACCGAGTATTCTTGCGGCCGTCTTGATCAGCGCCTGAAACAGATCGATCTCGTAGTTGCTGTGCACGTTCTGCATCACCGCGGCGACACGCTCCAGGCCCATACCAGTATCCACCGAGGGCTTGGGCAGGGGGTGTAACTCACCACCCTGGTCGCGATTGTACTGCATGAACACCAGGTTCCAGATTTCGATATAGCGGTCCAGGTCGTCATCTGGGCTGCCGGGAGGGCCGCCGGGGACATCCGGGCCGTGGTCGTAAAACAGTTCGGAACAGGGGCCGCAGGGGCCGGTATCACCCATCTGCCAAAAGTTGTCCTCGTCCAGGCGGGACAGGCGCTCTGGGCTCACCCCAATCTCGTCAATCCATATAGCCGCCGCCTCATCGTCGGACACATGCACCGTTACCCACAACTTTTCCGGAGGCAGGCCCAGGGTTTCGGTGAGGAAGGTCCAGGCGAACTGGATGGCCTCACGCTTGAAGTAATCACCGAAGCTGAAGTTGCCCAGCATTTCAAAGAAGGTGTGATGGCGGGCGGTATAGCCCACGTTTTCCAGGTCGTTGTGCTTGCCGCCGGCGCGCACACAGCGCTGGCTGCTGGTGGCCCGGTTATAGGGCCGCGGTTCGGTGCCCAGGAAGGTATCCTTGAACTGGTTCATGCCGGCGTTGGTGAACAGCAGGGTCGGGTCGTCAACCGGCACCAGGGAACTGCTTGGCACCCGGGTGTGTTGTTGCTGCTCAAAATAGGCCAGGAAGGCCTCGCGTATCTCTACGGTCTTCATAATCTGTCTCGATTGTCGTGTGGACGGTAGTGTGGCGGTGACAGCTGTGTTCAACCGGCCATATGCCCCTCGGCGAATTTCCTGCCGGCGATAATATGCAGGTGCAGATGGAATACGGTCTGGCCGGCATCGGAGCCGTTGTTGATAATCAGGCGGAAGGCCTCATCCACGCCCAACTGCCGGGCGACATTGCCCGCCGCCAGCAGCAGGTGCCCCAACAGGTCCCGGTCATCCATCTCAGCATCCACCAGGCGGGGAATATCTCGCTTGGGAATCACCAGCACATGCACTGGGGCCTGGGGATTGACGTCGTTGATGGCGATGCAGTGCTCGTCCTCATAAATAAATTCACTGGGAATCTCACCGCTGACGATTTTTCCGAAAATAGTATCCGACATTAGGGTCTACCCCTTTATCCCAGTTTCTCGTCTGCGGTGAGCTGGCGCGCCTCACTTTCCAGCATCACCGGGATGCCGTCTCGCACCGGGTAGGCCAGGCCGCTGGCCTTGCAGATCAACTCATCCTTGTCCTTGTCGTATTCCAGCGGCGCCTTGCTTACCGGGCACACCAGAATACTGAGTAATTTCTTGTCTATCACGACCACCCCACGACCATCCACGATCCAAAGAAGGAGCGGTATTATACGGGCTTTTTCAGGGCTTTGGCATGGCTGGAGCGAGCAATTGTGGGTCTATGCGCACCTCCCGCCAGTTCATGCGCCAGTCCAGGTGCGGCCCGGTGGCGCGACCGGTGGCACCCACAGCGCCGATAATATCACCAGGCTGGAGTTCATCACCCGCCTGCACCCGTACTTCACTCATATGCATGAAGGTGGAGGAAACATTAAAGCCGTGGTCCAGGATCACCGTGCCACCGGAAAAAAACAGGTCCGGCTGCGCCAGGGTCACCACCCCGGCGGCGGGCGCGCGCACCGCCGCCCCCTCGGGTGCGGCCACATCCACCCCAAAATGGGGGCGACGGGGTTCGCCGTTGTAGTAGCGCTGGCTGCCATACACCCCGGAAATGGGGCCCTCCACCGGCCACACAAAACCAGCCAGTACGCTGGCGAGTAAATCCGGGCGTTCCAGGCGCCGGGCACGGGCTGTTTTGACCATGGCCCCCTCCCTGCGGATGCGATCCAGCTGTTCCTGGGGAGGGTTCACCGTGGCTGCGGGCACACCTTCAATTCGCTGGATGTTGTATTGCCGGGGCGCTACCTGCAAGGTCTCGCTGCAGGCGCTCGGGCCCTTCACCACCAGCTGCGCCGTGGCGGGAGCATCGCGCCCGAAGCCGGCAAAGGTGGTGCCATTGGCCAGTACATCCAGGGACCTGGCATCCAGTGTTACCACACTGCCCGGAGGCACCCTGCCCCAGATGAAACCGCCCTGCTGTAATTCACCGCTAAACCGCGGGCAGTCACCGGCCAGGGTAACGGGGGATAGTGCCGCAGCCAGGGCCAGGGCGCAGGTCCTTACAACCAACCCGGCTAGTGGGCAAATAAACAA
This sequence comes from Gammaproteobacteria bacterium, assembly GCA_003646415.1. GTDB lineage: Bacteria > Pseudomonadota > Gammaproteobacteria > Pseudomonadales > Halieaceae > JBALVO01. The sequence goes on from QNFS01000042.1 coordinate 6,792, forward strand.
ACGCGCCATACCATCAATCCTGTCATACATATATTGTGTGTATTTCTAACAGCAGCAGCCAGGCTAGTCCAGTGGCATCTTGGAATCCTCTGGTGCGCCGTTACAATAGGCTCTATGGGAAGATACCGACCACCGCGCCGACGCGGCTCCACTTACATCACCCCCGAGGGTGAACAGACCCTGCGCGAGGAATTACATCAGCTGTGGAAGGTGGAGCGTCCAGTGGTGACCAGCGCAGTACACGAGGCGGCCAAAAATGGCGACCGCTCGGAGAATGGCGACTACATCTACGGCAAGCGCCGCCTGCGCGAGATCGATTCCCGGGTGCGCTTTCTCAACAAGCGGCTGGATGAACTCGAGGTCGTGCAGCGCCCTCCCGACAACACCGGAAAAATCTTCTTCGGCGCCTGGGTGACACTGGAGGACAACGCAGGTGAGGAACAACGCTGGCGCATTGTGGGGCCGGACGAGTTCGACCTGGGAGCAGGCAAGCTGAGTATGGACTCGCCCATGGCTCGCTCGTTGCTGGGCAAGGAGCTGGATGATGAAGTCCGGGTGCGCAGCCCTTCGGGGGAGCAGGTTTACTACGTCACCGCTATTAGTTACAGCGCGGGATAAGTCTCATTCTTTTGGTTTTGTCGGTCATGCACTGTATCGTCAACATCATACATGTATATCATAATGAGAATCATTTGCATTATTGTTATCAATATCTATAATACTCCGTCAATTACTGTAAAAACTGCAGTACGGATCATACCCACCAACAAGACGGAGCTACCCTCTTATGGACAACAGAACCTCCCCAATCGCCAGCCTGACAGCTGCGGCGCTACTGAGCGTATCACTGAGCGCCACAGCCGGCGACCTGCCCAGCCGTGAGGAGATGTGGAAAATCATCCAGCAGCAACAGAAGCAGATCGAAGCCCTGCAAAAAGACGCCCAAACCAGCACGGTGCGCATTGAAGAGGCTAATCAGAAAGCCACTGCGGCCGTCGAAGTCGCAGAACAAAGCCAGAAAAGCGTTTCATCCGCAGCCGCCTGGGCATCCAAAACCCAGCTTGGGGGTTACGGCGAATTGCACTACAACAACCTCGACAGCAAGGATGAGATAGACCTGCACCGCGTGGTCCTGCTGCTCAACCACCAGTTCACCGATGACGTGCGTTTTGTCTCGGAGATCGAGTTCGAACACGATGGCGATGAGGTTGAAGTGGAGCAGGCCTATGTGGAATTTGACCTCAACCAGCAGACATCCGCCAAGGCCGGTGTGTTCCTGATGCCGGTGGGCATCCTCAACGAAACCCATGAACCGGCGACTTTCTATGGCGTCGAACGCAACCCGGTGGAAACCGACATTATTCCGACCACCTGGTGGGCCGGCGGCGCGGCTCTTGGCGGACAAATTGGCGAATCCGGCTTCAGCTACGATGTCGCCGTGCATGAAGGCCTGAAAACCGATATAAGCAATGGCTATAAGGTGCGCAAGGGGCGTCAGAAGAGCAGTAAGGCGGACGCCAACAACCTCGCTTCCACCGCCCGTATCAAGTGGACCGGCATGCCCGGCGTGGAACTCGCCGCCACGGTGCAATACCAGGATGACATAACCCAGGGTACCGACGATTCGGCCGGAGAGGCCTGGCTGTTCGAGGCCCACGCACAGATCGAGCGCGGGCCGCTGGCACTGCGCGCCCTGTACGCTTACTGGGACCTCGATGGCGATGGTCCGGAGGCGATTGGCGCCGACGAGCAATCGGGGTTCTATGTAGAACCGTCGTACAAGTTCTCCCTCTTCGACCAGAAACTGGGTATCTTTGGCCGCTACAATCAATGGGACAATCAGGCAGGTAATGGCGAGGTCGATTCCGAGAAAAAGCAGTACACCGCCGGCGTCAACTACTGGCCTATCCCGGATGTCGTCCTGAAATTCGATATGCGGCAGCAGGACAACGAGGGTGAACAGTCCAACGACAACGGTTGGAACCTGGGCGTGGGCTATCAATTCTAAGCCTCTGTCAGATCCAGGCCCGACAAGGCACAATGCCGGGCGCCAGTGCCCCGTATTCCAGTTGAAGGCGCTAATATGTTGTCTGTAAATCGAACCGTTCTGCTCCTGCTGCTGCTATTTCCAGGGATGCTGCTGGCCGGCGGCGTCTACCAGGAACCGGAGGACTTTCTTGCGGAAGTGTTCAATGGCGAGGTGCCCGAGGCACAGGTCATCTGGCTTACCGGACCGCGCAAGGAAGTGGTCACACAATTGCTGGGCCACCGCTATCCCAGTTTGCGGGTACGCTACTGGCGACAGGGCCAGCGCACTGCCTGGATACTGGAGGAGATCGGCAAGACGGAACCCATCACCACCGGGTTCATCATCAACGAAGGGCGCATCGACACCGTGAAAGTACTGGTGTTTCGTGAATCCCGTGGCTGGGAAATCCGCCACTCCTTCTTTACTGACCAGTTCGACCAGGCGCGCCTGAATGAACAGCGCCAGCTCGACCGCACCATCGACGGCATCTCCGGCGCCACCCTGTCGGTGCGCGCCCTGAAAAAACTGGCGGCGATGGCGCTCTACCTTGACCAGCAGGCAAGGCAGCGCGATGCCTAACCGCAGGCAGGAGAAAAATGGTGTCAAGTGGCGCTCTGTCCACACCTGGCACCGCTATCTGGGTGCCAGCGCGGCACTGTGCGTGCTGATTCTGGCCATAACCGGTATTGCGCTCAATCATACCGAACCGCTGGAACTGGACAGCCACTACGTCCAGTCTGACTGGATACTGGACAGGTACGGCATTCAGGCCCCGCTAGAACCGCTTTCCTACCGCGCCGGCGATCGCCGGATCACGCTGACAGAAGACCAACTGTACCTGGACCGCAGAAAAATCGGGGAGTCATACCGGCAGCTGACAGGGGCAGTGCTGTTCAACGAGCTGTTGGTGATCGCGGTCAGCGACAACCTGCTGCTGCTCACGCGCCATGGTGAGCTCATCGAGCGCCTGCAAGACACCGGAGGGCTACCGGGGGGCATCAAACGCATCGGCGTGGATACAGCAAAGGGCCTGTTGGTGGTCGAAGCCAGTGACGGCCAATACCAGAGCGATGCGGATTTTCTGCACTGGCAGCCCCGTACTGACAGAGGCACAGACAGAGATAGCGCCACCATTGCATGGGCTGTGCCCACACCACTGGAAGCAACATTAAAAAGCACCCTGGGCGATCATTTCCGTGGTGAAGTACTGCCCGTGGAACGGGTCTTGCTGGACCTGCACAGCGGCCGCTTCTTTGGTTCAGCAGGTCCATGGATCATGGATGCCGCAGCCGTGATATTACTTCTACTGGCCCTCAGCGGCAGCTGGACATGGTTTAAACGACGGGGCTGACCAGGGCGAGTGACTTGCGATACTCGCCCTACAGCAGTGCACCGTAAATGATATTCTCCAGCTGCCCCCTGAAATTGAAGGTGCTGGACGGAATCAACTGCGTCATGAAAACCACCACCAACTCTTCCGCCGGGTCCACCCAGAACAGGGTGCTGGCCAACCCACCCCAGAAAAAGCTGCCCCGGGATCCCGGGAAGCCGTTGCTGACGGCATCCACCTTGCTGGCAAACCCGAGGCCGAATCCCACCCCCTCGTACACGGTTTCGCTGAAACTGCCCGTGGCGAATTGCGACATATCCACACCACCGGGCAGGTGATTGCGGGTCATGAAGGCCAGGGTTCGCGGGCCGATAATCCGCTGGCCGTCCAGGCTGCCGCCATTGAGCAACATCTGGCAAAAACGGTAGTAATCCGCCGTGGTGGAAACCAGCCCGCCACCGCCGGAATAGAAGCTACGACTGGCAAACTGGCTGTCCTGGCCGTCGTCACTGAGCACCACCTGCTTTTGCAGATTGCGCTCATAGCAGGAGGCAAAGCGGGACACCTTGTCCGCACTGATCTGGAAAGCGGTGTCTACCATACCCAGCGGCTCAAAAATGACCGAATGCATATAGTCCGGCAGGCTCTGGCCGCTGATCACCTCTATCAGATAACCCAGCACATCGGTGGCAACCGAATAATTCCAGCGCTCCCCCGGGGAGAACTCCAGTGGCAACTGCGCCAGCTGGTCTATCATGTCCTGCAGGGTGTAGTCCTCCTGCAACCGGCCCAGGCGCAGTTTGCGGTAGGCGGCGTCCACATTGGAGGCATGCATAAAATCGTAGGTCAACCCACTGGTGTGCATCATCAGGTCGCGAATGGTCATGGGCCGCCGGCAGGGTACTGTGTCAAACATCGGATACGAACCGCCTTTGCGCACCCGCAACCCCTTCCAGGCGGGAATAAAGCGATCCACCCGGTCATCCAGCGAAAACAACCCGCGCTCCAACAGTGTCATCAGCGCCAGGGTGGTCACCGGCTTGCTCATGGAGTAGATACGCAGGATGGAATCCGCCGTCATGGCGGTGCCACGCTCCACGTCCCTGAGACCCTGTACGTCCAGGTAACAAACCTGGCCGCGTCGGGCCACCAGCGCGATACTGCCGGGGATCTTACCGGGCTGCACATAGCATTTGGCCAGGTGTTCTCCCACCCGGGCCAGTTGCCCGCTATCGAGCCCCACCGATTCTGGCGTTACGATATCCAACATTGGGTATTCCTAAGTTGCATGAAAGGCCGTCAGTGATACCGGTACTGCCACTAAAAGGCAAGCACCGGGTGACATACAGAGCGATCAACAAGCGTACGACAGATTGCCCGGCAAGGGCCACTACTGCTATTATCGCGCCCTCGATTCGGACCCATTGAATCCATCTTTTTGGCAATCGCCGGAGCATCCATGAGCCGCCCGTCCCTGTTTGATCTGGAAAACCATTCAGACTTTATCCAACGCCATATCGGCCCCACCGCCAAACAGCAAACAGAGATGGCCCGGGCTATGGGCTACGACAACCTGGACGCCTTGATAGACGACACGGTACCGGCGGCCATTCGCCGGGATCGGCCAATGGATATGCCGGGCGCGCAGACTGAACAGGCGGTGATCGCCCGCTTGCGCCACAAGGCCCGGCAAAACGTGGTCAACAAGTCCTATATCGGCACCGGCTATCACGATACTTACACGCCTGCCGTCATCCAGCGCAACGTACTGGAAAACCCGGGGTGGTACACGGCCTATACCCCCTACCAGCCGGAAATATCCCAGGGTCGCCTGGAGGCCCTGCTGACCTTCCAGCAAATGACCCTGGATCTCACCGGTATGGACCTGGCCAACGCCTCCATGCTGGATGAAGGCACCGCCGCGGCTGAGGCCATGACCCTGCTGCACCGGGTGAACAAGAAAAACCGCAGCAATATTTTCCTGGTGGCCAACGACTGCCACCCCCAGACCATCGCCGTGGTCAAAACCCGGGCACAAGTACTGGATATAGAGGTGGTGGTCGGCAAGCCTGATGAGTTGCTGGGCAACACCGGGGCCTTCGGCCTGTTACTGCAATACCCCGGTACCTACGGCCACCTGGATGATATCTCGCCATTGATAGAACAGGCCCACGCGACGCAAACCCTGGTCTGCGTGGCCGCCGATATCATGGCGCTGTTGCTGGTGAAATCTCCCGGCGCCCAGGGCGCCGATGTGGTCGTGGGCAATACCCAGCGTTTTGGGGTGCCCATGGGTTTTGGCGGCCCCCACGCCGCCTACTTCGCCACCCGCGACGCCTACAAACGCTCCACTCCCGGCCGGATTATCGGTGTGTCAGTCGACCGCCGTGGCAACCAGGCGCTGCGCATGGCCATGCAAACCCGGGAGCAACACATCCGCCGGGAGAAGGCCACCAGCAACATCTGCACCGCCCAGGCCCTACTGGCCATCATGGCCGTCTTTTATGCCATGTATCACGGCCCCAACGGGCTGCGCCGTATCGCCACCCGCATCCAGCGCCTGACAGGCATCCTGGCCCGGGGTCTGCAGGATGCCGGTTTCAACGCTGATAACGCGACCTTCTTCGACACCCTCACGTACACCGTGGGCGACCAGCAGCAGGCCATTGTCGGGCGCGCACTGGAGCAGGGCATGAACCTGCGGATAATCGGCGACGACCGCCTGGGTATCGCCCTGGACGAAACCACCTCCGCCACAGACATTGAAACCCTGTGGGCAGTGTTCAGCGGCGACAGCGCCGTGGCTGATGCGGCGGGCGTGGACACCCAGGTCGATGACAACGACGGCATCCCCGACAACCTGCTGCGCCCGCTCGACTACCTGCGCCACCCCCTGTTCCACGACTACCACAGCGAAACCGAAATGTTGCGCTACATGCGCTACCTGGAAGACAAGGACATCGCCCTGAACCGGGCCATGATCCCCCTGGGCAGCTGCACCATGAAGCTCAACGCCACCACCGAGATGCTGGCGATAAGCTGGCCGGAATTTGCTGGTTTACACCCCTTTGCACCGGTGGAACAGAGCGCCGGCTACCAGGACATGCTGGCGGAGCTCGATCATATGCTGCTGGAATGCACCGGCTACGATGCCATCTCCATGCAGCCCAACGCCGGCTCCCAGGGTGAGTACGCCGGTCTGTTGGCCATCCGTCGCTATCATGCAAGTCGCGGCGAGGGGCAGCGCAACGTCTGCCTCATCCCCTCCTCCGCCCACGGCACCAATCCTGCCAGCGCCGCGCTGGCAGGTATGAAAATTGTGATCGTGGAATGCGACGAGCGGGGCAACGTGGACATGACAGACCTGCGCAGCAAGGCCGGGCGCCACAGCGAGGACCTGGCCTGCATCATGGTCACCTACCCCTCAACTCACGGGGTGTTCGAGGAATCCATCATCGAGCTGTGTGAGGTGGTGCACCAGCACGGCGGCCAGGTATACGTGGACGGCGCCAACCTGAATGCCCTGGTGGGCCTCGCCGCGCCCGGCAAGTTTGGTGCCGACGTATCCCACCTCAACCTGCACAAAACCTTCTGCATTCCCCACGGTGGCGGCGGCCCGGGCATGGGCCCCATCGGCGTCGGCGCGCACCTGCAGCCGTTCCTGCCCAGCAACCCGGTAGCACCGGTAGCGGGGCTGGATGAGAACAACGACGCGATATCCTCCGCACCCTTTGGCAGTGCCTCCATCCTGCCTATCTCCTGGGCCTATATCACCCTGATGGGCGGCACAGGGCTGGCGCAGGCAACCAAGGTAGCCATCCTCAATGCCAACTACATCGCGCACCGCCTCAAGGACCACTACCCCATACTCTACACCGGCACCAGCGGCAACGTGGCCCACGAGTGCATCCTGGACATTCGCCCCCTCAAGGAAAGCAGCGGCATCTCCGAAGAGGATATCGCCAAGCGCCTGATCGACTACGGCTTCCACGCGCCCACCATGTCTTTCCCAGTGGCCGGCACGCTGATGGTGGAGCCCACCGAGTCGGAGTCCCTGGCGGAGCTGGACCGCTTCTGCGATGCCTTCATCGCCATCCGCGAAGAAATTCGCGCGGTGCAGGACGGGGCACTGGATGCCACGGATAACCCACTGACCAATGCGCCTCATACCCTGGCGGACATCGCCGCCAACAACTGGGAACACGCCTACGACCGTGAGCAGGCCGCCTACCCGGCGGACTCCCTGCGCCGTTACAAGTACTGGCCACCCGTTAACCGGGTGGACAACGTATACGGCGATCGCAACCTGTTCTGCGCCTGCCCGACGGTTGACAGTTACCGGGAAGATGTTGATGTTAAGGAATGACAACTACTCCAATACCTGCTTCCAAAATATGATTGTAGTTGATTCTTATCAAGCATTAACCACCATCTTCATGATAACTTTAGAACGGTGGGTTTTTTTGAGGGCCAAAATGGAGACGAAAGTTATGCGTTATATCCCAAGTTTACTGCTGATACTGGGCGTTATAGGCCTGGCCGGGTGTGATACCGGACCAAAGGGCTCAATCGGATTCTCACTGCCAGATGGCGATGTGGAGCGGGGCAAGGCCGCCTATATCGAATTGGGATGTAATACCTGCCATGTAAACAGGCAGGTCCCGCAGCTTGATACGGGTGCGCCCGCCGCGATATCCGTTATCCTTGGTGGAGAAACCACGCGTATCAAAAGCTACGGAGAGCTGGTGACTTCCGTCATCAACCCGTCGCACAAAGTGGCGCGTCGCGGCTTTGGCGACATGGCCGACGAGAGTGGCGCATCGAAGATGGTCAACTACAACGATATAATGACAGTCACCCAGCTGATCGACCTGGTGGCGTTCGTGCAATCCAGCTATGAGCTCTCACCCTACAGTCAAACGAATTACCCGGTTTACTGGGTGCCCCTGAGCCAGCCGAAAGAAACTGAGGACTGGCGTTAGTCCAGGTGATCACGCCCGCAACAGCGGGCGTTTCCTCGATTAACCCAAACCTTACTCCGCCTTGAGGTAACGGTCAGTCAGCTTGTCGATAGACCATGAGTCCGGCTTCTGGCTGGCCGGGTATTCTGCAAAGGTCTGCAGGTACTGTGCGGTGACAGCACTCCCCAAATAGACCTGCGGGGCTTTATCTATCAACCAATCCCAATAGGTGTTGGAGTTGTGATCCGCCCGTTCAAAGGGGTCGCGCCGCAAGTTGAATAATTTGGGGACGCGCAGGATAACAGAGGGTTCCGCCCACAGTGCCATGGTTTTGGCGCGATTCTCCGCATAAACAATTTTCCAGTCGCCGACCCGCACACCCACCGGCATGCCCCCGTCATCGTGGTAGATGAACTCCCGGCGCGGTGTCTTGTCGGCCTGCCCGGTGAGGTAGGGCAGAAAGTTGTAACCGTCAAGATGCAGTTTGGCGGTTTTGCTGCCGATACGCCTGCCCTTGAGCAGCTCTTTTTTCAGGTTGGCGTCACCGGCGGCGGCCACCAGTGCGGGCAGGGCCACAGCTGCGGTAACAAGCAGAATGGCTGGATTAAACAAACGTCGAAATCACATAGTAAGGCTCCATTAGCGTTAATTGAATCAGCGAAATGCGGGGCATGGAGTATCGCCCATATGGAAGAAAATTCAAGCTACTCGGCAAATAGGCAAAATTCACGGGGAATTTTCGCTAGTTGTCATTGCACTGTCATAAAAAATCCCTATGATTGC
>QNFS01000043.1 GCA_003646415.1 Gammaproteobacteria bacterium
GCCTCGCGGTTGCCCCACAAAATACCGGTACGAACCAAAGCCGAAGTCCGCCCGTTCCGCGTAGTCCTCATCCAGCAGGTTGGTCAGGCGCAGATTGGTGGACCAGCGCGGCCCCAGTTGGCTTGCTATGCGCAGGTTGAGCAGGGAGTGGCCGTCGTACTTGTGTTCGTTATCCGGCTCCAGGTAATAGGAGCCCATATAGACCCATTCCAGCTCTGCCAGACTGTTCTGCCCGGTTAATTCAGAGAAATCCCAGCCCAGCCTGGCGCTGCCGAACGCTTCCGGTGCGGTGTCTATATCGTTGCCCTTGATGTCGCTACCGGCACCCAGCAAGTCGATGCGATTGTCATAGGTGTGGCTGGCGAAAGAGGCATCCATTGCCAGTGTCCAGTTCTCCACCATGGCGTATTCCAGGCTGATTTCGGTGCCATAGTGTCGGGTCTCGGCGCCGCTCACATTCTGTCGGTTGGCATCCTGGAAGATTACATCGTCCTTGTACATGTAGTAAACGGCTACATCGTACTGCAGCTTTTCCAGCCAGGAGCCACGTATCCCCACCTCCACATTGTTGATTTTCTCCGAGTCCAGGTCAGCTGTTCGCTGCCCGGATTGCAGGCGGTACAGTTCGGTGACCTGCGGTGCGCGAAAACCCCTGGCCAGTCGCAGGTAGGCGATGTGATCGGGGCTGAGACTGTAACTGGCGCCAGTGTTCAGTGACCAGTCGGTGAAGTCGTCTTCACGGTCTGCCGGCCGGTAGAAGCGGCAGCTGATGATTTCGGGGGCGCAGGCGGATCCGTCTTCAGTCTGGTTGTCGTAATCGTAATTGGTATATTCCAGGCGCACACCAGCACTGAATTCCCAGGGTGAATCAGTCCGGGTGCGCAGCTGGCTATAGGCGGCCGCGACGGTAGCGTCTACCTGGTAGTCATAGTGCACCCCGGCCGGTTGTTCGTCGCTGAAGGGCTCGTCCTGGATTTCCTTGAGCGAACCATCGGTGTACTCCAGGTCGATACCGTTCACCCAGCGCAGGGCGCCCGCATCGGTATGCACTGTGGTGCGCAGGCCCAGGCTGCTGTGGTTGTTTTTCTCCTCAGACTGCCAGGGCAGAAAATGTTGCAGGAACTCCATATCGTTATCGCGCAGGTAGGGCGTGATAGTCAGGGTATTGCTGTCGTCCAATGCCCGACTGGCACTGCTGGACAGTCGCACCGACCAGGCATCGCGGTAGGCATCTGGATTGGGGTTGGATTTCTTCAGGTCGCTGTCTTTGTAGCCTTTGTAGCCCTTGATAAAGCCGGCCGTATCCTGGTTGAGATTGGCCAGGTCCAGTATGCTGTTGATGTCCCACTGCAGGCCGGCATAGTCGTAACGCAGGGTCATCTTCTGCTGGTCGTAGCCGGAGTGGTCTTTGTAGCCGCCATCGTGGCTGCCGTTGGCGCTGAGGTTGATGCCGTGGGCCCCTAAGGTATCGCTGTAATGGTATTTGGCTCGGTAGTAGTCGTAGGGGCCGGCTTCGAGTGCCAGGCTGTGGTCCAGTTGCTTGCTGGGCGGCGCACTGAGGATATTGATGACGCCGTGCATGGCGTTGGAACCGTAGAGGGATGTGGCGGGCCCCTTGATGACTTCGATGCGCTGCGCCTGTTCAAAGTTGGCGTCGAACAGCTGGTTGACGTTGCAGAACCCGGGTGCGCGCAGGCTGATACCATCCGCCGCTGCATAAAAGGCGCCGCAACTGCCTGCGCCGGTCAGTACCGGAGAGCGCAGGGAGATGAGGCTCTCCTGGCCATTACCCCGGCTTATCCAGGCTCCGGGCACTCGCTGCATCACCTCGTTTATATGGATCGGATCGATCAGTGCCAGGGCATCACTGTCCACGCTGGACCAGGCTAGCGGCAATCTCAAGGCACCCTCCTTTATCCGGCTGGCGGTTACCACAACCTGCTCCTCTATCAGGTTCCCGCTGTGGGCCGGGAGGGACGAGGGCAGTACAGGCAGGGCGGTGAGGGTGGTGATAAATAGGCGGTGGCTGGCGTGCATCTGGTGGGTCTTTGTGGCAAAGTCGGGCCGAGTGTAGCGAATTATTGTCCTGTTCTGAAGGGAGTTCGGCTATCTACAGTAATGAGCCTCTGTCCATAGCGGGGCGCTGACTTTACAATATGCCTGGTCGACTCCAGAGACGGCCCAGGTTGGCTGTTTAACTACCAAGCAAAGGACACAGCGATGTCGTTGAAATTGCTACCGGCCCTGACGGCTTCTCTTTTAATCCTGGGCGGCTGCGCCCAGAACGACACAGCGGATTACACTGCACCGGAGAAAGGGGATCCCGCATTCTTGAAGGGCCAGAATACCCGCGCCGATGAGCTTTATATGAACCCGGATTCGAGTGAGGGTGCCAGGGTCTTTCGCAATGTTTATATCGCGCGGGCTGACCTGTCCCATATCCAGGTTATCAAGCCCGAAGAATCCCCTGTCGACGATGACTGGAAAGTGACTGCTAAAGAAGAAGACTTACTGCAACATGCGATTATTAAGGAGTTTACAGCTGCGCTCGGTTACCAGTCAGCCTACAATATCGTTACCACCCCCGAGCAGGCCGATATGATTATCCATACCACTGTGGTGGCTATTCATCCCAATGCTACCCGGGAACAGGCGGTGGCGGGCAACAGGTCCGGTGGGGCGATTACTGCCAGTATCGCTTTGATTAACGCCAGTTCAGGTAACGTCATGGTCCGCTCCGTGGATACCAGGTCCAGCGATAACATATGGGCTTTCAACCAGGTGGATAATGACGATCCGGCGGTTGACCTGATCTTCCGCTCATGGGGTAATAGTATGCGTCGGGGTATGCTGCACCTGCAGGGCCGTTCCAGCGATCCTTTGGCGCAACCGATGGAGTTGAAAGAGCAGAAGTAATAGACCCTTTGGTGCACGATGCGCCACAACGCTGGCTGCGGCAGCAGTGTTTTCCGAGTAACCCCGTAAAAACAGGGCACAAAACATGAGTCTTGCTGACAAGGTATTGGCTGTTAACAACGATTTGCCGATTCGAACTGATGCCCCTGTGCACAGTGGCAAAGTGCGCTCGGTCTACTGGCTGACCGCGGTAGATAGTGCACGGTTAATAGCAGAACGCGGTTATGATGTGGCGGCCGAAGCCCCGCTGGCCATTATGGTCATTTCTGACCGCATTTCGGCTTTTGATTGTATCTGGCATGGAGAGGGCGATATGCGCGGTGTGCCCGGTAAGGGCGCCGCCCTGAATGCCATTTCCAATCACTGGTTCCGGCTGTTTCGGGAAAAGGGCCTGGCGGACAGTCATATCCTGGAGGTACCTCATCCGCTGGTGTGGATTGTGCAAAAGGCCAGGCCGGTGATGATCGAGGCGATCGCCCGACAATACATTACGGGTTCCATGTGGCGCTCCTATGAAAAGGGAGAGCGGGAATTCTGCGGTATTGAGATTCCCGATGGACTGCAGCGCGACCAGAAGCTGCCGGAGCTGCTGATTACACCCTCAAGCAAGGGCGTTCTGGAGGGTATCCCGGGTGTGCCTGCTGTAGACGACGTGAACATTGCGCGCAGTGATATCGATAACAACTACGCAGCGTTCAACTTCCTCTGTCTTGATGATGTCAATCGCTATGAGACCCTGTTGCGGGAGGGCTTTGATGTGATCAGCGCGGAGCTGGCCAGGCTTGACCAGGTTTTTGTGGATACGAAATTCGAATTTGGTTATGTCACAGGCAAGGCCGGCAACGACAAGCTCATTTATATGGACGAAGTGGGTACTCCAGATTCTTCCCGCATATGGGACGGCCCGGCCCTGCGCGAGGGCCGGGTGGTGGAGAATTCCAAGGAGAGCTTCCGCCAGCTGCTGCTCGCGCACTTTCCGGATCCGGATATCCTGCTGAACAAGAGTCGTATGCCGGAGCGCCAGGCCCTGGCCCACGATAACGCACTGCCGACCGAGGTACTAATGGCGGTGTCAAATACCTATGTGGGCATTGCCGAGAAGATCACAGGTGCCAGCCTCGAACTGTCGGACAACCCCAAGGCTGAGATTATTGACGTCCTGCGCGCTGAGTTCGGTCTGATCGACCAGGGCGACTGAGAAGTTGAGCGGGAAAAATTTTGCTCGCTGATCCCTGGTTTTACCTCGCCAGTGTTCCGGCAGTACTGCTTTACGGCATTGCCAAGGGTGGTTTTGGCGGTGCGGTAGCTGTGATGTCTGTGCCCATGATGGCTCTGGTCATGTCACCTACCCAGGCGGCCGCTATTCTGCTGCCCATTCTGGTGGTTATGGATGCGGTTGTGGTTAAGGCCTACTGGGGTGTATTTGATCGCCGCGCTCTGCGGTTGTTGTTGCCCGGCGCTATGGTGGGAATCGTCATTGGCTATCTCACGGCGGATGCGATGAATGAGGACTATATGCGGATTCTTATTGGCTTGCTGTCCGTGGTGTTTGGCCTGCAGAGTTTGTTGGGCTTGCAGTCGCGGGCGAGCAGGGAGCATCATCCGGTAACAGCCAGCCTGTTTGGTACCCTGACCGGTTTCACCAGTTTCAGCATTCACGCCGGTGGTCCACCCTTCACCATGTACCTGATGCCCAAACAGCTGACGCCTCTATTGTTCGCCGGTACCGCAGGCATTTTTTTTGCTGCGGTCAATGTGGTCAAACTGGTTCCGTATTATGTCCTGGGCCAGTTTACCACTGACAACCTGCTGTACTCGCTGGTACTTGTGCCTCTTGCGCCACTGGGGGTCAAGCTGGGACATTATCTGGTGAAACGGTCTGCCTCATCGTTTTACTACACTGTGATCAGCTTTTTTCTGGTCGTGGTTGGCGCCAAATTGCTATGGGAAGGTGTGACGGCATTGACTGCCTGACGCCTGCGGGAGTCAGGTCTTTCATGATGTGCCCGGCGGCGCTGTCAAGGTAGAAAAGGGGCGTTCTGGCTGGAGCTGGGGGGTAAGCTCTGGTATAACATTCTCCCTACGGAGGGTCGCCAATGAAAATCGTTAAACTCACTGAAAATGTCGCTGTTTCAGCACAGATTACGCCGGAAAACGTCGCCGAAATCGCCGCCGCCGGCTACAAGGTGTTGGTAAATAACCGTCCCGATGGAGAGGAGGCGAATCAGCCCGGCAATGCGGATATTGCCGCGGCAGCGAAAGCCGCCGGCCTGGAATATCACTACATGCCGATTACCGCGGGTAATTTTCCCGGCCCCGATTTTGGGCAGATGAGAATGCTGCTGGACGATACAGCGCTGCCTGTGCTGGCTTTCTGTCGCTCAGGCACTCGCTGTGCCAATCTTTGGGTCGCCAGCAGGGATGATGAATCCAGCAAACAGGCCCGGGCGCTGGCCCGGCAGTTGGGTTATGACCTGAGTATGTCCACCCCCTAGTGGCGGTGACTCTTCCTCGTCTAGATGGGAGATGGCCAGGGGGAAAGGGCCAGTCCAGCGAGTGCGACTATGGCAAGAACATAATTACGCGGGAGTGACAAATAGTGAATTAACCAGATGTACCCTAAACTATCGTTTTGTTCCAGATCAGGAAAAACTGCCAATGACCAGGCTGCATAAAATCCAACCACAACTCACTCGAGAGCAACTGGAAGCTCACTGGATGCCCTACACTGGCAACCGCCAGTTCAAGGACGATCCACGCATGATCGTGGCCGCCGAAGGTGTGCACCTTATTGACGACAAGGGGCGCAGGGTGCTGGATGGCTTGTCCGGACTGTGGTGTACCGGTGCCGGGCACAACCGGCGGGAGATTTCAGCGGCAGTCCACAGGCAGATGCAGACGCTGGATTATTCACCCGGCTTCCAGTTTGGCCACCCGGGCTCTTTCGAGCTTGCCAATAAGCTTGTGGCCCTGATGCCCGAGGGGCTGGACTATGTTTTCTTTACCAATTCCGGTTCGGAATGTGTCGACACTTCCCTGAAAATGGCTCGTGGCTACTGGCGCCAGAAGGGGCAGCCCGCCAAGACCAAACTTATCGGGCGTGCCAAGGGTTACCATGGTGTTAACTTTGGCGGTATTTCCGTTGGGGGTATCGGGCCTAACCGTAAGCTCTTCGGCCAGGCGGTGGATGCCGATCATCTCGCCCATACGCTGCTGCCGGACAATGCCTTCAGCCGGGGCATGCCACACAATGGCAGGCATCTGGCGGATGAACTGACCGAACTGATCGCC
Source organism: Gammaproteobacteria bacterium (assembly GCA_003646415.1). GTDB lineage: Bacteria > Pseudomonadota > Gammaproteobacteria > Pseudomonadales > Halieaceae > JBALVO01. Next base: position 6,208 of record QNFS01000043.1, read on the forward strand.
TTGCATGATGCCTCAAATATTGCCGCGGTGATTGTCGAACCCATAGCCGGGTCTGCCGGAGTTATCCCGCCGCCTGCAGGGTATTTGCAGCGCCTGCGGGATATTTGCAGCGCCAACGATATCCTGTTGATCTTCGATGAAGTGATCACTGCTTTCGGTCGTTGTGGCACGATGACCGGAGCCGACGCCTTCGGTGTGGTGCCTGATATTATGAATGTGGCCAAACAGCTCACTAACGGCGCCATACCCATGGGGGCGGTGATCGCCACGAGTGAGATTTACCAGACCTTTATGGAACAGGGCGGCCCCGACTACATGGTGGAGTTCCCTCACGGCTATACCTATTCCGCCCACCCTGTGGCCTGCGCCGCTGGTATTGCAGCACTGGATATCCTGGAACGGGAGAAACTCCCCCAGCGTGTGGCGGAACTGGCGCCGTATTTTGAGGAGGGGCTGCACCAGCTTAAAGGTTCTCCCCATGTCAGTGATATTCGCAATTACGGTTTTGCCGGCGCCGTGCAATTACGGCCCTATGAGGGAGAGCCCACCCGCCGCTCCTTTGAAGTGGCCATGCGTATGTGGGAGAAGGGTTTCTATGTACGCAGTGGCGCAGATATCATACAGCTGGGTCTGCCGTTTATAATCGAGAAGGAGCAGATCGATAGTCTACTCAGCGCGCTGGGTGAAACCCTGCTAGAGCTGACCTGACGGAAACTGGCATAATTATGAACCGTTTATTCGAAGAGCGCTCCAACCGGCTTATTCTGCTGGGATTTCTGGCCGTATCGCTATACGCTTCTTACTGGCTGGTCAAATCTTTTCTACAGCCGATTATCCTTGCCATGCTGATCGGTATGCTGGCTTCTCCATTACACGACCGGTTGGTAACGAAATTAAATGGACGTAAAAATATTGCGGCGTTGATTAGCACCCTGGTATTGGCCCTGGTGATTCTGATTCCCGCACTGTTGGTGTTGGTGGCGATCCTGAAGCAGGGTGTCAGTTACTCCGTTGTCGTTAGAGAGTGGGCCACGGGAGATAACATCCACCACCTGCTGAACCGACCTTTCATGTTGGAAGTCAAAGAGTTGTTGGGGCGCGTGCTGCCAGCGAATGCGCTGGACCCGGAAGTGATCAAGGCACAGGCGTTAACGAACGCCCGCGTGGTGGGCAGTAACTTCGCCGGCGTATCAACCGCTATGCTGGGCAGCCTGACCACTTTTATGATCGATTTTATGTTGCTGCTTTTCGCACTCTTTTTCGTGTTGCGTGACCATGACAAGCTCATCGTATTTATCCGGCATGCCTTTCCTCTATCCCGCAGTCAGGAAGATATGTTATTGAAAGAGGTGAGGGATGTCAGTAAATCGGCTTTGCTGGGTTCGCTGCTGACCGCGGTTACGCAGGGCATCGTCGGTGGTTTCGGGCTTTGGTTGGCCGGATTTCCCATGCTGTTTTGGGGTGCCATGATGGCAGTGGCCTCGCTTATTCCCGTTGTCGGAACCGCCTTGATCTGGGTGCCGGCTTCCATTTATCTCTATGTTACAGGAGAGGCCGGGTGGGCTATATTCATGATGGTCTGGGGCGTTGTGGCGGTGGGGTCTATCGACAACTTCCTGCGGCCACTTTTTATGCAGGGAGCGACGATGACCACCGTGGTCGTATTCTTTTCACTGCTTGGCGGCCTGCAGGTCTTCGGTTTGATAGGGGTGATTTACGGTCCGATTATTTTCTCGATCACACTGGTGTTTTTTAAGATATACGAGAATGAGTTTGCAGATTTTCTGGATTCACAGGATAAGAGTTAAGCTATTTTTTAAGGTACACGACCCACTCTATAGGAATCGACTATACCAATCACCCATGAAATAAGTAGAGCAGCCGTGGCGATGCTCAATATTTGACTTTCAGGTCCTGTTGGATGGCTTGACACTAATTCCGTTATTGCCGCAATATCGAGCTCAACTTCGCCGCGCTGGATCTCATTAGTTATTTGTACAGCCCTTGCCACTGCCGTTGACACCAGAATATAAAGCGCCACAAATGCACTGCCGGCCAGAACGCTACCGGGAATATACCTCTTCAAGAAAAAGTGCCCGGCGCCCGGAAATACCAACGCCGACAAGAGGGCTGCTTTCACTGAACTATTCATTCAGTACATCAACGTGTATATAAGGCTTGCCACGCACTTCACTGCCGCATTGACCATTGCCCCGTTTCAAAGTTGATGATCCAGACCGATAGCACGCAGGGTCTTATATATTGCTCTCTGGCTCTTGGCCGTAGTGCCTTTCATGCCATCGAGCTCAAACACCTGCCGGCGAAATTCCAGCCATTCGGGGGAACCCCACAGGTATGAGCGACTCTTCAACAGATCGAAGTCGGCATGCAGTTCCCTGGCCAGTTCCTCGCCATCAAAGAAGAACCCCATTTCATTATTGATGAGGCGTGAACGTTCATCGAAATTTGTCGTGCCAACGAAACCCATGTGATCCATAACAATGTACTTGGCATGAAGCTTGCCATAGTCGATGTCGCCACCCAGTAGCCGGTCATCGAGTCTGCCCGTCTCGTATATTTGCAGTCGGGGATGGCTCACCAGTTCACGCCATTCTTTACTTTCGACCAGTTTCGGATTCAATTCACTGTTGTCCGGCGATTCCAACCACGCTTCCTGTAATTCATCGGTCAGCAGCAAGCGGGGCGCCATGTCCATGTCGATGACAGCCTGGGCCGAAAAATTGTCAGAAGTCAGTACAGAATTGGTGATAATCTCCAGTGTGGCTTCCGGGTGCTGCTCCAACCACTCACGGACATTGCGCGCCCCGTCAAAGACAATATTGCCGTCGTCGTCATAGTACTGCGCCGCGAAAAGGTAGGGTGAGACAATACGTCGTTGTTTGTAATCATCACCCCGTACTTCTCTCAGAAGGAACTGAATGGAATTTTTATTGTTATCCATATTATCAACCACGTCGGAAAAAATTCCCTTGTTCTCCAGGTTGTCCAACTCATGCCCCAGCAAGACTCTCACGTTGTACCATCCTTCTGTGAGGTAGTTCGACATGGTATCCATGTGTTGCTTTAAAACAGACAGCGCTTTGAGTTGCACCAGCGCTGTCTGGGCTTTCTGCCGCTCGGTTGCATAGATTCCCAGAGCCTCGGCCGTCCCACTCGGGCTCAGCCGCTTATTGTCCTCAAACAAAAACAGTATCGAGTAATAGTTCTCGCTAAGATTCCCTACAAGATAGTCGTCAGTGTCCTCTCCCAGGGCCGTTCGTATGAGAATCTCCGCGTCCATATAGGTATCCGGGTTGGGGGACCCGTCTGCTTTTATGCCGTAGTAGGACAGGGATATATTGCGGCCGCCCGTCATCACAATGGCGCGGTCCGGGAATTTGCCGTCTATTACCAGCAATTTATCGTGGGAACGCCGGTTCAGTCGGACAAACACCTTCGAGATTGAATTAAAAATGACGATCTGGATACGCGCTTTCCGGGTTGTCAGCTCGCCTGCCGCGTTGCGCATGAACCCGGCATCATCGGCACAGGTCTCCAGTGCTTTCAACCCGGAGTGGCTTGAATCTATGGAGCCGACCGAGTCCACCATAAAGCGGATGTCAACGCCGCGCTGAACGGCATTACACAGTGCGCCGAGCATCGCTTCGCCGACCAGGTCGCGCTTGAAAATATAGTAAGTCGCATCAATGGTATGCTGGGCGTGTTCTATCATCCATATTTTGGCAGCGAGAGAGTTCAGCGCGTCCTCACTCCTGGCTCCCAGGAACTTGGCGCGAGCGTTTTGAATCGGGATGTCGAGTTCTACACCAATCTCAACGACATCGACTTGATGCACATTTTCCGGTTGCCATGTCCGCTGCCAATAAAGGGTGGTAATAAATGGGTCGTCTATCGCCTCTGGCGGCGGGCAATCCGGCAGGTTTTGTGTGCCGGGCGGGCAGGGTTCACCGGGGCCGAAGGCGGCGCAGCCACCCATCGATGCGAGTAACCCGAGTACGATTAGAGCGCGAAAGTGCGCGAGAATTACCATATTAATGATGTGCCTCCCAACCAATTTTAGCCACCACCGCAAGGTGGTCCGAGACGATGTTCGGTAGTACCGCGTAGTCAATAAACTTTAGCTCATCAGAGATCAAAATCCAATCCAGGCGTTTTACGCCTTTATAGGTGCTGAACTCCTGTGTTGTCGGCCTGAACGCTCGCAAACCCATGGCATTGGCCAGTTGCCGTACCGGGGAATCATTGCTGGACCAATCAGCGTTAAAGTCGCCCATGATGATTAACGGGGTGGGCAATGCACTCAGGTCATCCACCAATTCCTCTATCTGTGCCTTGCGGACCTCCTCGCGGGAAAAATCGAGATGTACGGAAACGAGAGTGACCGACGCAGCGCTGTTCTCATCTTCACCGTTACGCCATTTTATTGTGCCGCGCACATAACCCTTGGTCGCTGTTGGCCATGTGGGACGAAAACGGTGTGAGCGGGTATCACTCATCCGGGATTTACTCATCAGCGCCGCCCCATAAGTGAAAGGCCATGCGGTGGCATGATATCCGTGAGCGGAAAACCGGTAGCCGGTGGCCCTGGCCAGATACTCGACATGATCAAATTTTCCGCTCCACAGGGACGGAGCATCTGCCTCCTGCAGCGCCACGACCTGGGCGCCTGACGCCAGTAAAATCAAGGCGATTTCTTCCAGGTTCTCGCGGTGCTGTGCCGCGCTCACCAGTATTTGGTTAAGGGCAGTACCACGGCCATGGGCGACATTCAGTGTGAGCAGTTCCAGCGTGCCTGCCTCGAGAATTGCGAGTGGTAGATCCGAGGTGCGGTACCTGGCTTCGCTCTGGGCCGGGTCGATTGTTATTATCAGTACGAATACAGCTGTAATAACACAAAGAGACAGGATGGTTTTCTTTAAAAGCTTCATGTTTGCCCGAATCCGCAGTCACCGGACGATGGTAGACGCACTGATTGTGCTGCGCAACAGGTTCTTCAAAATCGTATGAATATGCTCGCCAGGACAAATATCACCAGATTAGTTCCTTTTCCGGGGCTGACCTGTGAAAATGACGCACCTGCTGAAGGTGAAGGAAAGAAATGGGCTCTGACAGGGCAATGAAACCCGGAAAAATTGGCATGCGCTTGCTGGAATCAGTGGCAATATTCCTGGCGATAGTTGCATCGGCCAATGTGGCCGTGATGATGACGATCTCGGATCAGTTCTTATCGCCCATATGGCTGCCGGCAGCCGTCTGCCTCAGCGCCCTGATCTGGTTTGGGAATCGCAGTATCCCCGCTATTGTTATCGCTACCGGGTTCCTCGGCTGGCTTGTTGCCAGAAACGCGGATATTAGTCCGACGTTGGCCATATTGGTGGTCGTCGGCACTGCTGCCGGTGCAATTTTACAGGCTGCGGTGGGGCGCCACCTGATACGTCGTTATATCAATCGCGATGCTGAAATTGAAAGTGCGGCACAGTTTTTCCGACTACTGCTGATAGCGCCGCTGGCCGGCGTGATCAGCCCTGCGATCGGTTTGACTGTGTATTACCTCTGTGGAGTCTGGCCTCAGGATGGCTTTTCACTGTACGCGGCCAACTGGTGGTTGGGCAATTCGGTGGCGATCACATTTCTCACGCCCTTGATCCTGGGGATGCGCCGGGGTTCATTTGCGCAAAGCGCCACTGTGCTGGCAATCGTGGTCAGTGGATTGATTGCCAGTTACCAGCTTGGTGTGTCCTCAGCAGCACAGTCCCGCTCGGCCTGGGAAGCTCAGGCGCGCATCTCCGCAAACCAGGTGAGTGGAAATTTCATCCGCGCCCTGCAAAATGGCTACGGCGATATACGAGCAATCGAGCTGCTGCTGGAAGCCAACAGGGATATGAATGAGGCAGACTTCCACGCGGCGATTGAATCACTCAAAGCCAACCGCGATGGGTTCTCACCGGCGGTGGTGTTGATTACCCAACGGGACCCCGACGGCAGCTGGCCTATCATATTAGCTAGTCACAACGACCTGGGGCTGGTGCAGGGCTTCAAACTCAATACCATACCGGTGGCCAAAGATGCCATAGAATCCGCACTGAAATTCGGTCTGACACTGGGGGCGACGGCGCCACTTGGCACCGGCACTTACTATGGGTTTAACACACTTCCCATTAACAATGCCGCCCGGCCTACAGTGGTGGTGGGAGTACAGAACCTGGATGAGGTTGACCAGATAGTCAGCGCGCAGGTTCCCCACGGCCTGGGTTTCACTATATCCAGTGTACATGCCAGCGGCCTGACCACAGAGGGCCGCGACCACCTCTACCTCGAGGGCAAGGACTCCTCGGATGCCGTTGCCACGTTCACCATTCCATTGATGACGGGGGGTACCACGCTCACCTTCCATTGGGGTGTGGTGCCTGCCTTTCTTGGTGGTCCGGTGCTGGGGTATTCCAGAGCGGCATTGTTCGCAGGACCACTGGTCACCCTGTTTATCGCGCTGTTTATCCACATTCTGTTTGCCCAGGCTGGCCGTATTCGCAAACAGGTGCGGGAACAGACGTCGGAGTTGCGCGAGCAAAAAGAAATTGCCCAGTTGACCATGGACAGCATGGACCAGGCGATATTGATGGTAGACGAGGATATGCTGATCATCGCCTACAACCAGAATTATCTGACGATGTTTGGTGTCAAGGCCCGGATAATTGAGGAAAACCCGCGCTTTGACCAGCTAGCCAAAATAGTTGCATCGCAGCAAATGGGTGAGGCGGGTCTCTGGGAAGAAAGAGTACAGGGTTTACGGCGGCGCGATGCCTTCAGCAATGAACGGCAGACGACCGATGGCCGTATTATTGAAACGCGACATAACCCCGTCGAAGGCGGGGGCGCGGTTCGCACCTATACTGATGTAACCGCAAGCCGCTCAGCGGCCAACGAGCTGAAAAAGCAAAAAGAAATTGTTGAATTGGCTATTGAAAGTATGGGCGAGGGGTTCCTGGTGGTGGATGAGCACTGGCAGATAGCGGCCTATAATTCGGTGGTGCTGCAGATGTTCGGGCTGACTGATGCTGAAGTGGATGAGCATCAGAACTACGATGAGTTGATGCGATTCATTTACAGCGAAAAGATCAAGCGACCTGAACTTCTAGAGCAGACTTTGGCCGAAGTACGTATGCCGGATGCACACACACGCGAACGTGTCACAGTGGACGGTGGTGTGCTTGAAGTCCGCTATAACCCTATTCTCAGGGGTGGATTCGTAAGAACATTTACTGATGTCACGGTGCAAAGAGAGAACGAAAAGCAGCTGTTGCTGGCAAAGAAGGTAGCCGAAGAATCCACCCGGACCAAATCTGACTTCCTGGCCAATATGAGTCACGAAATACGCACCCCGATGAACGCCATTATCGGCATGTCGCATCTCGCCCTGCAAACGGAGTTGGACAATAAACAGCGCAACTACGTCTCCAAGGTCCATCGTTCCGCGGAATCCCTGCTGGGCATCATCAATGACATTCTGGATTTTTCCAAGATAGAGGCCGGTAAGCTTGATATGGAAGTCGTGCCATTTCAGCTTGAGGATACACTGGAAAACCTCGGCAGCCTGGTGGGTCTCAAAGCTGAGGAAAAGAACATCGAATTCCTGTTCGATATACCCGATACGCTGCCCACCGCGCTGGTGGGTGATTCCCTGCGTCTTGGGCAAATACTGATCAATCTCGGCAACAATGCCATCAAATTTACTGAGGAGGGCGAGGTTGTTGTATCCATCCGGGAAGTGGCTGTGAATGGTGACAGGGTCAAACTGCAGTTTGCGGTGCGCGATACCGGTGTCGGTATGGACTCAGAGGTGATGGGCAAGTTATTCCAGTCTTTCAGCCAGGCCGATACCTCGACCTCGCGCAAGTATGGGGGTACCGGGCTTGGCTTGGCCATTTGCAAAAAACTTACCGGGCTGATGGATGGCGATATCTGGGTAGAGAGTGAGCCGGGCGTGGGCAGTACGTTCAGCTTTACCGTATGGCTGCAGCGGCAAACGGGAGAGGTAAGCAAAAGGGTTAGCACCGATGCTGACCTGGGTGGGATACGTGTACTACTCGTCGATGACAATGCCACCGCGCGGGAAATCCTTGGTAAAATGCTGAGCAGTTTTGGCTTCGAGGTAGACTTCGCCGCCAATGGTAAAGCTGCGCTGGCTATGCTGGAGCAGGCCGCCGCGGACAAGCCTTACCCTCTTGTGTTGATGGACTGGCGCATGGAAGGTATGGATGGTGTGGAGGCGACACGGCTGATCAAGTCGCACCAGAGTCTCCCCGTGATACCGAAAGTCATTATGGTCACCGCATACGGGCGCGAAGATGTGATGAGCGCGGCAAAGAACGTGGCTATCGATGGCATCCTGACCAAACCGGTCACCTCATCGGGTTTGCTGGATTCGATTTTGCTGGCGATGGGGCGTGAACAGGGTGGAGGCGCGCGCGGCAACAGGCGCTCCGACGTGGCCAGAGAGGCCAAGGCCAAACTGCGCGGCGCGCATGTGCTGCTGGTGGAAGATAATGAAATCAATCAGGAGTTGGCGCTGGAACTGCTCACCACCAGCGGCATCAGCGTGGAGGTCGCCTGTAATGGCCAGGAGGCTCTCGATTTACTGGCTGAGCAAGATTTTGACGGTGTATTGATGGATTGCCAAATGCCGGTTATGGATGGCTTTACGGCCACCCGCAAGATACGTGAGCAGGACAAGTTCTGTGATCTGCCAGTTCTGGCAATGACGGCCAACGCCATGGTCGGCGATCGGGAGCTATGCCTGGATGCCGGGATGAACGACCATATCACCAAGCCGATTAACGTCGATGATATGTTTGCCACTATGGTGCGCTGGATTACTCCCAGCAGTCCGGCTGAATCGCCGCTACCGCAGACTCAGGGCGTAGATGCACCACAGGGCGTGATGCCGGACATCCCCGGGATAGATGTTAAAGCAGGGCTTGTGACGTCGCAGGGCAACCAGGTGCTTTACCGCAGGCTATTGCTCAAGTTCCGGGATTCACAAAGTGACTTCGCGACGGAGTTTGCCACTGCCCGGCTGGACATTGATGACACCGCGGCGACGCGCTGTGCTCATACGCTCAAGGGTGTCGCCGCCAATGTTGGGGCGGCACAGGTCAGGGAGGCGGCGGGCCTACTGGAGGCCGCCTGCCTGGCAGGGCAGGCGGAGCCTGAGATTGACGCACTGCTGGAGAAAGCCTGCGCTGCACTGGACATCGTTATCCCTGCGTTGGCAACGCTGGATGTGGAGGAACCTGATGCGCCGGATGATGCAACTCCGGTTGAGGCTGATCCAGCCCTTATAACAACTCTTTTAGAGGGGCTTGCTGAGTTGCTCGAAGACTGCGACTCTGATGCCTCGGAAATAGTCGATCAGCTGCGCCCGTTGGTCGCGCACTCGCCCCAGCACAACAGGTTCAGGCGTATCGAGAAATTGGTTGAAGACTACGAGTTCGATGATGCGCTGGAACTGGTGCAGCAGTGGGTAACCGATGATTCAGGAGTAGCAACTTAATGACCATGAGTACCCGTGACAAAACCCTTCTGGTGGTTGATGATGCCCCGGACAATATTCAATTGCTGAGTGGATTACTCAAGGAGA
>QNFS01000044.1 GCA_003646415.1 Gammaproteobacteria bacterium
CTCAAATACCTGCGCGACCGGGACAAAAGCAGTACAATACGCCGCTACGAGAGAACGACGCCTAAGCAACCATGAAATACCTGCTGTTCATCGCTCTCGGTGGCGCCACCGGGGCCGTTTCACGCTATCTTTTGGCCACCTGGGCGCACGGACTCTGGGAGGGCAAGATGCCGGTGGGGACCCTGATGGTCAACATGCTGGGCTCATTTGCCATAGGTATCATCTACGTTCTGCTGGTGGAGCGTCAGCTAATCCACGCGGACTGGCGCGGCGTGCTGATGGTGGGTTTTCTGGGCGCGTTTACCACATTCTCTACCTTTTCTCTGGAGACCATTGGCCTGATGGAGGCCGGTCATATCGTCCACGCCCTCGTTTACATGCTGGGCAGCGCCATTCTCTGCGTGGCCATGGCGGGAGCGGCCATTGCGCTCACCCGTATATTGACTTAAATAGTGCGGCAGTGACTGACTATTGAAAGCATTTCGAAAATCACAGATCAGTAACAGGAACTATCAGGATGTTGGATATCAAGGCGGTCAGGCAGGACCCCGAAGGCATCGCCAAAGCCCTGGCGACACGTGGCTTTACTTTCGATGTGCAGCAGTTCAAAGCGCTGGACGCGCGCCGCAAGCAGGCTGATATTGACAGCCAGAACCTGCTGGCAGCGCGTAAAAGTGCGTCAAAGAAAATTGGCGTCCTGGTCGGGCAGGGCGTTGGTGTGGATGATGCCAAAGCGCAGGTTAACGAGACCCTGCAAACTATCGCCGCGCAGATTGACACCCTTACCGAACAGGCAAAACAGGTACAGGGTGAACTGGAAGAGCTGCTGCTGCGCGTACCCAATGTCCCCGATGAGGACGTTCCCGCCGGCGCCAGTGAACAGGACAATCTGGAAGTGTCCCGCTGGGGCGAGCCGGGGCAATTCGATTTCGAGGCAAAAGACCATGTGGCGCTGGGCGAGGCGCTGCGGCAACTCGACAGTGAAACCGCGGGCAAGATCACCGGGTCGCGCTTTACTGTCATGTACGGCAGCCTGGCCAGGTTGCAGCGCGCCCTGACCCAGTTCATGCTCAACCTGCATACGCAGGAGCATGGCTACACTGAAATCTATGTGCCCTATATCGTCAACCGGGAATCGCTGCGGGGCACCGGTCAGCTACCCAAGTTCGAAGAGGATTTGTTCAAGCTCAGGGCAGATCAGGACCTCTACCTGATCCCGACCGCGGAAGTGCCGGTGACCAATGTCGCCCGCGACAGAATATTTGAAGATGCCAAACTGGGTGAGGACGGCATAAAATTCGCCAGCCATACCCCTTGTTTTCGCAGCGAGGCGGGTAACTACGGCAGGGATACCCGGGGCCTGATTCGCCAGCACCAGTTTGAAAAGGTTGAACTGGTGCAGTTAGTGCGCCCACAACAATCCACTGAGGCGCTGGAACAGCTCACCGGCCACGCCGAAAAAGTATTGCAGCTGCTGGAACTGCCTTACCGCAAGGTTATCCTCTGCGGTGGCGACCTGGGCTTTTCCGCCAGAAAAACCTACGATCTGGAAGTCTGGCTGCCCGGCCAGGATGCTTACCGGGAGATTTCTTCGTGCAGTAATTTTGGCGATTACCAGGCCCGCAGGATGCAGGCGCGCTGGCGCAACCCCGCAACCGGCAAACCTGAGCTACTGCATACCATCAACGGCTCCGGCCTCGCAGTGGGCAGGACCCTGGTGGCCGTAATGGAGAATTACCAGCGCGCAGATGGCAGCATTCTTATCCCGCAGGTGTTGCAAGCCTATATGGGTGGTTTGACGATTCTGGGGGGCTGATACCGTGCAATACCTTCCCGTTTGCCTGAGCCTGCAAAATATACCCGTGGTATTGGTGGGTGGAGGTACAGTGGCTACCCGCAAGGCGCGGCTGTTGTTACGGGCGGGGTCGAATGTCACCGTCGTAGCGCCTCAGATAAGCGCGGAGTTGGAGCAACTACTAGCCGATCACGGCGGCGTGTGGCAACAATCCCGCTATCAGGAAACGGATTTGCACGGCAAAAAACTGGTTGTTGCCGCCACACCTGAAAGAGCCACCAACGAGCAAATCTACCGGCACGCCATGGCCTTGTCCCTGCCGGTGAATGTGGTAGATGCGCCGGAGTTGTGCAGTTTTATTTTTCCTTCCATCATCGATCGCGACCCATTGTTAATCGCCATTACCAGTAGCGGTAAAAGCCCGGTCCTTACAAGAATTCTGCGCAGAAAAATTGAAGCGATGGTGCCCGCCGCCTATGGTCGCCTGGCCGAGTTTGCCGGGCGCTTTCGCCAGTTGGTAAAGGAACATATTGTGCAGGACACGCCGCGCCGACTGTTCTGGGAACAGGCCATGGACGGTACGCTTGCAGAGCAGGTGCTGGCCGGCAGGGAGCAGCAGGCGGAGGCTCAGTTGCGGGAACGCCTGCAAGATACCCATGCATTGCATGGCGGTGAAGTTTACCTGATCGGCGCCGGCCCGGGAGATCCCGACCTGATGACCTTCAAGGCGGCCAGATTGCTGCAGAGCGCCGATGTCGTGTTATACGACCGCCTGGTGTCACCTGTCATTGTGGATATGGCCAGGCGTGATGCGCAGCGTATTTACGTCGGCAAAAAACGTGCAGATCACACCGTCGCCCAAACAGACATCAATCAGCTATTGCTGGAGCTGGCACAACAGGGCAAACGCGTTGTCCGCCTCAAGGGCGGTGACCCGTTCATTTTTGGTCGCGGTGGGGAAGAGATAGAGCTACTGGCCAAACACCGTATTCCGTTCCAGGTGGTGCCGGGCATCACCGCCGCCAACGGCGCGGCATGCTACGCCGGCATTCCACTCACGCACAGGGATTATGCCCAGTCAGTGCGCTTTGTGGCGGGCTATCTGAAAGGGGACAAGGTGGAGCACGACTGGAGCGTGTTCCAGTCCACCACCGAGACCCTGGTATTCTATATGGGCCTGGTTGGGTTGCCAGTGATCTGTGAGCAGTTGCAGGCCCACGGCAGATCCCCTGATACGCCCGTGGCGCTGGTAGAACACGGCACGCTACTGAAACAGCGTGTATTACTCGGCACGCTGGCGACGATGGCCGAGGTGGTAGAGCGCGAAAAGCCCACAGCGCCCACCCTGATCATTGTGGGCGATGTGGTGCGCCTGCACGAGGACTTGTCCTGGTTTGGGGAGGTGTAGTCTGAATCCGGTTACTTTATTCGGTGGTGTTTTCCTGGCTGTGTACCGCATACCGTTGCTGCTTTAGCCGCAGGGCGTCCACTAGCACACTACCGGCCTCGGTAAGAAGTACATCTTCTTCTTCGTCCTCTTCCTCGGCGGAAGCCACAGCCTTATCAGTGTCGCTGTCTGCACCTCCATCCACTTCGTCTTCATCGTCATCCAGTGAGGTCAGCAACTCCTCACCCGTAGCCAGACGCAGCTTATTCTCGATTTTCAGGGCTTTTTCTTCCTGGCTATCGCGCAGGGCGATCCGAACATCTTCATTGAGAGGCAGTTCCTTTATCTCCCGGGTTTTCTGGGCCAGGTCTACCTGGTCCTCCAGGTAGATGAAGTCCGGGTTGTGCACACTGCGCTCCCGGAACAGGGTGGTTACGTGTGGCAGTACCGTGCTCAAATCGTTGTACTGATGGTGTCGTACCGGGTTGATCTGGTCCCAGTTGAGAGCGTGATCCAGGGCACTTTCGCCGATCTCTTCAGTGTCATAAATCGTTGGAAAAACCACATCCGGTACAACCCCCTTGTGTTGGGTGCTGCCGCCGGAGATACGGTAAAACTTGCTTTCGGTGATTTTCAGCTGCCCTTCGGTGAGGGGGATTAATGTTTGTACCGTGCCTTTACCAAAGGAGCGGCCTCCCACGATAATACCGCGCTGGTAGTCCTGGATGGCGCCGGCAAAAATCTCTGAGGCAGATGCGCTGAGGCGATTGACCAATACCACCAGGGGGCCTTTATAGTAGGGGCTCTTCAAACGTTTGCCATCGCGCCAGACACGGCGTGAGGAATGGCGGATTTGTACGGTAGGGCCATATTCTATAAACAGGCCGGTGAGTTCGTTGGCTTCCTGCAGGGAGCCACCGCCATTGTTGCGCAGGTCGATCACGATTCCCTGGACACCCTCATCCTGTAGTTCCTGCAGTAGTTTTTTCACATCACGAGTGGTGCTCTTGTACTCCTTGTCACCCCGGCGCATAGCGTCAAAGTCGATGTAGAAGGCAGGAATATCAATGACACCGACTTTAATGATTGTGTCACCGTCAGGTATTTCCAGCACATTCTTCTGTGCAGACTGCTCCTCCAGTTTCACCCTGTTGCGCACGATGGTAATGACCTTGCGCTGGTCGGTGGATTTTGCCTTGGCCGGAATCACTTCCAGGCGCACTATTGAATCCTTGGGGCCGCGGATCAGCTCTACCACTTCATCCAGGCGCCAGCCAATCACATCCTCGAGTTCACCCTCGCCTCCCTGGCCTACAGCAACAATGCGGTCGGAGGGGTGCAGTTCGCCTTGTTTGTCTGCCGGGCCTTTGGCCACGAGGCGCGCCACTTTGGTGTACTCATCCTCCAGTTGCAGTACGGCGCCAATACCCTCCAGTGACAGGCTCATGTTGATATTGAAGTTTTCCGAGCGCCGCGGGGAGAGGTAATTGGTATGCGGATCATAGAGTTCAGTGAGAGAGTTCGCGTAGATCTGGAACACGTCCTGGTTGTTGTACTGTTGTACCCGCTTGAGCTGGTTTTTGTAGCGTTTCTCGAGTGTGGGAGCAATCTCCTCAGCGTTCTTGTCCGCCAGCTTCAGGCCCAACACCTGATTTTTGAGTTGCTTGCGCCAGCGATCATCCAACTCCGTGTCGGATTTGGCCCACTCCCTGCCCTCCATATCCAGCAGGTAGCTTTCATTAACAGTGAAGTCCATGGCCGCCACGGCCTCAGTAAGACCCGCTAACAGGTTTTCAAGGCGGCCCTGCAGGCGCTGCTGAAAACGGTTGAAGATCACAAATCCGGCATCCAGCTTGCCTGCTGCCAACTGCTCGTCCATCACCGTACGATATTGCTCGAACTCCGCCACGTCTGCTGCGGTGAAGAACATCTTACCTCTGTCGAGACTGTCGATATAACTGTCCAGGTGCTGCGAAGAGAGCGTGTCGTCGTACTCGAGCTTGGAGTAGTGGCGTTCCTCGAGCTGCTCTAGCATCTCTACGATGGTTTCCCGCTGGTTGTCACTGTATTCGATCAGGGCCCAGCCGGGCAGGGACAGAGCGCCCAGCAGGGCGGCGGGGAGGGCAAGGCGGATAGTGGCCTTGACGTGACTGAGTACGTTCAAAATATTAATACCTGAGCAAAGTACAATGGGTAAGTGTAACGCCGTGTGGCGAGGGGTCAAACACTGATGTATAGATTAGTCAGATGACAAAAAGTTCGATCTGAGGATGCTAATATATGTTGTTATCTGTGAGTATAAAAATAAATTGATAAATATAGATAGAATACAGTTAGTTAAAATATATATCTAAAGTGATATCTAGAATAATGGGAGGCACTGTTGTCGTAGTATTCCTCTATATTTCTACGCTGCGTGCCCAAAGGCTACACGAGTGGTAACCCGATAATTATCAGACAGGCCAGTTATCGACCGGCCCGCACGTGTTTGCATACTTTTTCTCAACCATTCGCAGTTTATGGGGTAAAGTAGCGCACATATTCCCCAAAGGACTTTATCGTCCCGCGATAAATAACTTTCGATACATGAAGGTAGATAAATGAATCTTGAAAAGGTCGTTTTTGGTTTCTTTGTTTTACTCGCACTGACCTTGAACTTCGGTTTTGTGATCGGCGATATGGACAATCCGGCGCATCACCATGCCTACGAGTTGTATGCCGCGATTGTGGTCAGCCTGATCGCCACGGTGCTCAAATTCGGTGATCGCAGCCACATGGGTGCCGTATTGCTGGCCACCAGCCTGGTGGCGGACCTGCAATTGCTGATGGCGGCTTTTGTATGGGCCATGGCCACGCATGTCCAGGGTGGTACGGATATGGAAATATTGCCCAGTGTGGTATCGCTTGCGGGTGGCGCCCTGTTGGCCAACGTGGCGTCCGCCATACTGCTGATTATCGAAACAGCCGCCCTGCGGCGATAAGGCCGCAGGTGGGCAACAATCATGGACAGCGGTTTCTCTAAAGTCTTTTTCCTGTTCTTCAGGCGCATGCGTGCGCCGTTGATTGTCCTGATATCACCTATTCAATTTCTGTCATCGGTCTGATGCTGATCCCCGGGATAGATGAGGCGGGCAACCCCTGGCGCTTCGATTTTTTCCACGCTTTCTACTTCGTTAGTTTCACGGGCTCCACCATTGGTTTTGGTGAAATTCCCCATGCATTCACTGCCGGGCAGCGCCTGTGGGTGTCGTTCTGTATATTCTTCACGGTGATCGGCTGGCTGTATGCCATCGGTCGCATCTTCAGCCTTATGCAGGATCCGGCTTTTACTCGTGCAACCACGGAAGCACGATTTAGCCGGAGCGTGCGCAAGATCAGCCAGCCCTTCATCATCGTTTGCGGCTACGGTGAAACGGGCAGCCTGCTGGTAAGGGCAATGGCATACCGCAATCTGCAGCCGGTCGTCCTGGATCAGTCCCAGGCCAGTATCGATTCCCTGCTGCTGGAAAACCTGGGCATTGATATTCCAGCATTCTGTGCCGATGCCGCGATCACTCAGCATCTTGTTGAGGCGGGACTGCATAATGAGTTATGCCGGGGTGTAGTCGCCATCACCGACGGTGATGCTGCAAATGTGAAGATCGCCGTCACCGTCAAACTGCTGCGGCCCGGCATTCCGGTCATTGCCCGGGCTGGCATTCAGGAGGCGGTGGACAATCTCGACTCCTTCAACACCGACCATATCATCAACGCCTATGAAATATTTGGCGAGCATCTGGCCATGACCCAACGCACACCCAGTGTACACCTGCTTCATGCCTGGCTGATCAGCCTGCCACAGCGCTCCCTGCATCTGCCGGTAACTCCCCCACGCGGCAAGTGGATTATTTGCGGTTATGGTCGCTTCGGCAGTTCCTCTGCGCGCTACCTTGAGGCCGTGGGCAATAACAGTATCCAGGTGATCGAAAGTAAGCCGCAGAAGGCCCCCGAGGGCGCCATTATAGGGCGCGGCACCGAAGCCGGGCCACTGATTGACGCCGGAGTCCGAGATGCAGTGGGTATTGTTGTGGGTACCGACTCGGACACCAATACCCTGTCGGCAATAATGACTGCACGCGAACTCAATCCAGACCTGTACCTGGTGGCGCGCCAGGACCGCAGCGCTGACACTGAAATATTTCAGGCTGCCGATATCGATCTGATAATGGAGCCCAGCCGCATCATTGTCTGGCGTATTCTGCCACTGCTCACCACGCCCCTGTTAAGCCGTTTTCTGGGGCTGTTACGCGCTGGCACTGAGGAGGATGCACACGAATTGCGTCAACGCATTGAGACACTGTGCGGCGGCGTAACCCCGGAAACATGGTCATTTGAAATAGACCCGGTACATGCAGGTGCCGTGTATGCCGCGGTGGACAGAGGTGAGGAGGTTTGTGTCAGTGATCTGCAACGAGCACCCATTGATCGGCAAAGAATGCTGCCTTGCATTGCACTATTACTCGACCGGGGGGGCAAGAGTTATGTGTTGCCCGATCCGGAACTGCCACTGCAGCGGGGTGATCGTATTCTGTTCACTGCCCGTGCGGGCACACGGCAGGTGATGAGCTGGATTCGGCATAATCCCAAAGCGCTGGAATACGTGGTCAATGGCAATGAATTTCCTGATGGGACGATTT
The DNA here is from genome assembly GCA_003646415.1 of Gammaproteobacteria bacterium. Classification (GTDB taxonomy): domain Bacteria; phylum Pseudomonadota; class Gammaproteobacteria; order Pseudomonadales; family Halieaceae; genus JBALVO01. Next base: position 7,859 of record QNFS01000044.1, read on the forward strand.
GGCGTTGGCTGGCCAGCCGCAGGGAGCGAAAGACGGGGTAGTAATTTGCTGGCTTACTACAGGGCAACCGGGGATGAAGATAATCTGGATTGCGGAGATGTCCCTAGTGTACCTCGTCACTCATAATGTAACATTCAGCGAGTCGCCAAAGGCCATCAGTATGGCGCTGTTTTTGCCAGAACCCCGATCGGTATGCTGGAACCCTGGAAAATGGGACTTGTTTATTTTGGATACCCGGTAATACGGCGTATTGCCTTATATAAAGGGCTGAGGTTGCCATACATTTTTCTGTAAACCTTTTGATAGAGCTGATCATAAAGGTGTTGGTTTTTGGCGATAGGCATAAATTTATCGCCTTCATGAACCATTTGGTCCAGTGCAGCTTCATAGTCTGGGTAAAGTCCCACACCAACCGCCGCGTTGATGGCCGCGCCCAGGCCGGATGTTTCAAACGTGTGGGGACGCTCAGCGGTTATGCCAAATATATCTGCGGTAATTTGCATGGCCTCATCACTTTGTGAGCCTCCGCCCGACACTTTAAGGCTTGTTATCTTAACGCCTGACTTTTTCTCTGATAGTTCCCTGCCCTCGCGCAGGGCGTAGGCAATGCCTTCAATAATGGCGCGGTAAATATGGGCGCGAGTGTGGATGTCGCCAAAACCAATCATGGCGCCCTTTGCCTCCGGTCCGGGGGTGCGTATGCCCGGGTTCCAGTAGGGCTGTACCATCAAGCCCATACAGCCGGCTGGAACTTGCCTGAGCAGATCATCAAACAGGACTTCTGTTTCGATACCTTTTTCGGTAGCCAACTGCTCCTCGCGCAAGCCGAATTCTTTTTTAAACCAGCTCACCATCCAGTACCCTCGTTGCACAATGACCTCTGTGTTGTAGGTGTTGGGCATGGCGGCGGGGTAGGGGGGGATGTGACGGATGGCCTCAACATACTTGCTGTTGGTGGTGTTGTAGGTGGCGGTCGTGCCATAGCTAAGGCTGCCTGTTTCCGGGGTGAGACAACCGGAACCCAATACTTCACAGGCTTTATCCGCACCGGCGGAGATTAACGGCAGCCCGGCCGGGATACCCGTTTGCAACGATGCCTGTTCGGTAATCTTGCCCAGTTCAGAGCCGCTGGGGATGAGCCTGGGCAGCATGTCAGGGCGAATGGGCAATGCCTGCCACTTCCAATCGCGGCGGCGACACCAGTCGTGACGCTTAAAGTCAAAGGGCAGGTAGCCGACCTGGCTGGACACGGAATCAACAAACTCACCGGTCAACTTATGCGTGTGAAAGCCTGACAGTAATAAGTATTTATGGGTTTGTTTCCAGATTTCCGGCTGCTGGTGTGCAATCCAGTTTGCTTCTGCCTGGGTGCGAAAATACTGTACCGCCTGCTTCTCACCGGCCAGGGCAAACAGCAATTCCCACGCCGGGTTCATTGCATCCAGTTCATCCTGTTCCCGCTGGTCCAGCCAGACAAATGCCGGACGCAAAGGCTTACCTTCACTATCGATATTAACCATGGTTGCGCGCAATGTGGTTAATGCCACGGCTTTGATCTGCGATTTCGGGAAGTCCAATTGCGGCCAGAGTTCCCGACAGGACTGGCACAGCATTGCCCAGTAGTAGTCGGGCTCCTGCTCGGCCCAACCGGGCTCGGTGGAAAAATAGGGATCAATATCCACCTTACTTTTCGCCACCAGTTGACCTTCCAAATCAAAGACCAATGCACGAACACTCTGTGTGCCGTTATCGATGGCCAGTACATAGGGCTTATTTTGGTTCATCGTTATCCCTATACAGGTGGCAGACTATAGTGCTGTTGCAAAATATCCTGGTATCGCGACACTTCGCTTTGCCATTTTACAGAGTCCCAGCCAAGCTCCTGCAGGCAAATTTTCTCCAGGCTTGGAAATAGCTCCCGGGCGCCGTTTTTCAGTAAAAGGCCCAAACGGGTGCGCCGCAGGAGCAGGTCATCCAGATGCACTACCGACTCATGTTTAGTCACCCAGCGACACTCGGCAAGGCAAAATTGTGTTTCCTTGATTAAATCCCGATCGCCTTCGTCGGCCTGGGCCAGCAGGTGGCTGGCGTTGCTGCCGTAACGTCCGTTTATGCGGCTCAACCAGCTTCCCCTGGTCGCTGGTGTATCAGGCGTGGTGAAAACATGGTCTTCACTTTCTTTGGGCTCAACATCCTTTAGCCAGGCCCGGGCGGCGTCGAGGGCATCTATCGCAGTCAAACGGAACGTGGTCAATTTGCCACCACTCACCGTTATCAGGCCTTTGTCTGCCCATACGGCATAATCACGGCGCTCTTTTGAGGGGTCTTTATTTGTGTCTGAACCAATCACAGGGCGTATGCCGGAAAAGCTGGAGATAACATCTCCACGCCCCAACCCGATGTCCGGGTAATAAACAGCAAGAATTTGCAGCAGGTACTCGACTTCCTCTTGAGTGATACTCGCTTCATTATCCAGATTCTCCTGGTGATCGAAGTCAGTGGTGCCAACCAAAGTGGCCCCCTCCCAGGGGAAGACAAAAACGGGCCTTTTGTCCTCGGGGTGGAACAGGGTCAAGGCGGCCTCAACAGGCAGTAGTTTGTGGGGAAATATCAAATGGCTGCCCCGCAGGGGCCGTATGCGTTTTTCATCGACGACCTCACTGCGCAGTCGGTCGGCCCAGGCCCCGGTGGCGTTGACAATCACCGGTGCATGGAGCTCAAGTGTTTCGCCTTTTGCTTCTCCCTCAAGGCAGCCAACGTCTTCCACGACAATGCCGCTAATTTGACCTCCCTCGCTACCGTCAATTGATGGGCCTTTGATTAGGTGTTTCGCCTGCACGTAGTTCAGCGCCTGACCACCGGCCTGGATGGCTTCCTGCAGTATCCTTAGAACCAGGCGTGCATCGTCAACGGCGGTATCTGTGTAGTAGCATGCACCTTTAAGATCCTGGCTGTGAAGGCCGGGGAATTGGCGAACAACAGTTTCCTTATCAACGTAACGATGATCCTTGATGCCTGCCAGTTTGTCGTAAACCGTGAGTACCAGGCCCATGGCAAAACGGCCGGGAAATTGTCTTTTTCGCAACAGGAAATAGTAGCCTATACGTTCAATCAGTCCTGGTGCTTCTTTTAACAGGCGCTCACGCTCCTGTACGGAGTGCCGGGTGAGTTTAAGGTCACCCTGGGCGAGATAGCGCAGACCACCGTGGACCATCTTGGAAGAACGACTGGAGGTGCCCCATGCATAGTCCCGCTGCTCGACGAGCAGGGCGTTCAGGCCCCGTCGTGTGGCTTCGCGCAATACACCGGCGCCAATAATGCCGCCACCGACGACGATCACGTCCCAGTGGCTATGGGGTTCTTGCTTGAGCTGCTGCCAGAGTGCTGTTCGATCAGTGAAGGAGATCGGTTTACTGTCCATTCTTATCTCTTTGGTGGTGTGGGCTTGGGGCACAAAAAATCCTGTGCCGGGGCTCAGTTATGGAACCAATTTACCCGGATTCATGCGGCCATCGGGATCGAACAGTTGGCAAAGCTCTTTAATGGCCTTTATGCCCAATACCCCCTTTTCCGCCGGCAGGTAAGGCGCGTGGTCTATACCTACGCCATGCTGGTGGCTGATGGTGCCGCCATGCCGTACGATGGCCTCGGCGCCGGCTGCTTTGAGTTTCTTCCAGCGCTCCATGGTCTCTGCATAGTCACTGCCAGCGCGGAATATGAAGGTACTGTAAACGCTACATCCCTGCCCATAGAAGTGTGACAGGTGAGTAAAAACGTGTACATCTTCCTTGTCTGCGCTTAAAGCATTGGCGATGTCGGCTTCCATGTCCACAACGGCGGCCGGTACGCTGGACCAGTCCAGGCACGTTTCCATGGTATCTACAATCACACCTACATCCCATAGACCGTGGCGCAGGTAGGGCGCACGAAAGCGACTGTGTTCCCATTGTTTTCCTATAAGTGAACCGGTATAAACGCCCCGGTGCTTGCCAATGAGCTTACGGGTCAGTTTTAAAGCGGATTTGCATTGGTCCCTGGACCCCGTGGCGCCAAAAGTAAACATGGTTTTGCCTTCGCCGGCACCACGCATTCTCAGGTATCTGTTCAGTAGATTTACCACCCGCTCATGGCCCGCTAATTTCAGGTGAGTTTCGGTTTCTGTGGCGTTGCTAAGTCGCATCATGGACAGCTGCTGGCCACTCTGGATTATTTCCCGGGTGGCTTGCATGCCCGACTCCCAGCTGGGGAAAAAAGCCACATAAAAGCGCTCTTGTTCAGCGATGGGGGTTACTCGAACCTTGACCTCGGTAATAATGCCCATGCGTCCCTCGCTGCCCATAAACATTTCGCGGATGTCCGGCCCTGCGGAGGAGGCGGGAAAGGTGGGGATATCCAGCGTGCCCTTGAGGGTTTCGATGCGACCACCGGCAAACAGTTTCTCGATACGCCCATAACGCAGCGATTGTTGTCCGCTGGAGCGGCTGGCCACCCATCCCCCCACAGTGGACAGCTCCCAGGATTGCGGATAGTGGCCCAGGGTATAGCCTTCTTTTGCCAATTGCGCTTCCACATCCGGACCCAGGATGCCGGCGCCGAAGGTGGCGATTTGGCTCTTTTTATCCAGGGCCATCAGCTTGTTCATGCGACTCATTGCAATGGTAATCACCGGTTTATCACCGGGCTCCGGCGTAATGTGACCACAGACCGAGGTGCCGCCGCCATAAGGGATCACTATCAGGTCGTTGTCTTGAGCAAAACTCAGGATTTCCTGGACGTCTTCGCTGGTTTCAGGGAAGGCCACGCCATCGGGGAAAGTACCAAAATCACCGCTGCGCATTGCCAGCCAGTCGGGAATGCTTTGCCCGCGGCAGTGCCGCAGACGATCTTCCGCATCGGTACTGATCAATCTGTGCTCGGGTGAGCGCGATACCGGCACCCTGCTCAGGGCGTCTTGCAATGTGGCATCCGCGAGGGGGGTGGATTTGCCGATGCGCTGCTCGATAAAGGCGCGGGATGAAGCGCTCAATTCAAAGTCCAGATTGTTTTTTTCGTCGCCCCAACCGTTCCAAAGTCGCATAGTAACCTCCTGGTTTATAACTGAATGAAAAAAATTAGACTGCCTACCGCGAAGCGTAAGGGGGAGGGGATAGCTGTACGTCGTCAGGGCATATGGTAGCAAACGAGCTGCATTGTATCAGCCGGTTTTCAGTGATTTTTACCAGAGTACGAGGGAGTGGTGTTCCACTGTGAGCCAGTCACCGCGGCCATGGTCGGACCATAAACTTCCTCTTAATTGCCGTATATGCCAAAATATTTCCACAGCTTTATTTTTCAAGAGCCATATGTGAAGGGGAACAGAAAATGTATGACAGCGATTGGCAATACCTCAAGCTGACCCGCAAAGACCGTGTGCTTACGGTTGAGTTCGACTCAGGCACCAAGGTAAACAGTCTAAGCCACGCGTTGATGCGGGAGTTGACTCAACTGGCGCAGCAGCTACAGGAAGACAGCGAACTCAACGCCATCATCCTCAGCGGACGCAGGGACATCTTTAGCGGCGGCATGGACCTGAAAGACCCGGAACTGGCGAACGCCCGGCATACAACACTGGCCCAGCAGCGCAAACTGGTACAGGTGGGACCGAGGATGTGCGCTGCCTGGGAAGCCCTGGAACCCGTCACTGTTGTCGCCATCGAAGGCTGGTGTATCGGTGGCGGTATGGCTCTGGTCAGTGCCTGTGACTGGCGGGTGGCTGCTGAGGATGCGTCCCTGTATGTACCCGAGCTCAAACTGGGTATGAACATGAGTTGGCAGAGCGTCCCTCGCTTCACCAACTTGATCGGACCCGCCAGGACCAAACAGTTGCTGATTCTCGCCGAACCTCTGCCGTCCAGCGTGGCTGAAAGTTGGGGCTTGGTGGACTACCTGACACCCCCGGGCCAGGCCATGGACAAAGCGATGGAACTGGCGGCAAAAGTCGCCGCTATGCCTCCACTACCAGTGCGTATGGCGAAGCGGGCAATTAACACCAGTGCCAACGCCCTCAACGATGCCACCAGTTTTATGGATGCCGACCAGTTCCTGCTAACCCAGGCTATGGACGACGCCCGGGAGGGTGCGCTGGCATTTTTTGAAAAGCGGATACCGCAATTCAAAGGAAAGTAGGAGAAATTATGGAAGTATCACCTATCTGTACCCAACTGTTTCTATACGGGTTACCGCAAGCCGGGAATCGCCCCGCTTATCTAAAGCCCTTTATCACCGTATACGTCTGACGGTCCCGGCCCTTTCGAGCCCAGGCGGCCTTTATCGCCAAAATGCCCCTTGCCGGGGACATGGTTGAACTCAACCCTGATGCCATCCGGATCTTCAAACAATATCGAATAATATCCCGGCGCAAAGTGCGAGCCGTCTTCGGGGCCATGGATAAAGGTTGGGTTCAATTCGGTTTTTATGAATTCATAAATTGCATCAACATCCTCTTTGCTGCGTGCCCTGAAGCAAAAGTGATGTAGGCCACTGGTGTCCTGGTCAAAGGCGATATTCTTTTTGTCTTCAGGCGCTTCCCTGATCAAAATACCCGTACGGCTACCTATGCAATAAAGGGTTGTGTCATTTTTGATAAGCATCTTCATCTCGAGGAAATGACACAGTTTTTCCCAGAAGGGCAGACACTCTTCGATGTTGTTGACTGTCATTTGTATATGGGCGATGCCATTAACTTCTATGCTCATGAGTTGGACTCCTTATTCCGCTTGGCCACCCCTGGTTCACCCAGAGTCGCCGCCATATCCTCAGCTGAGGTCTTGGGATTTACTGAGGTGTCGATTTGCAGCACGATACCATTATCACCAATATCAATGGTATAGCGCCTGGCATAACCCGGCAAGTGCCATACGCATATGTGTTAGTAACACATAAACTGTCCGGTCTTGTAGCACATGATCTGTCCGGTTCTCATAGTACCCCGAGGAGGGGTGCTTATGAGACAGACAGAGTGGCTACAGGAGACTCGACTGATGAGATTTGAGGAAGCTTATGGGGGTTGGACGGAGAGCCGTCTGACCCAAGAGGAAGCGGCGTTATTGCTGGGTGTCTGTGCCCGAACTTTTCGTCGCTACATTGACCGATACGAGGAAGAAGGCCTTGATGGTCTCATTGATAAGCGCTTATCGCAGGTATCACACCGCCGTGCCCCGGTCGACGAGGTCATGCGCCTGGTGCGAGACGGGCTGGGCGGACGCGAAGCGGGGCAGATCATCAATGGGAATGAGCGCTATGATATTTATGTAAGCCTCGCGAAATCATTTCGAGAGGATCAGCAAGCTATCGTGGATTTGCGCTTGCAGTCACCGACCGGGGCATGGGTGCGTCTGGGTGATGTGGCAGATATAGCAATAGATTCCGGGCCACCGCAGGTGCGCCGAAATGACGTGCAACGCCGTGTGGTTATCCAGGCCAATGTGCAGGGCCGCGATATGGGTAGCGTGGTAAGCGACATCCGTCAAAGCATAGAGCAGGAGGTGGATCTGCCACCCGGATACTCCGTGGATATCGGTGGCCAATTCGAAAACTAACAACGAGCGCAGCAGCGTCTTATGATTGTTGTGCCGCTGTCCATCGGGTTGATCGCCCTGCTATTGTACTTTGCTTTTCACTCGATAGGGCAGGCCCTGTTGATCCTGGTCAATCTACCGTTGGCGCTTATAGGCGGAATTGTGGCGCTGTATGTTTCCGGTCAGTATTTATCAGTTCCGAGTTCAATCGGTTTCATCACCTTGTTTGGTGTGGCGGTGCTAAATGGTGTGGTAATGGTAGAAGCTATTAATCTGCGAATCGAGTAGGGCGGTGAAGAAATCGCCACGGCTATTGTTTACGCCTTGTGGGTAACTATGTGCCTAAATACTCTATTTAACATAATATACATTATGCGCATATGTGGATAAG
>QNFS01000045.1 GCA_003646415.1 Gammaproteobacteria bacterium
ATCCAGCAGCAGGCGGTCGCCCTCGGGACTGACCAGCACCCGGGTGAAGAACAGGGGGTGATTCGCCGCTCCGAAAGGGTGGGGGAATGTTCTGCCGTAGCCTTTCAGATCCACTTCATAGGGGCGGTCGTCCTGGTGGCCTAACACATAGCGGGCGGGATCCAGCAGTAACTGCCACTGTTTGTCGGCCAACTGTGCGGCTTTGTCCTGGCCATTCCAGTCATTCACCCAGTTCGGGTACTTATCCATATAGTAGCCACTGCTCTGGAAATCGCCGTTATTGGTGGAATACCAGTAGGCGGTGCCGGTTTTTCCCGCCATGGCCACGGCACTGCGGTCCTTGCCTGATATACCGAAGATTTTTGCCTTGCCGGCGGTGGCAATCTTCAGGGTATCGCTGAAGGTAGGGGCGAGAATGCCTCTGGGGGAGCGTCCGGAGGAGCGGGCCCTTTTCTGGGCGGGATCCACCTGGGCACCCTTTGCACTGTGCTCGCGGGTGGGAAGCAGTGGCGCATCCGCGTCCTCGATGTTATAGCCCAGTTCGCCACTGTCCGCGTGATACCAGACATTGCCGATCATGCCGTGTACGGATGGAGTGGCGCCGGTGGCTAGCGTGGTGTGACCGACAATGGTCTCGGTGTTGGCATGCAGGTAGTGGGCGTTGGTATAAACCACGCCTTTGTTGCGCAGGTAATTAAAGCCGTCCGTGCCAAAGTTGTCGGCATAGCGATCCAGCAGGTCGCCGCGCAGGCCGTCTATGGTGATCTGTAGCACCAGGCGCGGTTGACCTGCCATGGCTTGGGTGCAGAGCAGGCAACATGCGATTGTGGCGAAAGTGATTTTTTTCAAGTGCGGGCCCCGAAAGCTTTTCGTACTGTAGGAATTGGAGCTTCTCTGTCGGGCGTGGCCAGTTATTTTGAGGGCTTGCCCCCGCCTTCGACCATTCACCCGCCAGCCACTCACCCACCAGCCACATCCCTGTCAGGACCAATTAGCATATCGGCCCTTTGGTTTCCGTCAGTCGTTACAAAGAATTTCCATAACCTGCTTGGCCACTTCCACTTCCTCGGGGGTTGTTGCTGCAAACAGTTTTTGTTTGGCGGCGTCGCATTGAGTGGCGTCTTCCTGTAACTCTTCCTCGACCTGTGACATCACTTCTTTGGGCGCCGGTCGGCACATGGCCGGGTCTTTGCGGCGGACATTCGCATTCTTGCCGGTCTCTTCGACAATGACGCAATCGCCAATGCGGATTTCCGTTTGGTCGGTGATTACCTGAATGGCACTGCCAGCACTGGTACGGACAGTGTATTGGATAGCTGTATTATTTCCTTGCGCCCTTTTAGTGCCACCACCGCCCAGGGCGGCACCGCCCAGGGCGGCAGCAGCCTGCGTACCGCTGGACTTGTTGCGCGCCAGGCCCCAGCCCACGGCGCCGCCAATTAAAGCGTTCCTGCCAGTATTGGATTTTAACTGCACTTGTTGCGCGTGTTCAACGATCCCAATAGTCACCCTGGCACTGTCTCCTGTCCTTTGAGCAAATGCGCTGGTGCAGGCTCCCAGCAGGGAAAGGGAAACTGCGATAATAGTGGTGTAGCGCCGGAAAACTGTCCAGTTATACATAATCTCTAATCCTCATAATCAATGGGTTCGGTGCACGCCGCTATGTATACCATACTGGCGATCTTTTGTGGTACACCTCGGGTGCTGAAATTAGTATATGAACCGCAATCCGATACCCGCACCCCAATTGAAAGAGCGATCATCACTGATGCCCTTGTCTCCGTTGTCGAAGCTCTTGATCCACTCCAGCCCAAACGGCGGTGCGGTAGGGCGTGTCGCCCCACTTGCCTTCCTTCGGGAAATAAATGCCCTTTAAGTGAAAGGTCTGCCAGTCCTGCTCACTCTTTCCGCGCAGATCGAAATACTGTCCCCGGAATTCTGGCTTACATCCCCGGCGTTTTCATCATGTAGAGAAACTCTTCCACCGCCGCTTTTGATTCCGGCCGTAAGTTGTCGATGCCGGCATAGGGCATGCCGGTGGCGGGCGGAGCGTCCGGGTACTTGGCCTTGCGGCCCATGTGTCGCTTGACCATGCGAATGAATTTTGCCCCGCCCCAGGCGCCGACTTCGGTGGATACCGGCCACTCCTCGCGGGTATCCCGGAACAAGTCGTAGAAATTCGCCAGAATGGCGTTCTCCATGCCGGCCGACAAGTCCAGCTTATACTGTTCCTTGACCACCGCTTCGAGTTTGTTGATGTTGTAAAGAAACACGTAGTCGCGGCGACTATAGGTATCGCCATTCAGCAGCAGGGAGGTCTGGTCGACGCCGTCAATGACTCGATCAGTCGGAATTTCATCCGTGCCATCACCCAGGCGAGCTATGGTTGTGAACAGGTCGGTAACATGGATAATGTCGCCCGCAACTGAATCGGCCTCGATCATGCCGGGCCAGCGTACAAAGGCATCCACGCGAACACCGCCCTCCTTGGTGGAGCCCTTGCCGCCTTTGTAAACCATGGGCGTGTAGCCTGATCCGGGCGAGTACTTGGTGAAGTGGCCGTTGTCGCCCATGATGATGACCAGGGTGTTGTCCGCGATGCCGAGCTTATCCATCTCGGCCATCAGGTCGCCGACCCATTGATCGACAAGCTTCATCTTCTCCACGTAGACACCACCATTGGGAGTGGTGTACTGGTCGGTAGTGGTGCGCGGACCGGTGAGTGGGTACAGCGGCCAGTATTGCAGGAAGAACGGTTTGTCGGCCTTGGCCAGCTTGCGCAACTGCTCCATGGCCTGGTCCTGGTAGCGCACGTTCATGGCGTGATACTTGGCCTCGGTCCAGCGCTCACCGGGCTTCATATGCACCTCACGCACGTTCTCGCCACGCTTGCCCTCAACTCCGGTGACCATGGATGAGGCATCTGTGCGCAGCCATTCATCCAGCGTGTAGCGATCATCGTAGTTGTTTTTGCCTATGCCTATGCTGATTTCCTCGTCGGCGGCGTCATCATGGTAAATGGTCAGTTGGCCCTGCTGGTGAATAGGGAAGGCCGCGTAGTCAAAGCCCTGCATAGTGGGCCAGGCTTCCCGGATGTCTCCCATATGCCATTTACCGATATGTACCGTGTTATAGCCGTTGTCAGAAAGGATTTCGGCCAGCGTCACCTCTTCATCGGCAAGCCCGAAGCCTGAGATGTCCACCGCCGTATTGCCCATACCATTGCGGAACGGATGGCGACCCGTCATAAACGCAACCCGGGTGGGCGTACAGGAGGGCTCGGTATACATCCGGGCCAGGCGCATGCCATCGCGGGCGAACTCGTTGATATTGGGGGTCTTGTAACCGCGGATCGCATTCAGTGTTTTGCTGCCCAGATCTCCAAAGCCGATGTCATCGATCAGTATGTAGAAAATATTAGGTGGCTTGCCGCCATTTTTCTTGCGAAATTCGGCCAGGCGCTTGTCCAGGTCTTTGTCCTCGACTGACCAGCGCTCGCCGTTTTGTTTTTCCAGGACATAATATTCTGCGTCGTGGACTATGTTGGCGGCACTAAGCGGCGCAACAGTCAGTATTAGTCCTAAAACAAGCAAAACGTTGATTATCGATCTCATGGCTTTCTCCTGCTGATTTATCAATATTGTCTTATATAGTAGACGCAAGTGGTTCCAGCACATGTTCCACAAAGGCATTGCGGCGTTTTTCTGACACGCCATCGAACACCATTTTGGCCAGGAATGCGGAAGAGGCCAGGATCATGCGGGCCCGGTCCTGGATATCTTCCTCAGCCCCGCCGCTTCCTGTTCCTTCCGTAATCATTTTGCCGAGGGCGTCGATGACCCGTGTCTCGAATTTCTGGTATTGCGCGCGCACTTCCGGTGAGAAGTGCATGCTCCACATCAGCCACACCTTCACATAATCCGGCTGTTGGGCCGCGTATTCATTGAACAGCGGCGCGGTGGCGGTCAGTCGCTGCCCCGGGTCGGGCAGGGCCTGGGCGGGTTGAATAACGTGCTGCAGTAACTTCTCGCCCACTTCGGCCAGAATTGAGGTCACCAGGGTCTCGCGATTGGGGAAATAGGTAAAGACCGCCGGTACTGATACCTTGCAGGCCCTGGCCAGATCGGCGTGCTTGGTGGCGCCAATCCCCTTGCTGGCAATGCAGGCAACACCGGCGGCCAATAACTGTTGCCGACGCTCGGCTGGCTGCATTTGGGGTGCTCGAACCCGCTGCCTGGCTTTGGTCATTGTTGCAAAACTCCTGTTTTATTGTGATCGCAAGTATCGTCTATCGGCTTATAAGGGCCAAAGAAAGACCGCAGGTTAACAGCTGGAATAATTATTGACAATATTATTGTTGACAAACATATCATTGATAGTATTATCACCGGCATGTTTGGTATGCACTTCGGTGTGTGTTTGTTTTCTGTGAGGAGGGTTTGTGATGTTTGAATTAACCTACTGGGTCGCGCTTGCAGCGGCTACTTATGCAAGTTTCGTTTATTTTCGTGATCTGGGTGATGTCACCCAGGCGGTGCTGGATGTCTCCCGCGAGAACATGCTTAAAGCGATACGCAACGAGAATAAACTGGTGGCCACTGGCCTGCTTGGCACCGGCCTGGCCGTTGTATTGCACTACGCCTTCGGCGCGGGTTTCGGTTGGGTGACAGTTACCCTGGCTATTGCCAATGCCTTTATGGTGGGCTTCCCCTGGATTTGGCTGCATGTGGGTTTGCGCAATCAGCAAAACAGCGCTACGTATTATTCCGTGGAGGAGGCGAAAGACTTCGTCCGCGGCGACGAAAGTGTAATCGTGATTGAAAACAACGGTGAGGCGCGGGCCCACCCGGACTATCACATCAAGCGCCCCCACCTGGCCGGTAGTCCCGAAGGCCTGGGCGGCGAAAACGTTATCCTGACCTACTGTGCCATGACCCACCTCGGTCACGGCTACAAGCCGGAAATCAAGGGCGACAAGCTGGACCTGGAAGTTATCGCCCAGCACGGCAATAACCTGATTATGAAAGATCTCAACACCGGAGAGCCCATTCAGCAGATGTATGGCACACGCGAGTGTGATGGCCGGCACGGCGAGGGTATGCAGGAATGGCCGACTTTTCGCATGCCTTTCAAGGCTTTCGCCAAAGCCTATCCCGAGGGGAAGGTGTTTCTCAACAAAATACCTAAATTCAGCAAGAACCCCATAATGTTCTTTTTTGATCACGCGGTAGAACTGGTCTTCCTGTGGGGAGTATTGCCGCACGACAGAACGCAGTCGTTACTGTTCAACACCATGGACCATGAAGACGACAGGCTGCACAGCAAGGAATACGTGTGGGGCTTTAATGTCGGTAAAGACTCGGTGGCCTATACGCAGGACGCGATTCGCGAGCACAACGATCTTATTAATGTACAGGTAGGTGGGCGGGCAATCGTTGTAGCTTATGACCCGGAATTTGACAGCGTCGGTGTTTTTTACAATGACTCGGGTTCCCTTGTGACATCCGTTGACTTCCGGGGTGAATCGGACCGGGGTAAGCTGGCGCGAGTTGAAACGGTTAAAGCCGGATCCTACTGGTGTGTCTGGGTCAACTTTTTTCCCGAGACCGACTTGAATCGGCTGGGCGCGGTGTTGGAAGCAGTGGCTTGATGCAAAAAGAGCCATTAGGGTCAGCGCCTTTTTGCGTAAGAGCACCTTCACGCAGTTAAATGCAGTATCCCCTAATTTCCGCCCGAATGTGATGTTCGGTTTACAGTGCGTCCCTGCTAGTGTTGGTCAATGCACATCGGAGGTGTAGTATGGCGGCAATAGCGTTTGATCCACTGGAGTATACCCATGAACTCGAAGCGTCCGGGGTTCCCCGCGAACAGGCCGAGGTGCACGCAAAAGCCATGACTGCCAGGTTTCTCCACAATTTCGATGCCCTGGTCACACGGGATTATCTCGACACCCGCTTTACCGAATTTGAGACGCGGATAGAGGCGACCATGGACAGGCGGTTCGGGGGGGTGGATAAGAGATTCACCGAGATGGAAACCAACATGGATATGCGGTTCGGGGAGGTGGACAAGAGATTCACCGAGATGGAAACCAACATGGATATGCGCTTCGGGGAGGTGGGTAAGAGGTTCACCGAGATGCAGGCCAACATGGACAGGCGGTTCGCGGAAATGAAGGCCAGTACGGACAGTGAGTTCATGGAGATGGAATCCAGCTTGGGCAAGCGGTTTGCTCAGGTGGATGTGCGGTTCGAGCGGGTGGAAGGCAAGTTTCTGCTGATGTACTGGATGCAGGGCCTCACCATAGCGTGTGTGGTGATACCGGCAATTCGCGACTTTCTGGCTTGAATTAGGTTTGTCTTTTTAAGATTACTCCACCAGAGCCCACCGCGTAAACGGCAGTGGATGTCGCCGCTACCGCTTGCAGCGTGTTGTCACAGCCGCTGTGCTCGGGTTCCCAGATGCCGTCAATGTTGCGCAGGATAGAGCCATTGGAGCCGACGGCGTAGAAAACACCTTCGCTGCCGGTCAGGGCATGCAGGTCGCTGCGCACGCCGGAGAACTCGCGGTGCCAGGTGTTATCCTCGAAACGGATCAATGTACCGCCCAGGCCCGCGATAAACAGTTTGTTCAGGGAGCTGCCATGTACGCCGTACAGGTCCTGCTCGGTGCCGGCGCCGAATGATTTCCAGCGCTCACCGTTCCAGCGCAGGATGACGCCGCCGCCACCCACTGCCAACAGATGCTGGGAATCCTGCCCCCACAGGCCGTAGAGTTCCTGCTTGATACCCGTTTCGATTTGTCGCCACATGAGGCCGTCGTAACGCAGGGCGTAACCGTTATCGCCCACGGCGAATATATCGTGGGGGCCGAAGCCGGTAATGGCCAGCAAGGCAGTATCTACCCCACCTTTATGAGCCTCGCTCCACTGCTGGCCATCAAAGTGTAGAATGGTGGCGGCATCGCAAACCGCATAAATATTTCTGGGTGAGCTACCCCACAGGGCGTGGATGCGTTGTTTGCCCGGTGTCTGGTGGACGGTGATTTCCTCATCGCAATAGTGCAACACGGTTCCCGAGTCGCCGGCGGCTATTACATGTTTGTCGTCAAGGGGCCAGATCGCGCGCAGGGTCTTGTTGGTCTCTCCATTGGAGATTGTCTGCCAACGGGCCGTGTGGCCGTCGATCGCAGGCTCGGATTGCTCGGCGCGTGGGCTCTCCCGCAGTACTGTGCCGTTGTCGCCGCAGATCAGGGCCTCCCCGCTGGAGAAACTGATGACGTCGTGCAGGTCGTAGCGCAGGCGGGTGGCTAACAGGCTTACACCACTTTCAGTCCAGCGAAAGGCGGTGCCGCCGTCACCGGTGATTAGTATGTTGTTCCCTTCACGGCGCACCCGCCGCAAACGCGGCAGGGGGTAATTGATGTCTACCGCTGACCAGATGCCTTCGCTGTACAGGAAGATGCGCCCCAGAAACTCGTTTGTTTGGGTACTGTATTCACCGCCAACCGCGATGACGGTGTCGTCGTTGAGGCAGGTCATGCTGACAATGGGGCAGCCGGTGTTGGTCTCAATTTTCCGCCATTGTCCGTCACACAGTTCAAGTACTGTGCCGCCCAGTCCGCCGGCTAGCACCCGGCCATCGGCCAGCGGCAGGATGGCGCGCAAGTTTGCCGTGTGGCCACAGTCCTGCTCCAGCCATTGTTCGCCGTCATAGCGGGTGATGCGTCCATAATCACCCACGGCCCAGAGACTTCCATCGGGGGCGGCATCAATTTCGAACAGGGGTTGGTTGACGGTGCTGCTGTCATTTTGCCCCCCTTGCATGGGCCGCCACTGACCCTCTTCACGCACGCAAATACGGCCTAACCAGCCCACGGAAAATACGCGGTCCCCGGAAATACATAAGGAATGCACATTGAGTTTGCTGCCCAGGTCTTCCTGCTGCCAGCGCTGTCCGTCGAAATGAAATATCACACCGTCGTCACCGGCAATGAATATATTGTCCGGGGCATCACCCGCTACTGCCCACAGCACCGCGTCAGTTTGTTGGCGCAATTCGGCGACGGTGGTGAGCCCGGTTTTGCCGGAAGATTTATGCGGGTCGGGAAACAATGCTGTCAAAAAGCCGCGACGGGACTTGAGTGGCTGCGATGCATTCACGACATCATTTTCCGTTGCTGCGCGATAAGTTCATCCCTGCAGGTCGTTGCCAGGGCGGCAAAAACACCGTGCATAGGTGAATTTATATCACCGGCGACAGGTGCACCCGCAGCGGCGCCGGCCCCGATGGCCGGGGTAAACGGCAGGCGCGCCAGTGTCGCTATCCCCTGCTGCTCGAATGCCTCAGCTTCCGGTGCCCGCGGGAACATGTCGAACTCGCCGCCACAATGGGGGCAGATGGTGCCGGCATAATTCTCAACCACGCCTAATATGGGCAAGGCGGACTCCTTGCAGTAACGTGCTGCCTTGCGTGTATCCTGTAGTGCAATGGCGTCGGCAGAGGTGACCAGCAGTGCGCTGGTATTGCATCCCTTGAGCACGTCGCCAAGAGTTATCAACTCGTTACCGGTTCCCGGTGGCATATCGACAATCAGGAAATCCAGTACACCCCAGTCGAAAGACCCCAGCATATGGTGGATATAGTCGTGCTTGTAGGCATCGCGCCAAACAACGGGGGTATCGAATTCTTCCAGGAAGAACGCCAGCGAACCCACCCGTAGAGTGCCGCGGCTTGTAGAATTGCTGCGGCCTGTAGACTCGCCACGGCCTGCTATTTCATATTCGGGCGCGTTGATGCCGCGCCCGGTGACTTTGACCTTCTCATTCTGCATACCAAACAGGCGCGCGGCGTTGGGTCCGTGGATATCGGCATCCGCCAGGCCCACCGCATAACCGAGTTGCGCCAGTGCAACGGCCAGGTTGGCTGACACGGTGCTTTTGCCCACGCCGCCCTTGTTGGCCATCACCGGAATAATCCAGTTCATTTTCGACAGCCGCTGCTGCATATGCACTTTGCTGTGGTTTGCCTTGTCCAGCGTGCAGCTGTCTTCTTCGGGGCAAAAGCTGCAGGCATGGCCGCGGCCACAATCTTCTATCGGTGCAACGGTTTCAACCGTGGGAATGTATTCAACCGTGCCACTCATAGAGCGGGCTCCAGAGAGACCCAGCCCATGGAAACATGCTTGAGGCCGTCCCGCTGTCGTTGGTCGCCCTGCCACAGGGCGAAAGCCACGCTGGCGGTGCCGCTCTCCAGGTTCACCAGGTGCTCGCCGCTTTGTAGCAGTGGACGGCTGAATACCACGACCCACTCCCCGTTGTCGCGGAATACGCTGGATGATTCGAGGCCTGCGGTATCAAGCGGTGTGGTGCTGCCAAAGCCACCGGCTGCCAGGTTCTGGGCCTCCGCCTGGCCGGCTTTCCAGTACCAGATGTTCACCGGGCCGTTGGGCGCGCCCATCATAAATGAGGTGGTGGGGCTGCCATCAGCGGCGGGATCACCCAGTGCAAATTGTACGGCGACGCCATCGGCAAAATCAGTGCGGCTGGTAGCGGCATTTTCGGAGGCATCCGGCCAGCGCAGGCGCAGGTAAAGTTTCTTGCCGTCGCTGGCGGCGCGCACGTAGATCGGCTGTGGTGCCGCGCTGTCGTCCAGACGTAAATTGATCGACTGGTGTACCGGCGGGGCCATACCCAGGTCCATGCTGTATTCCTGTGCCTCGCGCCAGCCCGCTGCCTGCGGGTCGCGCAAGTCACCGCTGGCCTGTAGCAGACTGATGCTCCCGCCAATCTCCAGGGGTTCAACAGGTGTATTGTCTATCACCACGGCGGCAGCTTTCGGTTTCGACCCGGTGGGCGCCTCGGGCCCGGAAGAACTGCAGCCGGCAAGCATGGCGGCAGACAGGAGTAATGCAATGGTGATTTTCATAAGGCTTATCCCCACAAATTGACAGCGGCGATCTGGTCTGGATCGCCACTGGTAGTCGTTTGGTTGGAGGTATCCAGTACGGCATCGAACTGTTGCAGCAGGGTGTCTGTCACTTCCAGGGCCAGTGCCGCCAGCGCCAGATGGACGGGGTTGCTGCGGGGCCTGTCGGCAGCGCGCTGTAGTTCGGTCACAAGTAATTCCAGAAAGGGTTGCAGGTGGCGTTGCAGGAAATCCCGCTGTGCGCTCTGGTAACCGTGTTGCAGGGCGCCGTTATCCTCCGCGGTGTCCTCCAGGTGTGACAGCCAGGACATGAACTCCAGCTGGCAGACCAGGTGATCAGGAAGTTCGTTGCCGCCCTCGTTTTCGTCTATCTTCAGCCCGAAGTGTTTGTACCAGGCAGTGTATTGCAGCAGGAATTCAGGCCGGCCCAGTTCTTTATTGATTTCTTTGTGATCACCGGCGGTGAGGGCGATGATAGGTTTGCCACCCCGGCCCATCTGGAACAGGTGAATATAATCCGCTTCGAAATCGGCAAAACTGTATTGCGCATAAGGCAGTGCAGTGCCGCAGGCGGCAGCGTCCACAGCATTGCTTTTCAGGGCATTGATGTAACTGCCATCGCTCAGTATTTGATGGAACTCGGGCACCGGATGGGCAAAGCCCAGGGCGATCAATTGAAATAGCCGTGAGCGCGCGCCGGCACTGTCTGTCAGATTAATCATGGCTCAACCCAACTTGAACATGTCGCTGTGCTTGTAGGCGATGAGGGTATCCATCAGTTCGGACCCTTTACCTGCACGTTTTTTACTTCGCTCCGCTTCCAGGGTATCCAGTGCCGCACGTACGCCGTCGCCAAACAGGCTCTCCAGATAGGACAGGGGTATGCGATCCTCATCCGCCGGGCTGCCATCGGCGCGAAACGCGTCCGGGGCGGTGGGCGGCACATAGAATACATTGGGGTCGGTGCCCCACTCCGCGTGCAGGGGCAGGGCGACCTTGTACTTGTCTACCAGCGTGTAGATTGGCCCCTCCCTGTCATCCCGGTAGCCGACCCAGCGAATCCTGCCCACACACTGCTGGGCACAGGCGGTGGGCAGGCCTTTCTCTATGCGCGGATAGCAGAAAATACACTTTTCCGACTTGGATACTTTCTCGTTGAAATACACCTTTTTGTAGGGGCAGGCGGTCACACAGTAGCGGTAGCCGCGGCAGCGTTCCTGGTCGATCAGCACGATGCCATCCTCCTGCCTTTTGTAGATGGCGTTGCGCGAGCAGGCCGCCAGGCAGGCCGGGTTGCTGCAGTGATTGCAGATACGCGGCAGGTAGAAGTGATAGCTGTTGGGGTAGTCACCCTCGCCTTCATCCTCATCCCAGTTGGCGCCCCAGGTGGGTTTGACGTTGGGGCGCAGCCACGGGTCGGTGCCTGTCATCAGGGCCTCTTCGTAGTTGTATTCCCAGGGCTCGCCGTAATCCTCGGCACTGGGCAGTTTGCCCATCTTCAGCTGGCCGTTCTCGTCGAAGCCGCCGCCGCTGGCCTCGTAGTCGCGTGGATAGCCGGCCCCCGGCTTGGTCTCCACGTTGTTCCAGTACATGTATTCGCGGCCGTTGCGATTGGTCCACTGGGTCTTACAGGCCGAGGTGCAGGTATGGCAGCCGATGCACTTGTTGAGGTCCATGACCATGGCGAGTTGTCTGTTGCTCATGATTCAGGCCTCCTGTACGCGTTCGGCGGATTCGATATCCACGCCGGATTCATTGGACAACTGGTTGGGGTTCCACTTGTACATGTCGAACTTGAGGTGCCCCCAGTTACCCACCAGTTCCAGTGGCTGGATCAGGGTGGCGACAACATGGTTGAGCCCTTTTTGCTCCCGCATCTGGTAGGGTTCCCAGGCGTGTTCCATCATCACCTGGTTGTCCCTGACGGTGGGTGCCACCTTGGCCTGGGCGTAAAACTCCCCCAGATTATTGAACACCCGTACCTGGCTTCCGTCTTCAATACCCTTGGCGGCCGCCATGACCGGGCTGATATAGACATTGGGCTCACCGCGCTGCAGGCGCATCATATACTTGTTGGAGCGCCAGGTAGTGTGTATGCCCCAGCGCGTGTGCGGGGTATAAAAGGTATAGGGGTAGTTCGAGCTGGCCGGTCCCGCGTTATCCCTGGCGGTGGGTACGGTTGATCCGAGCTGCTGGTACCAGTCGTGGTCACAGTAAAAGGTTATGCGGCCCGACAGTGTGGGGTAGGGAACCTTGTCCTCCAACTGTTGCCTCCAGGCCTGCACTGGTTTGTCCGGGGTCACCTTGGCGCTGGGGGGAGAGGGGCTTTCCCCAATTGTGACGAAGCCTTTATTCACCGCCTCGTCAAAGGGCTGGCCCTGGAACTGCGGACTGTTTTCCACCAGGAAGCGCACTTGCTGCTGCGCGGTCATCATTTTGCCGCCCATGGTGTAGTCGTCATGGATGGTGTGCAGATCGCGGGTAACCGGGCCGTCCTGGTAGGCGGTAATGCCCCGTGCAATGGCCCTTTCCTGGATTTTTTTAGTCAGCAGCACATACAGTTCCCACTCGGGCTTGGCCTCGCCGATGGGCTTGACCGGGGCGGTAAACAGGTTGCCAAAACGGTGCATGGGCGTGGTCCGAAAATCCCAACCCTCGTAATGCCCGGCGGCGGGCAGCACGTAAGCCGCGTACATCGCGGTGGAATCCATGCGTACGTTGATATTGACGAAAAGCTCCGAAAAATGTTCCAGCATACGCTCCCGGTAATGGGGGCCTTTGTTGCGGGCGAACTTGTTGTCGCCCTGCAAAATGGCGCCTTTCAGGCCCTCGTAGACCGGCATCTGGCCGGTCTCGACGGCCTCTTCGATCATGTGCTGCATCTCTTCCACGTCGAAGCCGGTGCGAGCCTTGAGTTTGTCATTGTTGTAGAATGCCCTGGCCTCGATAATCTTCTTGCCGTGCACGAACTCCCCCAGTCCGCCTGCTTCCATCCGCGGCGTCTTGCCCAGTTGCATAAAGCCCAGATAGAAGACGGATTCAAATCCCCACATGCTGAACGGGCTCCAGTAACCGCCGCTTTCACCGCTGTGGCCGGTGAGGGCGCACATCAGGATCTGCGCCCACTGTGTGTAAATGCCATTCAGCATTTTGGCCGAGGCAAACCCGGCGGCGATCACCGCTTTTTTCGCCGCGGCGAAACGGCGTGCCTCGTCGCGTACGATGTCCGGATGAATACCGGTTTTCTCGCGGGTGGCTTCAGGAGAGAATTTCATAGCCTCCGCCCGCATGTGCATATAGGCCGGTTGCACCGTGATGTCGCCCACCTTGAAGTTGCCTTTCAGGGCGGGGGTTATGGCGCCCAGATCCAGGGTCTTCGCCTCACTGCCCGTGGAGCCGGGGGCTTTGACCGCCCTGCCGGACTTTTCGTCCCACAGGTAGAACACGTCGTCTTTGCCGCCGGCTTCGAGGTCCGCCTCGCGCAACAGCTTGCCGTTGTCATCCCGCACAAGCAGGGTGAGGTCCGTTTGCTCGCGCACGAAACCTTCATCGACCAGGTTTTCCTCCAGGATGGTATGCACCATGGCCATATATAGAAAGGGGTCGGCGCCGGGCTGAATATTGAGCCAGCGGTCCGTATGGATGGCGGTGGGGTTGTAGTCCGGCGAGGTGGCCACCACCCGGGCGCCATTGTACTTCGCCTCCCATACGTAGTGGGCGTCGGGTATGCGCGTTACGCTGACATTGAGATAAGAGAGCAACAGGTAATCGGCTCCGAACCAGGCGTCGGAGGTGGCGTTTTGCATATTGTCACCATAGGCCAGGTACTGGCCCGACTGGCCGTCGCCGACATCAGTGAGGGAGTCTTCCTGAATGCCTCCCAGCAGTGATGCAAAGCGTAGGCCCGCCGCCAACTTGCCGTTGGAAACGGTGCCGGTGCCGGTGTGGGTCGCCAGGCAGCCCGGGCCGTGGGCCTCATACAGGTCGATGATCTTGTCCGCGATTTCCTCTGTGACCTGGTCCCAGGAGATCCTCTGCCACTTGCCCTCGCCGCGCTCGCCAGCCCGCTTCATGGGGTAGCGAATGCGATCTGGGTCGTACATGGCCTGGGAGTGGATGGCGCCCTTCTGGCAGCCGCGGGGGTTGGTGTCGGGAATGTCCGGGGCGATCTGCGGGTACTGGGCCAACTGCTCCTCCCGTACCACGATGCCGTCTCTGGCCAGGATCTTGAACGCGCAGTTGCCGTGGCAATTGACGCAGTGGGCGGAGAAGCCCACCACATCGTGCTCGTATTCCCTGCGATAGATGTCCTCCCAGCCGCGGTAGGGGTAGTCTGTCTTCAGGGTGTCTTGAATGGGTTCCAGTGTGGTCAGGGACCAGGCCTTGTCGACGCTCAATACGCTGATACCGGCGATGGAGGAAGACTTGAGAAAGTCGCGGCGGTCGAGCTTTTTCATCCTGGATTCCTCGAATTCGGAGTAAATATTATAATATAAAGGCTAATAATAGCGCCAAGTGTAGTAAAATCAAGAATAAATTATAATAAATGTGAGGAAGAGTGATAACATACCCACATGATTACAAGTTTAGTATGGATACGGAATGGTGCAAGCACAGTGAGCGCGACAGAGACACTGCCTCAATCAAACAGAAAGCGGAGGGAAGTTTTCTGGAAGGAGGTGTTCGCGTAACGGCGCAGGCCTGGTGGCCGGGAATGATCGAGCCGCAGATTGCCGGTGATATTCTCCACATAACCGATTTGTTCACCACCTTTGCCCGACTTGGGGGTGGCACAAAGTACATTCCAACAGACCGTATCATAGACGGTATTGATCAGACAGCCCTGTTATTGAACGGGGATACCCGCAGTCGGCGTGACAGTGTTTTCATTTATGCCGGTCCTCAACTGGGCGCCACAGTGAAGGGTAATTACAAGCGACACTGGAATCATCTGACCCCGTCGGCGATGCCAGCGGCATCGGCGCAGCCTTCTTCTTCCTACCGTCTGACCCCCGTGAAAAGTCACCGATGATGCTGAACCTTATCCATCTGAAGCAGCCATTTGCACGAATGAGGCTGCGCCACGAACTCATGAAGAAGAAGTACCCGGATATGCCTGAAAAGCATGGAATTCCATTTACCGGTATTGCCAATGCCTCAGCTGAAGTCAGGGATCTGGCAAGGCCGCCGATCGACCCCGGGGCACTGCCGTTCGATGTGTTTGAGTATGTCGAGCACCTCGATGAGTTGCCATTCGATCCGGAGCTTGCGCCCAGTGTGGGTGATTAGTTCCGCGCTTTTAGGCAGGTAGGCGCCTCTTCCAAATTCCTTAAACACCAGATACAGTTATAACTCAACCATTATTGGGGCCTTGTTCAGTAAGTGACTGAAAAAGGGTTGTTAAAAGCTGGTTTGGCGGATATGGATCATGCCCTTAAGCTGTTGCGTGAAGTATACCGCCGCGTGGAAATCAGCGCAGAGCTTCTCGGGATTCCCGGAATCATAACGGGAATGGAATAGCGGGATGTATATTTCGACGTTTCCCATCCACTACGTCAAGTCGTTGCTACGATCAGCCACTGCCAGTGGGCTCAATGCAGATGCTTTATTGCGTTTTGCGAAAATCGA
>QNFS01000046.1 GCA_003646415.1 Gammaproteobacteria bacterium
ACCAGCATTTTCTGATTACAGCGGTGTTCGGTAAGCCGGATCTTCGAAGATGCGTACAATTTGAGCCGGGATTCGAACTTACCCGAAGTGACCTGCCGGTAATCGGTGTCCCAACCATTACCCTGCGCTAAAATGCCAAGTTCCACACACTCATTAACAGTGACGTCGGGGGGGGTAACAATGTCATCGGATGCAGGGTTCATTATTGGGCGAGTTTACCAAACTTTCTGCGTAAATTGGATATAGATTTATAAGCCAATCCAAACTCCACTGTCATATAATTAGTGCGCATCCGGGGACTCCGATATTGCCCTGGAGTGTCATTCCCGCCTGCGAGGGGATGACAAAAACGGGAGTTTACGGGTTCGCACTAATTAGTTTGGCTTCGTACATTGACTCAAATTCCCAACTCGAAGATACACATTACGCACATAAGGCTATTATTTTACCCGCGTCAAAATTCACTGGGCTGCTCGTATGATGAAAGACAAGGAAGACCTCCTCGCCCCGCAACGCTTCACCACGGATGAATGTATGGAGCTCAATGAGGTGTCGCGGCTGAATAAAGACTGGCGCACAGATTATCAACAAGTCGGGGCTGGCAAGTTTAAGGCATGGTTCGATTTGTACGCTTCGTCGAATCTCAGGTTTACCGACCAGTACTGCAGCCAGGGGATGTCGGTTTCAGGCATCGCGCCGGACGATCACGTCGCGCTGGTACTGCCCTTAAACCGGGGCGACAGAGGTGTTTTCCAGGGCCGTGAGTTCGGCGCCAATGACGTCGGGCTGATGGTTGAGCACTCTGAGTGCTTTTACCGTACCCCGCGCAACTTGCGGATGATGGTTGTAACGATTCCTGTGTCGCGACTCCCTCAGGCCCTGGACGCCGCGGCACATAAAAGGGAGCTTTACCAGATGATTGCAGAGACTTCTGTGATCAGCCTGGATAATGCCACGATAGCCAGCCTGACAAGCGCCACCCGCCGCGTGTTTGAGATCATTCAATCCACGTCGCAGCCGGCCGGTCTCGCGCTTTGCCTGCAGGAGATAGAAGAGCATATTGTCACCACGCTGAGCCTCGTCATGGCCGGCTCCCCCGGGCCCGCGCGGGGAGCCCTGGGGCGCAAAAATCGCCTGCGCTACCTGGAACGGGCGCGAACTTACATCGAGGCGCATCTTGAATCACCACTGGGCATGGAAACACTGACGCTGGTTGCCGGTACGAGCACGAGATCCCTGGAAACAGCGTTTCGAGAGGTACTGGGCGTCACGCCGGTGCAATATATCCGGTATAGCCGGCTCAATGCCGCCAAAAGCCGCCTTCTCCGTGCCGACAGTGCCATGACATCGGTAACAGACACAGCCCAGGCGCTCGGATTCAGCCATCTGAGCCGCTTTGCGCAGAATTACCGCGCATTATTCGGCGAACTTCCCTCGGCAACGCTGGCCGCATAGGGTTAAGCTCCGGGGTATTTCCGGGGACACAATACTTAATTCAATCGCGCAGGTACGAAGTCCTGAACGATTGAATTAAGTATTGTGTCCCGGGTATTAATGACTTCACCGACAAATGTCGCGTCTTCATTGCTGTATCTAACGATAGCTATTGAGGCGCCTTTTTGGGATCCACGGTATTATGGGGATGTGTGTAACGCGCGCTGCAGAGTTTCTCCCATCGTAATCTCTTTTTGTTTTGCATGGCTTGGTTTAAGCGCTTAAAATCATACCAAACACGGAGGGATCTTTTATGCCTAGTGCGAAATATTCCTTATTTCTCAACAAAATAGAGTTTCCGGAGGCGCATTATCTCAGCGCTGACGGATATCTTCGCAATTAGAAATCCAGGGGGAACAATGATCGTCACTATTTTGGTACTAGCGGCGGCAGTGATAGTTGGGGTTATTGCGAACACCCGGGTGAGACCATATGCCAAGTCTGAAGTGCAGGGGGTGAAACTGGAGCTCATGGTATCGCCTCTCCTGGCCCTGACAACACTTCTACTGGCTTTCGTGTTGGTGCAGGTCTTCACATCCTACAATCGGGCCAAACTAAGCGCCGGTGACGAAGCTGGGCGAGTGGCGGGTGAGTTCAGGCTGCTTCAGTACCTCAATGACGAACATACGATCACTGGGCAGTCCGCTTTGATATGTTATGCGCGCGCTGTCGTTAATCTGGAGTGGCCGATAATGGCAGAGTCGAATATGGAGGTAGTGCCGGAAGTATCTCAATGGGGTGCCCTGCTCACCGATGTTCTGACTGACGTGGCTGCCACGCGTACCAGCCAGCCTTTCGGCGTAATCATATCCACGGAGCGGGATCGTATTGATGCTCGGCGCCGGCGAATTGCAGAGACTCGACCCGCCGTCCCAGGGGCTGTCACCTGGCTAATGCTGGGGGTAAGCGCCGTGGCAATATTGTCCATTGCAACCTTTACTCTTCCCTACGTGGCGCGGCGTGTGCAGATAGGCTCACTGACATTGCTCACCTTTGTCTTTGCCACCATGCAAATAGCCATTCTCGAAATCGATTCGAAGTACGATGGCTGGATTCGCGTCGGCCCAGAAGAAATGGAACTGATATCGAAGGTGATGGAGCAGCACTTTGTAGATCATTATCCGGACTTTGTACTGCCCTGTGACGCGGATGGCCAAAAACCAGGGGCCAAACATACGCCGAGTTCAGCGCGCGTTATGCACGCGCTGGATTAATTTGTTGGACTGAGCCCTAAGATAAAGGGACGCTACCCTTTTCCCCTGGAAAAGGGTAGCGTCCCCATTTTAGGGTGCGATGATTTCCAGCCTGACCTTGCCATGCCCCGCGTCTACCAAACCGATTTTCTTTGCAGCGGTCTGGATGATGCCTGGCATCACACACAGAAGCATGGCCAGAATAAGTCCGGATAGTCTCATTTCTTCACTCGTATGGGTCAGTAGTATCGGTAGTCCGCAAACAGCATTCATTGTAGAACAGGACTCCACAGCTTGCCATCGGCAACGGCGCACCTGACAAGACGACAGTATCTTTTAGGATAAGTGCTTTACCAATCAGGACAAGCAGGGGGCCCCTTCCGGTATACAGTGTAGATTCTGGGAATTGGACAGGTATAGATCGATGAGCAACAAAGTAGTTATCGCCGGTGTATATTTCCGGGGACACAATACTTAATTCAGCCGAGTAGGGCGTTGTACCAGCGCGATATTTATGAATTAAGTATTGTGTCCCCGGACGTTTGTCCCGCTGTGCTGGTGCCCGACCAGACACCTGCGCAGACCCACTGGCATGTCCAGCTCGATGAGCAGGCTTGTTGGTGGGGAAGGCCCGGGGAAACAGGATTTGAGGTGGCCTATGAGGAGGTATCCGTTGCCGGCCGAATACTACATCCAGCCTTGTGAAGCGCAACGGACTGAAGAATATTCGATCTGGCCAGGATAAGATCATTCCTCGACAAGTTCAAAATCGGCCCGGGGGTTTACCGGACCCATTTTTTTAGCATCGGTCATGCATAATTACTTTTAAATACACATTTAAAGGTGTATTATTCCGCCTATGCAAACTGTTTTGAAGGTGGAAGCCCATGGAAACTCTACTGTCAAAAAAAACAATCTCTATAACTGAACTGCGTGAGCCAAAAAAAGTTCTGGAAAATGCTGGCTCTCAGCCAGTAGCCGTGCTCAATCGCTCCAATGTTGTGGGCTACTTTGTCCCGGTGAGCGCTATCGAAAAGTTGGATTTTACTGCCGCCACCACTGAAGAAGTAGAAGCGGCACTGGCCTCTCTGGGCGAAGCTTCCCTGGCTGTAAACGATTACCTGAAAGATAAGTAGTGCATTACTTAACGGCAGATCAAATTGTCGCTATTCATGAACGGGTAATATCATCCGAAGAACTGCAGGGAATGGCTCGCAACAAGTCGATCGAAGCTGTGATTGGCAGGATAGAAAACCGACTCGCGTATGGACTCGTCGGAGATATTTTTGATCTTGCCGCTTGTTATGCCTGCTATATTGCAGTTGGCCATTGCTTTCATGATGCCAATAAACCTACAGCTCATTCATCGATGCAAATTATTCTTAAGCTAAATGGCATTAATATAGAGTTTGACGTGGAACAACTGGGAGAAAAAATAGTTGCAGCAGCGCAGGGCATTGTCGAAGAAGATGAACTCGCTGTATTTCTTCGCTCGCTGGTTGTCGTCGATCAGTCTTAATATTTCACCCTGACTGCTACGCAGAATTATTTACCATGTCTCTCAGTCATCAGGCCGACATCATTGGCACCCACCCCGTATCTTTGAGAAACACGGTAGTGCCATCGGTACTTTCGCTCCAGGTGGATTCAAATTCGCTAAACAATGCCCACACGTTGGATAGTGGGTCGCTTATGTTACCAATCCAGTACAAAGCTGAGGAACACATGATCCCCCTTCAACCTGTTCTTGGCATGTAATTCCGGGGACACAATACTTAATTCGATCGCGCAGGTACAAAGTCCTGCTCGATTGAATTAAGTATTGTGTCCCCGGAAATCGTTAGGTGGGCAGGGGGATGCCGGTGCTTGCCACAGTCACCGAGTTCTCCAGCGCGTCGCGCCGTGCGCCAAGGGATAGTTGCCAGGCTGTGCTGCTGTACAGTGTAGTCACGGCGTCCAGGGAGGGGAAATGGGTCAGGATGCAATGATCCCAGTGTTCCTCGCTGAGTACCGGCACCTCCGGTTGCAGTGACAGCAGCGGTGTGGCGCCGGCATCCCGCAGCAGGGGCAGCACGGTGTTGGCCCAGTGGCGAAACTGCTCATGGCCCTGTTCTCCCGCGAAGCGCACCACATCGATTACATAGATGTCACCCGCTGTGGTGGGCAGGGGTTTACGGCTGGCATCCATCCCGGCGATGCTGTGGGTGTCTTTGAAAACGGTATCACCGTCACTCAGCACGTACAGCGTCCTGCGGGAGGTGCCCGCGGAGCGATAGGGGATAGCCAACTGATAGATAGAACTGCGCTGCAGGGCCAGGTAGGAGGCGCGCCGGTGATACACTGGCATGACCACCGCGTCCCAGGAGGCGTCAAAACCAAGCGCCGGGTCCAGGTCTGTTACCACGGCGCCGTAATAGCCGATAAAGCTGCCGACCTTTGCCACCTCCGGTGCAGCCTCTTTGCCGTACAGGCTGTAGATGGTGGAATCTCCCCGGGGCCGAAAGCGCAGCAGGTTCAACATGATGACCGGGGTGTCATCCGCTTGTTGTGATAACTGCTGCAGGGATGCGTCGGTGGGATTGACCCGCGCCAGGCAGCCCTGGAAGTCTACGGGTTCGCCGGCCGGGGAAATGCCGTGGCGTTCAGACATTTCCCGCCGCCTTGTCAGCGCGCAACATTTGTGCCAGCTCTATAAAGTTGTCTGCGTCGTAGTCATAGGGATCCGGCTTGGCCTCCGGTGGCCGGTCGGGGCCGTATTCCAGGGGGCGATTGACGTAGGCGGTACGAAAGCCGGCCGTGCGCGCCGCGTCCAGGTCCTGGGCGTGGCAGGCCACCATCATGACCTCGGCGGGATCCATGCACAACATCTCGGCCGCATTGCCGTAAATGCTGATGTCCGGCTTGACCTTGCCGAAGAAATCCGCTGAGATGATGCCGTCCCAGGGCAGGCCGTTGGCCATGTACTCGATGCTGCCGGTGATGATTTCGCGGCTGGGCAGGCTGTACAGCATGCCATCGTGGCCCATGGTCACTTTATGGGAACGAAAATTGTGCATGCTCTCCTCTCAAAAATGATCTTTTGCTCAGGTGGCAAAGGCTGCCAGTAATTCGTCTTTTCTGGTGTTGACCTCAACCAGGAACTTATCTTTTACATAGCCATAGCCGCGAATGTCGTCCGGCAGCCGGGCCAGTTCGATGGCGGAGTCCAGTTTGGCGGCGGACAGCCCTGCCAGGATTTGCTCCAGCAATGCCTCATACTCACCAATCAGGCC
Organism: Gammaproteobacteria bacterium; assembly: GCA_003646415.1. GTDB lineage: Bacteria > Pseudomonadota > Gammaproteobacteria > Pseudomonadales > Halieaceae > JBALVO01. Next base: position 5,960 of record QNFS01000046.1, read on the forward strand.
GCGCTCCATCTTGCGCTCCGCGCTATAGCCGAAGATATCCAGGGGCGTGCCGCGCAGTCCCTTCAATTTGGCCAGTACCTGGAAGCCCTGCAATATCCAGTCGCCGAATTCGCGCTTCATCGGCAAACCGGTAGACGGATTGGTGCGGCTGATCATGGGCGGCGCCAGGTTGAATTTCAGGGTGTAGCCGGGCTCGAACTGCTCATCCAGTTTTTGCTTGAAGGCCGGGTCCGTATAGAGCCGTGCGACTTCGTACTCGTCTTTGTAGGACATGAGCTTGGACAGGTTAGTGGCCACGGCCCGGGTCAGGTCCGTGGAGCCGGCGCTGGCCGCCTCCTCGGCGACCCTTACCTTTTCCACCACGGCCATATAGCGGTCTGCCCAGGCCTGGTTCTGGAAGTTGCGCAGGTGACCGGCGCGGGCGTTGATCAGTTCGTGCAGCTTCTGCTCACCGATGGGTGCGGCGGATTCCGGCAACAGAGCGGTGATGCTCTGTGGCGAGTGGGCGAACAGGCGACCCAGGGCAAACGCCGTCAGGTTGAACTTGACGGCGGTGCCATTCAGCTCGATGGCTTTCTCCAGCGCCGCCACCGATATCGGTAACAGTTCCAGTTGCGCAGCATAACCCACCACGAACATATTGGCGCCAATGGTGTCCCCCAACAGTTTCAGCGCCAGGTCGGTGGCGTCTACAAAGTAAGCATTGTCTGCACCGGTTCTGGCAATAATGGTGGATTCTATCTGGTGTTGATTGATTACCAGGTCGCGATCGAACTGGAAGTCCACCGTGGGCACCACATCGGAGTTGCCAATGATATGAGTGCGGCCTTTGTTGTAGGTCTGGGCCGCGTCGCCGGTCAGGGCCGCCACCAGGTCGAAGCCCAGCACCAGGTCTGCCTCGCTGGCGCCAATGCGCTGGACGTCCAGGTCTTCGGGATTTTCGGCGATGCGCAGGTGTGAGTACACTGAGCCGTTCTTCTGGCTCAGGCCGGTCATATCGTAGATAGAGCAGGCCTTGCCCTCTATATGTGCCGCCATGCCCATAACAGCGCCCACGGTAATCACACCGGTGCCGCCGATGCCTGCGATCATCACGCCCATAGACCCGTGGCTGATAGCGGTGGTGGCCGGTGTTGGCAACTGCTCGAACAACGCGCCATCAAGGACCACACCGCTGGGCTTTTTCGGTTCCGCATTCAGTACCGTTACAAAAGCCGGGCAGAAGCCGTTGTTGCAGCTGTAGTCCTTGTTGCAACTGGACTGGGCTATCTGGCGCTTGATGCCGAATTCGGTTTCTTTGGGCTGGACGGAGACGCAGGTGGATTGCTCTGAGCAGTCGCCACAGCCTTCACACACAGCATCATTGATAAACAGGCGCTTGGGCGGGTTGGGGTAGGTGCCTCGCTTGCGCCGGCGGCGTTTCTCCGCGGCGCAGGTCTGCTCGTATATCAGCACCGTGGTACCGGATATTTCCCGTAGTTGTTTCTGCACCAAATCGAGCTCTTCCCGGGGGTGAATTTCCACACCGGCCGGCAGTGCACCCCTGAACTTGCCGGGATCATCCGATACCACCACAACCTGTTTGGTGCCCTCGGCGGCGACCTGGCGCGCCATTTCGTGCACGGAGAGGGAGCCGTCGATGGGCTGGCCACCGGTCATGGCCACGGCGTCATTGTAGAGAATCTTGTAGGTGATATTTACGCCGGAGGCGACGGCGCCGCGAATAGCCATCAACCCGGAGTGGAAATAGGTGCCGTCACCCAGGTTCTGGAACATGTGGCTGGTGCCGCTGAAGGCGGAGACGCCGGCCCAGTTCATGCCCTCGCCGCCCATGTGGGTGGGCAGCAGGGTGTCAGAGCGTTTCATCATGGCCATGGCATGGCAGCCGATGCCGGCCATGGCCAGGCTGCCCTGTGGCACACGGGTGGAGGTATTGTGCGGGCAGCCGGAGCAGAAATAGGGTACACGCATAACCGTGGCGGGAGCGGCATTGGTAAATTGCACATTTTCGGCCAGGTTCTGTTGCAACTCGCTGTGACGTTCGAGCAGACCGGGCTGCGACACGCCCAGCACGCCGAGTCGCGCCACGATGAGATTCGCCAGGCTATCGGGCTCCAGTTGTACATCACTGGGCAGCAGGGTGTTGCCCAGTTCGTCTTTTTTGCCCACCAGCCTTGGTCGCTCGGGCTCATTGAATAACAAGTGCGCCGCCTGGGGCTCCAGCATGGCGGACTTTTCTTCGATAAACAGCAGTTCCGGCCGGCCCCGGGCGAATTCTTTCAGGCCCTCGGGTTCCAGCGGCCACACACAGCCGACCTTGTAAACGGCTATGCCCAGTTCCTTCCCCCCTGCACCATCCAGTCCCAGCATGTTCAAGGCATGGATCACGTCGGAGTAGGTTTTGCCGGAGGTCACGATACCGAGTCCGCCGCTGCCGCCGATGCGCAGTTTGTTGATGTTGTTGGCTCGCACAAACTTGTGCACCTGTGGCAGGCGCACCCGCTTGACTGTGACTTCCATCGCCTGGGGGTTGAAGCCCCTGAACTTGATATTCACATTGTCCGCATCCAGCCCGCGATCCGGCAGTTCCACGGAAAAACTATCAGTGTGGATGCTGACTGTCTGGGTTTGCTCCACCGTCTCGTTGACGGTCTTCAAGCCCACCCACAACCCGCAGTAACGGGACAATGCCCAACCCAGCAGGCCGAATTCGATAATTTCCTGTACGTTGGAAGGATACAGTATGGGTATACTCAGGGCGGACAACAGGGGTTCGCTCTGGTTGGTCACAGTGGAGGATTTACCGGGGTGATCGTCACCCATAACAACCAATACGCCGCCGTGCTTGTGGGTGCCGAAGGCGTTGCCGTGGCGCATCGCGTCCCCCGAGCGGTCCACACCGGGCCCCTTGCCGTACCACATGGCGTAGACGCCATCGACCAGGGGGTCGGGAAAGGAATCCAGTTGCTGGGTGCCCCAGACGGCGGTTGCCGCCAGATCTTCATTGACGCCGGGCTGGAACACCACGCCGGCCTCTTCCATGCGCTCGTTTTCACGCCACAGGGTATTGTCCAGCATGCCCAGGGGGGAGCCGCGATAGCCACTGATATAGCCACGGGTATTCAGGCCGTGCTTTTGGTCCACCTGCCGCTGTATCAGGGCCAGGCGCGCCAGCGCCTGGGAGCCACTGATGAAAATACGGCTATCATCCTTGTCGAATTTGTCAGACAGCTCAACATCCATTAAAACAGGTTTTTCGGACATTACATTTCCTCAGTCTTGTTATAGGGCAAAGGCACTGTATTTATTTGCTTATCTTGTGGCTTGCCAGTGAAACATTCGGCAATGTTTGTGACACTCGGCAATAAGTCGGTGCCCTGGATAGGGTCTGTTCAAGCGCGCTGTCAAGTTTTGGTTAGTGAGACGGTCATGCCTCGTGATTATTTACCGCAGTGTTATTTATTCACCCGGAGTATAGCCGATATATGACACCGGTGAAGGCAGTGAACACGCCACGGTGCGGTAGTAGTGGCCTGTGGCCGTGGGCAAGCCAACGGATAAGTAAGCCCTCTCGGGCCCGTATTGTAGATTGTGCCAAGAAGTAGGATAGACAAATGGCCCAAAGGCCTTGAAAATACGGATATTGAAAAATTTGGTGAATTTATGTCTCTTAATGTTGAATTATTGCCCGCCGATAAACGTGGCGTATGCCCCCAGGAACTGAGCTTTGGCAATGCATTCTCTGATCATATGTTTACGCAACAGTATGATGCCGATATCGGTTGGCACGATGCCGCCGTACAGCCCTTTCATAACTTCACACTGCACCCGGCGGCGTCTGTGTTGCACTACGGGCAGGAGATATTCGAGGGACTAAAAGCCTATCGTCGAGCCGACGGCGGGATAAACCTGTTCAGGCCGGACCAGAACGTGCTGCGATTCAATTTGTCCGCCGATAGACTGGTTATGCCCCGGGTGGATGAACATCTGCACCTCAAAGCAATTAAGGCCCTGGTTCAGGCCGACCAGACCTGGGTGCCGGACCAGAGCGGGGCGTCGCTGTATATCCGACCTGCTATGTTCGCAAGCACGCCAAAGCTTGGCCTTGGGGCGGCCTCCTCGTATATGCACTTCATTATAGCCGGCCCGGTGGGGCCTTACTTCAAAGAGGGCTTCAATCCGGTTTCGGTTTATGTCTCAGATGTTTGCCGCAGAGCGGTTATAGGCGGCATTGGTGAAGCCAAGACAGGCGGCAACTATGCGGCGAGCCTGTTTGTGGGGGAGGAGGTGGCCAGGAAGGGGTATACCCAGGTCTTGTGGCTGGATGCGATCGAGGGTCGCTACGTGGAGGAAGTGGGGGCCATGAATATCTGCTTCGCCTATAAGGACGGTACCATCGTGACACCGGCACTGTCAGGCAGTATTCTGGCGGGGATCACCCGGGATTCAATTCTCCGGTTGGCGCCTACACTGGGCTATCCCGTGAAAGAAGAGAGGCTGGACATCAACACGGTGCTGGGCGAAATAGAATCCGGTGAGATTACAGAAGTGTTCGGCTGTGGCACTGCAGCGGCGATTTCACCGGTGGGCAGGCTGGCATACAAAGGCAGGGACTATGTGGTGAATGACAACCAGTCCGGGCCCGTCGCCCGGCGCCTTTTCAATGAGCTGACAGCTATACAGTATGGCACCGCCGAAGACCCCTTTTCCTGGATTCAGTCCATCGATTAAAACGCCACGCAAGAGGGCTTACCTTGCTGCTTGCGCTGTTGGAGCGTACCGGCCTGGCGCACTACTTCCTTCGGGGTGATTGACCAGTTCCCGCAATTTCGCGCTAATCAACCTGCCCAGGTCGCCAATGAGAGCGCTGTGGGCTGACACCAGCGCGTCGTAGTTGTCCGCCTCTGTCGCCGCATGGGCGGGCTCGGTTTGTTCGAAGCTGCCTACGGCAATTGCGTCCCCGGTAGCGGGGGCTATCGCCCAGCGTGCCCGCAGGGTGACGCTGTCGCCGGCTACACCATCAAACTGCAGGACATCCAGTGTCACGCGGTAGTCGACCTTGAACGCCGCCTCTTTGGGGTACACGGCGATGCGGTCCGACTGTGTATCGCTGGCGATGTCGTCGCCCAGCACGCGCAGGAACTCGTATTCCAGAGGAGCGCTCCACACATGATACTCATCCACGTTGACCCGGCTGCCGCCGGCCCGGGTGACGATCTGGCTGCGCGCCAGTGCCCGGGGGAATTGCGCCGGGCCGATGGACAAGGCCAGGTCCAGCGGGGCGCCGGTGGCATTCGCAGCTGCAGGCTGCAGGCTGTAGAATTGTACGGCGGGGCTGTGACCGCAGGCGGCCAGCGCCATGGCCAGAACAACTGCCGCCAGGGTGGCGCCAATCGGGCGAATTTGATACATGCTCACGGTGGCTAGTCCTTTCCTTTGATCAATGATTCAGGATGCTGCTCGAGATAGTCCGCCAGCAAGCGGATGGAGCGCGCGGCATCGCCCAGTTCCAGCAACATACGGTTTATCTCCGTGCGTGCGGTCGAGTTGGTGGCGAGCATCACGCGTGCCTCATCCAGTGTAGACTCCGCCCCGGACAGCACCGCGGTTATCTGCGGAGCGGTTTTTTCATTGATTTGCGCTGAAATCAACCGGATATGGTCCAGGGTTGCCGAAAGATCGTCGACGCTGCCCTGAAACGCCTTCGATCCCAGGAAGTCGTTGATGGTTCCCGCGGCCTGGCGCAGTTCTTCGATCAGCGCCCGGGCGTCATGGGCGATTTCTCCGAAGGTGCCGCGGATGGTGGGGATGACCGGGTAGGTACCGGATGTATCCGCCTGTACCGCTGTTTCGTTCGGATAAAGATCCAGGCTGACCAGCAGCTTGCCAAATAACAGGTTTCCCGATGCCAGGCTGGCGCGCATGCCGTTGCCCACCAATTGCTCTATGGTGCTCTCGAAATCGGTTGCGCCGGCTATTTTTACCCGTCCGGGCTCGAGCTCAGCCAGCACGGGAATCCTGAAGCTGCCGTTTTCGCGGTTGAACTCCAGGCTCACATCCAGCACTTCACCGATTTTATAACCGCGCAATTGCACCGGTGCCCCCGGCAACAGGCCGCGCACTGAGTCCTCAAAGTAGAACATCACCTTGCGTTTTACCCGATAGGTTTTCTTGCGGCCCGCGGTGCGGCTGGGATACAGGTGAAACTCATGCCCCTCGGTTACCGACTTTGACGCATCCTCGCCAATACCCTGCGTCGTATCAAAAGCGATGCCGCCGCTAAGAATGGTTACCAGAGACTGGGTCTTGATTTTCAGGCCTTCCGCACTCAGCGTGACATCAAAACCGCCGGCATTCCAGAAGCGGGTGGCGGCGTTGATGTGTTTGTCGTAAGGCTCCTTGACGAACACTTCCAGCTCGATATCCCCGTCATCCAGGGATTTGTATTGCACCACACTGCCCACCGCGAGTTGCCTGAAGTAAACCGGCGAGCCGAAATTGAGACCGCCGAGTTCTTTGGCGCGCAGTTTGAAATCGCGGCCGGCTTCATCAGAGCGAATAACCGGTGGTCGTTCCAGGCCGGTGAAGGTTTTGGTTTCACTCCCCGCTGTGGACGGGTCCATGCCGATATAGTTACCCGATAGCAGGGTACTCAGCCCGGAAATACTACCTGCGGAAATCTGCGGCTGCACCACCCAGAACCGAGTCTTGTCGTTCATGTACTGGCTGGTGTTATTTTTCATGCTGACGGTGATGGTTACCGCGGCAAGATCTGAATCGATATCCACATCGGTGACCTCGCCCACCTCCACGTCCTTGAACTTGACCACGGTCTTGCCCGCCTTGATACCGGACGCCGTCTTGAAACCGATGGTTATGGTGGGGCCTGTTTCACTGATGACCCGGTAGACCAGGAACAGACCGATCACCAGTGCGACTATGGGTATGATCCAGATCGGTGAAAAGCCCCGTTCACGCGGTGTTTTCTTTACCGCGATCGGCGCGTTGCCTGTCAGCGAGTTTGCATCTGTGTTAGTCATCGTCCCCACACTCATCCCAGATCAGGCGCGGGTCGAAAGACTCCGCCGCCAGCATTGTTATTATGACCACCCCACAGAAAAATATGGCGCCACTGCCAGCCTGTATGGAAGCCAGCGCACCTAGCTGTACCAGTGCCACCATGATGGTGACCACAAAGACGTCTATCATGCTCCAGCGACCGACGAACTCAACCATGCGGTATATTTTTGCTCTGTCCAGTGGGCGGTGACTTGAGTGCCGCTGCACCGAGATCAGCAGGTAGGTCAGGGCAGCCATTTTAAGCATGGGCACCATTATACTCGCGGTGAAAATCACCAGGGCGACGGGCCAATCGCCGCTGAACAGGAAGTAAATGACGCCCTGCATAATGGTGTCGCCCTCCGTCTTGCCCACCGCCGTGGTCAGTGTAATGGGCAGCAGGTTGGCGGGAATATAGAAAATTATGTCGCTAATCAATAGCGCCCAGGTGCGGTTCAGGCTGTTTGTGTGGCGCGAGTGCAGGGCGGCCCCGCAGCGCTGGCAGGTAGGTTCTACCGAGTCTATTGGCAGCAACAGTCCACAATCGATACAGGATACCTGCCGCGCCTGCTGTGCGGTGAGGGGAGGGTTCGCTACAGGCAACGTGCGCTCTCCAGGCGTTCCCACAACACCCGCGGTTCAATGGATGCCCCAATGGCGGCCATCACGAATATCAATAGCATAAATGCCCAGGCGCCCAGCCCCGGTTCCAGAGCGGCCATTTTCTGCAGTTTTACACCCGCCACGATGATGCCGATCATGAAAATTTCCACCATGTTCCAGGGCTGTAAGTTCAGTATCCAGCGCAGTACGCGGGCGGCGCCGGGCAGGCGTATATCGCGGCGCAGGGGCAGCAGCAGGTAACACAGGCCGCCCATGATGAAAACCGGGACCACCACCGTGGTGAAACTCACCACCGCGGCCAGGAAATACATGCCCTGCTCATACAGGCCGATGATGCCGCTGAACAGTTTGGTGTGGGCCACGATACCCGCCTTGCCAAAAGACAGGAAGGGGAAGGTGCAGGTGATCGCATACAACATGATCGCGGTAAAGGTCAGTGCGATGCCGCGATTGATGGTATTGGGCGGGTTGCGCGACAGGGTGGCCTCGCAGCGCACACAGACGGCGGACTCACCCGCCGCCAGGGCGGGAACCTGGTTGATCAGGTCGCAATCCGGACAGGCGACCACAATGCTCTGTAGCGTTTCATTGATAGGCATCCATCCCCCGTGGCAATACGCAGGAGCCTGTCCGAGAGCAGATTCCTATTCTCTGGCGGTTTCCTAGACTGTCAAGCTACACGATTCGCAGATTATTGCCACGGGTAATTCCGGGGACAATACTTGATTGCTTGCTCAAAGTCAGACCGAAGCGGGCTGCGTAAATTGATGAGCGAATGACGTCGCTGAATTTCACCAATCAGTCAAGTATTGTCTTGGGAAAGTAACTGGCCGGGGGAGTCGCCAAACATTGACTTGAAGTATTGAGAGAAGCGCCCCGTATGCGGGATACCGAAGGCTTGCGCTGCATCCTTGACTTGAGCGATTTTCCCCCCGGCCAGCAGCGCATGCGCCCGGTGCAGGCGGTAGCTCATCAGGTATTGCCGCACTGTAAGGCCGGTCGCCTCCAGGAAGGTGTACTGCAATTTCCGCTCGCTGACGCCGGCCAGTTGGCACAGGCCTGTCACTACCATACGCTCTGAAAAGTGCGTGTGAATGTACTCAACGATGCGCTGCACGATGATGTAATGTTGTGGCAGGCGCGTGCTGCCTTTGTTCTGAGATGGATTCAACACGCGCAGTACAGTGAGTGCGATCTCGTCATCAAACTGCGCATCGGTGAGCTCGACGAAATGTTGCGACCGTGCTACCCGGGATATCGTGCTCACCAAAGCGCTTTGCGCTTCGATGGGCAGGCCGTGAGACGCATCACCGCCGGGAATCACATAGTGGTGCGTTGCTGCGACCTGTTCCAGCAACTCCGGGTCGATGGAAATGTTACACCAGCTGCTCGCACCCTGGACGCGGGCGATAATCCCGTTGTGGCCATCGGCATAAGCAATGTTCGAATTGGTAAGGTGGCTTCCGAACAGCTGCGATTGCCCTCTAAGGCCGA
>QNFS01000047.1 GCA_003646415.1 Gammaproteobacteria bacterium
ATGAAATCCGTGTGGCTCTCCGGCAGGAAATCCAGCTGCGACTGGGTACCCTTCATCCAGCCCTTGCCCTGCCAGCCTCCTGAACCGATAGCGGTCTTGGACTGGATGATGTTCCAACCGGCTCCCAGCTTGTCGCTTTCGGGGTTGAGCATGGTGAGAATGCGCTGCTGCTGGTAGTCCTTGAGCACAAACGACCACACCGGCCAGGCTGAGGCCACCGCCAGCACGACGGCACCAACTATATAGCGCCAGCCTATTCCCGCCATGAACAATACGAACAAACCACTGACCGCGATCAACAAGGCAGTACCCAGATCCGGTTGCTGCAGGATCAACACGGCAGGCAGGCCCAGCAGTATAAGAGCACCCAAAACAAAAACAAAACGGGGGGGCAGGATACGATCCGCCAGGAACCAGGCTACGGCCATGGGGACCACCAATTTCATGATCTCCGAGGGCTGGAAGCGAAAGCCTCCTATCTCCAGCCAGCGCTGGGCGCCCTTGGCCCCCACACCCACAAACATCACCGCCAGCAGCGTGCCGACCCCCAGCAAATAGAGCCACGGGGCCCAACGCATATAACGCTGCAAACTGATCTGGGCACCCAGAATCATGATAGCGTAAGCAACCAGGAAATAGCGGCCCTGGCGTATTACCGCACCCATGTTCTGGCCCGAGGCGCTGTATAGCACGAACAAGCCGTAGACCGTCAGCGCCATGAGCAATAACAGCAGGGGTACATCAATATGAAAACGCATGGCCGTACTAGGCGGCCTGGCCATATCATGGGAACCCTGGTGTGGCATCTGGCGAACATAATCCCCCATTTATCCAGCCTCTCCCAATCTCACCTCTCCCAGCAACCAGGTATCTATTACCGCGCGGGCGATGGGCGCCGCGGCGGAGCTGCCGCCGCCGTTCTCGACAATAATAGCCACTGCGATCGTCGGCGCATGCAGTGGGGCGAAGGCTATAAACAGACCGTGGTGGCGGTGTCTTTCCGCTACCTCATCCTCGTTGTACACCGCGTTCTGGGCGATGCCGATAACCTGGGCGGTGCCCGTTTTCCCCGCCATTTCATACTCAATTCCCTTGGCCAGGTACTTCGCCGTACCGCGCTTGCCGTGCACCACCTCGCGCATGCCCAGGTGCACCGTCTGCCAATATTCTTCTTTTGTGATCAGTGGCTCCAATGGGGGAGGCTCCACCGGCCGGCCGTCGATGGCCTGCAGCAAACGCGGCGTCTTGCGCCGCCCCTTGCTGGCCAACACACTGGTGGCCACCGCCAACTGCAGGGGCGTCGTCAACATATAACCCTGGCCGATGCCGGCACTGAGCGTCTCGCCGGGATACCAGGCCTGGGCCATCGTCTCGCGTTTCCAGCGTGTGGAGGGCAATATGCCCGGGCGCTCACTGGTGGTATCGATGCCGGTGCGAGTGCCGAAACCAAAGGGCTGCAGGTACTCGTGCATGCGATCGATGGTAAGACGCCGGGCCAGGTCGTAGAAATACACATCGCAGGACTCAGCAATGGCCATATTCATGTCCACCCGTGGCGCGTGGCCGGTGCCCCGAATACGCAATATCCAGTCCCGGTATTTGCGCTTGTCTCCAGGCAACTTATACCAGCCGGGGTCGGCCACTGTGCTCTCGGGGGTCACCAGACCCGACTCCAGACCCGCCATGCTCATGATCGGCTTGACAGTTGAACCCGGGGGATACTGGCCCTGGATAGCGCGATTGAACAGAGGCACATCCAGGGAATCTCGCAGGGCGCTGTAGTCTACCGAACTAATACCGTTGACGAACAGGTTGGCATCAAAACCCGGGGTGGATACCAGCGCCAATACGCCACCGGTGAGCGGATGGATAGCGACGACAGCGCCGCGTCGGTCGCCCAGCGCATCCACTGCCGCCTGTTGCACACGAATGTCCAGGTGCAGGGTGAGGTCGATACCCGGTGTCGGCGCATGACGCTCCAGCACCCGCAACACCCGACCGTGAGCGTTGCTCTCCACATTCTGGTAGCCCACCTCACCGTGCAGGATATCCTCGTAATATTTCTCCACACCCACTTTGCCCACGTGGAATGTACCCCGGTAGTCAGACTCATCCAGCACCAGGGTCTCACGCTCATTAATGCGCCCCACATAGCCCAGGGCGTGGGAGAACAGCTCACCGTACGGGTAGTGTCGCAACAACTGGGCATCCACCACCACACCGGGCAGCCGATAACGGTTGACAGCCAGCCGCGCCTGCTCTTCTTCAGTCAGGCGAAAACGCAGGGGCACCGCCTCGTAAGGGCGACGCCGCGTGAGCTTCTTGCGAAACTTTTCCAAATCACTATCAGACACCGGCACCAGGGCCTGCAGTTCGACCAGGGTGGCCTCCAGGTCCGGCACCTGCTCGCGCACCACTGAAAGAATATAACTGGGGCGGTTGTCCGCCAGCAGCACCCCGTTGCGGTCATAGACAAGACCGCGCTTGGGCGGCAGTGGCTGCAACTGTATTCGGTTGCGATCAGACTGCGTGCGATAAGTTTCGTACCCGGTGATTTGCAGCGAGTAGTAGCGCACCAGAATGACGGCCAGCAGGCCCACGACCAGAATAATCGCGGCAATGGTACGGGTACTGTAGATCCGGGATTCCCGGTGTGGATCCTTTAAGGTGATATGCCGGGGCATTAGCGTATCTCATCACTCATAGCGAATTGGGAGACTCTGCATGTTGCAATATGAGTGATAAGGCACACTAACCCGCGCTGCTCGGTGGACTGTTAACACTATTGGCGATGATACGGGTGGTTGACGGTAATTGTCCAAGCCCGGTACAGCTGTTCCGCTAAAAGAATGCGCACCAGGGGGTGCGGCAGGGTCAAATCGCTGAGAGACCAGCGCATATCGGCCCGCTCCAGACACGCCCGGGAGAGCCCGTCCGGCCCACCGATTATCAGGCTGTAGTTATCCCCCGACATCTGCCAGTCCTCGAGTTGCCGCGCCAGCTGCTCGGTGGATACCCGTTTACCGCGCACATCCAGGGCGATAACCCTGTCGCCGGTGGGAATGGTCTTGATTATTTGTTCTCCCTCGCGGATACACAATTGCCGTGCATTGGCATCTTTACCCCGTCGGGCCAGGGGAATTTCGCGCCACTCCAGCTTCAATTCCCGGGGCATGCGTTTACCGTATTCCGCCACGCCCTGGCTGACCCAGTCGGGCATTTTAGCGCCCACAGTGATGAGGCTTATCCGCATCAGGAGGAATTTTCAGGGTTGGCCCAGAGTCGCTCCAGATCATAGAGGTCGCGGGTAGCCGGCAACATGATATGCACCACCACATCGCCGAAATCCACCAGCACCCACTCGCCGGCATCATCACCTTCGACCCCCAGCGGGCGCACACCGCGCTTCTTTGACTCCATAGAAACGTTGTTGGCCAGGGATTTGACGTGGCGATTGGAGGTGCCACTGGCAATAACCAGATAATCCATCACATCAGTCAGCCCGGTGACATCCAGGGTCACTGTGTTAACCGCCTTGAGATCATCCAGCGCACCCACGATCACATGCTTTAATTTATCCGCTTCCATTGCGTCAGCTTATCTCGAAATTCATAAAGTGTGGTTCCTCTTCATAGAGATTGTGCGTTTTAATATAATCCAATACCGCTTCCGGTAGCAGGTAGCGGGCAGACTTTCCCACACCCAGCAGGTTCCGGATCTCGGTGGAGGAAATGGCCAACGGGCGCAGCTCCTGGATAACAATACCGCCTGCGGTCCGTTGCCGCAGCACCTCAGGCGCCAGATGATGACTCTCAAGCCATTCGGCCACGACTCCGGCCTGCGGCAAATGCCAGCCGGGTCGGGCTATCACCACGATATGCGCCCAATCCAGCAGCTCCTGCCAGCGATGCCAGGTGGCGATATCCAGTACCGCGTCACAGCCCATTACCAGACACAAACTTTGGCCCGCATCCAGTTCTCGCCGGATATCCATCAGACTGTCTATGGTATAGGACTTGCCCGAACGCCGCAGTTCCCGGGAGTCGCAGGCCAGGTGTGGCTCCCCCGCCACTGCCAGCTCTATCATCGCCGCCCGGTGTGTGGCGCTGCAAGTCGGCGTCTCACGGTGGGGAGGCGCGGCGCAGGGCATCAGGCGCAACTGCTCGAGCTGCAGGCTTTGCACCAGTTCCAGGGCGGAGCGCAGGTGGCCATAATGTACCGGGTTGAACGTGCCACCCAGTACTCCCACCGGGGACAAGGGCGCGGGAGTCTCACTCAAGTGCGAACCTGCCCCTCGCCAAACACCACATACTTCTGGGAGGTCAACCCCTCCAGGCCCACCGGGCCGCGCGCATGCAGCTTGTCTGTGGATATGCCGATTTCAGCCCCCAAGCCATATTCAAAGCCATCCGCAAAGCCGGTAGAGGCGTTGACCATGACTGAGCTGGAGTCCACTTCCCGCAGAAAACGCATGGCCCGACCGTGATCCCGGGTAACGATACTGTCCGTGTGCAGAGAACTGTAGGTGTTGATATGGTCTATGGCCTCATCCAGGCCAGCCACCACCCGCACCGCCAGGATCGGCGCCAGATACTCTTCGTGCCAGTCCTGCTCGGTCGCCGCATTGGCCTGCGGCAATATCTGCAGGGCGCGCCGGCAACCGCGGAGTTCCACCCCCGCCGCGGCGTAGGCCGCCGCCAGACGCGGCAGAATATCAGCCGCTTTCGATTCCGCCACCAGCAAAGTCTCCATGGTATTGCAGGTACCGTAGCGCTGGGTCTTGGCGTTGAAAGCAATGGCCTCGGCCATATCATCATCTGCGCCATCATCAATGTACACATGGCACACGCCATCCAGGTGTTTGATCACCGGCACTTTGGCCTCATTACTGATACGCTCGATCAGGCTCTTGCCGCCGCGCGGCACAATAACATCCACATACTCGGGCATGGTGATCAGCCGCCCCACGGCCGTACGATCAGCAGTTTCCACCACCTGCACCGCCGCAGCGGGCAAGCCTTCTGCCAACAGGCCCGCAGACAGGCACTCGGCGATGGCGCAATTGGACGCCAGCGCCTCGGAGCCGCCCCGCAGGATAGTGGCATTACCTGATTTAAGGCACAGGCTGGCCGCCTCTACAGTCACATTGGGCCGCGATTCATAAATGATACCGATGACACCAAGCGGTACGCGCATGCGTCCCACCTGAATGCCACTGGGCATGGTGTTCATTTCAGATATACTGCCCACCGGATCCGGCAGTGCAGCCACCTGGCGCAGGCCTTCCAACATGGCGTCGACACGCGCTGGGGTCAGTTCCAGGCGATCCATCAGCGGTGCGTCCAGGCCATTGGTTCTGCCGCGCTCCAGATCCCGGTCATTGGCCTGCGCCAACTGGTCGCGGGCACCATCCAGGGCATCATGCACCGCGAGCAGGGCATTATTGCGCACCGCGGTAGGTGCGGCGGCCACGACACGCGAGGCCGCCCGTGCCGCGACACCCAACTCGGCCATGTACTGATCAATGTCCATTACCAGTCAACTCTGACTTTCATAAAAATGGCGATTATACCTGAACGCCCGGGGGGATGTGCTAAGCTCAAAGCGAAAATAACCACAGGCGCAAACATGGCACCTGCACCTGCACCTGCACCTGCACCTGCACCTGCACCTGCACTGGAGTTTTTCTACGATTGCTCCAGCCCCTGGACCTACTTCGCCTTCACGCGGATCATTCCCCTGACTGGACAACCTGGGCCTGCCCATCCGCTGGCGACCGATTGCCACTGGTCGAGTTCAGGTTGAAGGAACTGCTGGTCGACAATCGGTAAAGCCGGACTGAGCTGTTACTCGGCCGCCTGCACGCCTGCTGTATCCTTGATCAAGGTCTGCAGCTCGCCACTTTCAAACATCTCGGTAATGATGTCACAGCCGCCGACCAATTCGCCACCCACCCAGAGCTGGGGAAAGGTCGGCCAATTGGCATAACCGGGGAGGTTCGTGCGAATCTCGGGGTTGCTCAGGATGTCCACATAGGCGAAACGTTCACCACAGGCCATTAGCGCTTCCACTGTGCGGGCCGAAAAACCGCACTGGGGCTGGTTGGGAGAGCCCTTCATATACAACAAAATGTTGTTGCTCTCGATCTGTTCTTTAATCGTCTCGATGATGTCCATGTTCAAATAGTCTCTTGGTAGGTCGGGAACAAACCTGAAATCCAGCCCTATTCCTGTTAAAAGCCGGGCATTCTACACTATTATGACCACAAATAGCGCCCGTAGGTTCAACCCAATTGCCAAGCTTTACTTATGCGGATATAGTGGCCGTTTTACGGGCAGCTGCAGCTGCCTTTTTGCGTTTTTGGGGGGAACACAAAGATGACGGCGCTAATGCAGACATACGCCAGACTACCGGTGACGTTCAGTCACGGAGAGGGAGTGTACTTGTATGACACCGATGGTCGACGCTACCTGGACGGCATCTCCGGCATTGGCGTCAATGGCCTGGGCCATGCCCACCCGGCGGTGACAGCAGCCATTCGGGAGCAGGCCGACAAGCTGGTACACACCTCCAATCTTTATCGCATCGAAACCCAGGAGCAACTGGCCGAGGCTCTCACGCAGGTGGCCGGCATGGAAAGTTGCTTCTTCGGCAACTCCGGCGCCGAGGCAAACGAAGCCGCCATCAAACTGGCGCGACTCTACGGGCACCAGCAAGGCATCCAAAAACCCGCCATCGTTGTGCTCGAAGACGCCTTCCATGGCCGTACGCTGGCCACCCTGAGTGCCACTGGCAACCGTAAGATCCAGGCTGGCTTTGAGCCTCTGGTAGCGGGTTTCATTCGCGCGCCGTGCAACGACGTAAACGCCCTGCGCCAGATAGCCGCCAACAATCCCGATGTGGTGGCGATATTGGCGGAGCCGATCCAGGGTGAAGGTGGCGTCAAGCCGCTGCAACCAGATTACCTGCAAGCCGCTCGCCAGATATGTGATGAGCAGAACTGGTTGCTAATGCTCGATGAAGTGCAGACGGGCAACGGCCGCACCGGCACCTATTTCGCCTACCAGGACCTGGGGTTCATGCCAGATGTGGTGACTACCGCCAAGGGCCTGGGCAACGGCGTACCCATCGGCGCCTGTCTGGCTGGAGGTCCGGCGGCCCAGGTACTGGGGGCGGGCCAGCACGGCTCCACCTACGGCGGCAACCCACTGGTGTGTGCAGTCGGCCTGGCTGTTATGAACACTATCAGGGACCAGCGGCTGTGCGCCAACGCCAGCGCCATGGGGCAGTTGATAACAGACACCCTGCGCGCCGACAGCGGCGCCGCTGCCCGGATCACCGAGATCCGCGGCAAAGGCCTGATGCTGGGTATCGAATTGCAGCGCGACTGTGGCGAGTTGGTGCAGCGGGGCCTGGATGCGGGCCTGCTTATCAACGTCGCCGCCGGCAACACCGTGCGCCTGTTGCCACCCCTGACCATCAACAAATCCGAAGCCCGGGAATTGGCAGCCGGGGTTGCCGACCTGATCCGGGCCCACACCTGAGCCTCACTACACAGGTGACAAAGCAGAAATAACTATGTCTGATACACAGCACTTTTTGACACTACTGGATTTCAGCCCCACTGAGCTTGCACAGCTGGTACAACGCGCCATCGAAATGAAGCGGGAACACAGGGCCGGGGCCGACCAGCGCGCCTTCCCTGGAGCGGTGCTGGGAATGATCTTTGCCAAGTCCTCCACCCGCACCCGGGTTTCCTTCGAGGCGGGCATGGCGCAACTGGGCGGGCATGCCATGTTCCTGTCACCCCAGGATACCCAGCTGGGTCGCGGCGAACCAGTGGAAGACAGCGCCCGGGTCATCTCCTCCATGGTGGACATCGTGATGATCCGGACCTTTGGTCACGATATTGTAGAGCGCTTCGCCGCCTGCTCATCCGTACCGGTGATCAATGCCCTGACCGACGATTACCACCCCTGCCAATTACTGGCGGACATGCAGACCTGGGTCGAGCACCGCGGCAGTATCGCGGGCAAAAGTGTGTGCTGGGTAGGTGACGGCAACAACATGTGCCAGTCCTACATCAACGCCGCGCGGCAATTTGATTTTGAGTTGCGCATCGCCTGCCCGCCGGGCTTCGAGCCGGACCCGGGCTTACTCGCCGATAATAGCGACAGGGTGTTAATAGAGTACGACCCCGCCACCGCCGCCAGTGGTGCCGACCTGGTGGTGACCGACGTGTGGGCCTCCATGGGCCAGGAAGATGAACAGCTGGAACGGGCAAAACTATTCGCCCCCTACCAGGTCAACGGCGAACTGATGACCCGTGCCGCAGGTGATGCACTGTACATGCACTGTTTGCCCGCCCACCGTGGGGAGGAAATCAGTGCCGAATTAATGGACGCACCCGAGACGGTGATCTGGGATGAGGCGGAGAATCGCCTGCATGCGCAAAAGGCATTGATGGAAACCCTGCTGTTGGCTAGTCGCTGATATAGCTTCGCGAGATTATTGATGGCACCCGATTGAGCGGGTGCCGCCAGCAAATGGAATGCGCTCCCCCTAAGTAACAAATAACTATAAACAAACTGACTTTAATAAAAAAAAATAAATAGAAGCAGGCCCTATAACGGGTATAAAACCGGCGCTCCACCGGCGAATAAAGGCCTGCGCGGTTAGTGGTTACAGACTCTCAAATCTATCAACATCTTATCCACAGAATAAACCCAGCCGTGTACCTTGCATTGCACCCTAATGCGCATTATCTTGTACCTGAGTGGAGCGATTACCCCAATATGTTGGGTATAGCGGCCAAAAAATGATCAAATAATTTTAACGAATAGCCGCTGCAAACAGGGCTTCCCCCGACAACTGTAATAGGACGTCATCACCCTTCACGGCGGCGTATGGCATTTTAAAACACGTGATGTGTATCCCAGGAACAAAAGTGGTAACCCCAAAAAAATAAGGCCAGGCGCCAGCAAACCGGAGAAAACATGCAGACAGAGACCAGCCAGGGCGGCACCTCCGCCGACGCAACCACCACAACCCGGGAAGCGACAGCAGTCAGCGGCGGTATAGCCGCCACGGCACCGGGGCGGTTGCGGGTTATCAAGCGCAACGGCACCGTGGTGCCATTTGAGTCCAGCAAAATTTCGGTAGCGATCACCAAGGCCTTCCTCGCGGTGGAAGGCGGTACTGCAGCGGCCTCCAGCCGTATTCATGAAACGGTAGCCAGGCTGACCGATCTGGTCACGGCCACCTTCAAACGTCGCATGCCCTCTGGCGGTACTATTCACATCGAAGATGTGCAGGATCAGGTAGAGCTGTCGCTGATGCGCGCCGGCGAGCACAAGATCGCCCGCGATTATGTTATCTACCGGGAAGAGCAAGCGCGCAAGCGCGCCGCCAAGGCGGCCCTGTCTCCGGCCACCCAGGCAGCGGCCGGCAGTATCAGCGTGGTACAGGCGGATGGCAGCCGCGCACCACTGGACCTCGATCGCCTGCACACCATCGTCAATGAAGCCTGCACCGACCTCACCGATGTCAGCGAGACCGACATCCTGGATGAGGCCCTGAAAAATCTCTACGACGGCCTCAGCACCAACGAGTTGAGCATATCCCTGGTCATCACCGCCCGCACCATGATCGAGCAGCAACCCAACTACTCCTACGTGGCCGCTCGCCTGCTGTGTGACAACCTGCGCAGCGAGGCCCTGAGTTTTCTGGACGTGGCCAACAGCGCCACCCAGCACGACATGAATACCCTGTACGCCAGGGCGCTACCGGCCTATATAGAAAAAGGTGTGGCACTGGAGTTACTGGCGCCAAACCTGCAGGACTACGACCTGGACAGGCTGGGCAAGGCGCTGCTGCCAGAGCGCGACCTGCAGTTTACCTACCTCGGCCTGCAGACGCTGTATGACCGCTATTTTATCCACAGCGACGAAGTGCGTATCGAACTGCCACAGATTTTCTTCATGCGCGTGGCCATGGGCCTGGCGGTAGAGGAAGACGACAAGAACGCCAGGGCTATCGAGTTCTACCAATTGCTGTCCTCTTTTGACTATATGAGTTCCACCCCGACCCTGTTCAACGCCGGCACCCTGCGCCCGCAGCTATCCTCCTGCTACCTCACCACGGTACCGGACAACCTGCACGGTATTTACGGCGCCATCCAGGACAACGCCATGCTGTCTAAGTTTGCCGGCGGCCTGGGCAATGACTGGACGCAGGTACGCGCACTGGGCGCCTACATCAAGGGCACCAACGGCAAATCACAGGGTGTTGTGCCCTTCCTCAAGGTTGTGAATGACACCGCGGTAGCGGTAAACCAGGGCGGCAAGCGCAAAGGCGCGGTCTGTGCCTACCTGGAGACCTGGCACCTGGATATCGAGGAATTCGTGGAGCTGCGCAAGAACACCGGCGACGACCGCCGCCGCACCCACGATATGAACAGCGCCAACTGGATTCCCGACCTGTTTATGAAGCGGGTGTTCGACGGTGGCGACTGGACCCTGTTCTCACCCAACGATGTACCCGACCTGCACGACCTGTACGGCAAGCCCTTCGAGGAGCGCTACGCCCAGTACGAGGCAATGACCCGCAGCGGCGAAATCAAACTGTTCAAGACCCTCAAGGCACAAAACCTGTGGCGCAAGATGCTGGGCATGCTGTTCGAGACCGGCCACCCCTGGATGACCTTCAAGGATCCCTGCAACCTGCGTTCACCACAGCAACACGTGGGCGTGGTGCACTCTTCCAACCTGTGTACCGAGATCACCCTGAACACTGACGACGAAGAGATCGCCGTGTGCAACCTGGGCTCGGTGAACCTGCCCCGGCACATCGACGAGCACGGCCTCAACCTGGAAAAACTACAAAAGACCATCAACACCGCGGTACGCATGCTCGATAACGTTATCGACATCAACTATTACTCGGTACCCCAGGCCAGGACATCCAACATGCGCCACCGCCCGGTGGGTATGGGCCTGATGGGTTTCCAGGATGCCCTGTACAAACAGCACCTGGCCTATGGCTCGGAGCAGGCAGTGGCATTTGCCGACCGCTCCATGGAGGCCATCAGCTACTTCGCCATCGCGGCTTCCAGCGACCTGGCGGCGGAGCGCGGCGCCTACTCCAGCTATGAGGGCTCCCTGTGGAGCCAGGGTGTATTCCCCATCGACTCCCTGGACCGCCTGATTGAGCACCGCGGTGCGGACTACATCCAGGTGGATCGCAGCCAATCACTGGACTGGTCCGCCCTGCGCGAGACTGTCAAGGCACAGGGCATGCGCAACTCCAATGTTATGGCCATCGCGCCTACCGCGACCATCGCCAATATCACCGGAGTGTCGCAATCCATCGAGCCGACCTACCAGAACCTGTATGTCAAATCGAATCTGTCCGGCGAATTCACCGTGGTGAACCCCTATCTGGTACGCGACCTGAAGGAGCGCGGCCTGTGGGACCCGGTGATGGTTAACGACCTCAAGTACTACGACGGCAGTGTGCAGGCCATCGACCGGGTTCCGACGGACCTGAAGGCGGTGTACGCCACCGCCTTTGAAGTAGAACCACGCTGGCTGGTAGAGGCCGCCAGTCGCCGCCAGAAATGGATAGACCAGGCCCAGTCACTGAACCTGTACATCAACAACGCCAACGGCAAGAAGCTGGACATCACTTACCGTATGGCCTGGTACAGCGGCCTGAAAACCACTTACTACCTGCGTTCACTGGCCGCCACCAGCGCCGAAAAGTCCACCATCGATACCGGTGCCCTGAACGCCGTGTCGAGTGAGGCCACGGCCCAGCCAGTACCAGTGCCGCAGGCCTGCTCTCTGGATGATCCGGATTGTGAAGCCTGCCAGTAGGGGCCTGCTGAATAACAACCATAGAGCTTATAGCCATAAAAAAACCAGGGGACAAAAAAAGATGATGAACTGGGATGATTACCACAAGGAAGAAGATGCACCGGCGGCAGCCTCTGCCATGGCGCAGTCGGGCATCGCTACATCGGCCACACCCGCCACTAACAATATCACCAGAGCTGCCGAGGCGATGGCGCACATCGATATCGCGCCGGGACTGGAAGAGCTGGAAATGGGCGCCCAGCGGGTATCGGTGGATGAAAAGGCAATGATCAACTGCCGCGCCGACCTCAACCAGTTAGTACCCTTCAAGTACGACTGGGCCTGGCAGAAGTACATCGACGGCTGCGCCAATCACTGGATGCCCCAGGAAATCAATATGATCGCCGATGTGGCTACCTGGAAGAATCCCAAGGGCCTGTCGGATGACGAGCGCCGTATTGTCATGCGCAACCTGGGCTACTTCTCCACAGCGGACTCCCTGGTGGCGAACAATCTGGTGCTGGCCATCTACCGCCTGATCACCAACCCTGAATGCCGCCAGTATATTCTGCGCCAGGCTTTTGAAGAGGCTATTCACACCCACTCCTATCAGTACTGCATCGAATCACTGGGCATGGACGAAGGTGAGGTATTCAACATGTACCGGGAAGTGCCTTCAGTGGCCAAAAAAGCCGCCTGGAGCATCAGTCACACCCACCAGTTGAGCGACCCGAACTTTCACACCGGCACGCCGGAAGCTGACCAGACCCTGCTGCGCAACCTGATCGGCTTCTACGCGGTGACCGAGGGCATCTTCTTTTACTGTGGCTTTACCCAGATCCTGTCCATGGGCCGCCGCAACAAGATGACCGGCGTGGCGGAACAGTTCCAGTACATCCTGCGCGACGAGTCCATGCACCTGAACTTCGGCATCGATGTGATCAACCAGATCAAACTGGAAAACCCCCACCTGTGGACCGAAGAATTCCAGCAGGAAGCCATCGAGATGATCCTGGAAGGCACGCAACTGGAGATCGAATACGCCCGCGACACCATGCCCCGCGGCGTGCTCGGCATGAACGCGGCGATGATGGAAGAGTACCTGCACTTCATCGCCAACCGGCGCCTGTCGCAGCTGGGCCTGCCGGAGCAATACCCCGGGGCGCAGAACCCGTTCCCGTGGATGTCGGAAATCATGGATCTGCGCAAGGAGAAGAACTTCTTCGAAACGCGGGTCATCGAATACCAGACAGGTGGCGCCCTGACCTGGGATTGATACAACAACCTGGCCGCCCTGACGGGTGGTCACACCTGCACCAAACGAGTGGTACACACATTGCCTGATGAGGACCCTCAGATGAATGAAAGCGACAAGACACCAACCGATACCGAGACCATCCTGATGGCTCTGGACCAGATCAGCCAGACCATCGATGTGATGACCAGTGTCGTGGGCCGATTGCGCAACTACGTGCAACAGGAGGCGGCGGCCGCCGACAAGCCAAAAGAGCCGCAGGCGGAGTTGCAGGCGGATCGAATACTGCACTAGATAGAGATCGTACAGGCAGTGCAATAGCTTCTAACCACTGTCACCAGGCACCGCCCCTCGAGGCCACCCTCCCCGGCTTCAGAGCTCCCATCCCCCACTGGTACTCCAACCACCGGAGGATGTATTCACTGTTAACTTTCCATTCCCCCTGAGAATTTTGCCCTGTACAATATGCGCCCCCGGACCGGGAACTCACAGCAATGCGCATCCCGGGACCCGGGTGGTTTCCACCAACCGAAACAGGACTTCGATATGATCTACCAGAGTGACGCGCTCACGGTGAAACGCCTCGATGGCGCTATCGCCGAGCTAAACTTCGACCTGCAGGGCGAATCCGTCAATAAATTCAATGATGCCACCGTGACCAGCCTGACAGCGGCGCTGGACGCACTGGAAGCCGAGAGCGGCATAAAAGGACTGCTGGTCAGCAGCGCCAAGCCGGTTTTCATCGTCGGGGCCGATATCACTGAACTCACCCGCCTGTTTGGCGCCAGCGTGGAAGAGGTCAGGCCCTTCACCGCCGCCAACAACACCAACCTCAACCGGATAGCGAACCTGCCCTACCCCAGTTGCGTTGCCATCAACGGGTTCGCCATGGGCGGCGGCCTGGAGTTCTGCCTGGCCTGTGATTTTCGCGTCATGGGCACAGGGGCCAGGGTCGGCCTGCCCGAGACCAAGCTGGGTCTCCTGCCCGGCTGGGGCGGTACGGTGCGCCTGCCACGCATCATCGGCGTGGATGAAGCGATCATGTGGCTGGCAACCGGCGCGGACAAAGGGGCTGTCGATGCCCTCAAAGCAGGTGCAGTGGATGCAATCGCCGAACCCGCTCAACTGCGCGAGGTAACCCTGGCCACCCTGCAGGGCGCCATCGACGGCAAGCTGGATTACCAGGGGCGCCGCGCCAGCAAGCATGGCCCCCTGCCACTAAACGACACCGAGGCCATGCTGGCCTTCTTCACCATCAAATCCATGGTGGCGCAACAGGCCGGCAAGAACTACCCCGCGCCCATCAAGATCGTGGATGTCATCGAAGCAGCCCGCGGTATGAGTCTGCAAGACGCCCTGGATGTGGAGGCGGACGGCTTTGCCGAACTGGCCACCACTACGGTCGCTTGTGCCCTGGTCGGTGTATTCCTGAATGACCAACTGCTGAGCAAGAAAGCGAAGGGCTGGGAAAAGAAAGCGGACAAGAAGATCGAGCGCGCCGCCGTACTCGGCGCCGGTATCATGGGTGGCGGTATCGCCTACCAGAGCGCCCTGAAGGGTACGCCGATCAAAATGAAGGATATCAACCAGGCCGGCCTGGACCTGGGCCTGACCGAAGCCAACAAGCTGCTGGCCAAGCGTGTGAACCGCGGCCGCATGAGCGCCGCCCGGATGGGCGATACTCTCAACAGTATCGACCCCACCTTGACCTATGCCGGCTTTGAGGACGTGGACATCGTGGTTGAGGCCGTCATCGAGAACGAGAAGGTCAAGGGCATCGTACTGGC
>QNFS01000048.1 GCA_003646415.1 Gammaproteobacteria bacterium
GAAACGGCATGGTAGGGCAGCCTTGCAGGAACGGGGCTCTCCGCTGTCTTTTTTGTCATCCTGCCGGGCCGGGTGTTCGCAGCCTGGGCTACTGGTTTGGGGGCAATCATGCGCCTCAACAGCAGAACGGCAAAAATAACACTTATAGCAATCATCACTGTCAGCGCCATTAATACTTTCCTTCTTGTTGTTGTTTTTTAATCCCGGGGTAACGCTCCCCTCATTAAGTCTAGTAATAATTCGCCAGGTTCGGGCAAGTCATTTCCATCAAAATCGGCGGCATATCAGTGCCCCTTGAGGCTTTTATACCACCCAACAGGTGCCCGGCACCGCGCTATTCGCCGGAAGTGTGACAGGCGTCACGGTTTCACCCCCATGGCAGTGCCATCATCAGCTAAACTGCACTCTCGTTTAACTGAGTTATAACAACTTTAACCATGGCTAGAAAACGCATAAGTGATCCGCCGGGAGCACGCACCCGATACCGTACAAACCGATTTGTCCAGGAAGGCAAAGGTTGGTATTTCTGCACCCGGGAAGGCACCATAGAGGGGCCATTTGAGGGTGAGTCTAGAGCCTCTGAAGGGCTGCAGGTCTATCTGCAGGTTTTGAATCTGAATCTTTTGACCGCCGATTCCGGCCTCACGATAGCGAGCACCTAGAACCGGCGTACCCGGAAGCGACCCACTTTAGCGGGTGAGGCCGCGGACAGGAGCACGTGGTAACAGTCCGTTGCTACAGGGAGTCTGCAAAGGGGTGGCGAAGGACGATGGTTTCCACACGGTCCGGGCCAGTAGAGATGATGTCAACCGGCGCACCCACCAGTTCCTCGATCTTTTTGATGTAATCCCGCGCCGCCTGGGGTAGCTCCTCCAGCGACTGTGCACCCAGAGTGGACTCACTCCAGCCGGGAACCTCCTCGTACTGGGGCACCACTCTCTCGTAATCATCGGAGTCCACCGGGTTGGGTGCAGAGTTACCGTCCTTGCAGGTGTAACCGGTGCAGATCCGGATGGTTTCCAGGCCGTCCAGTACATCGAGTTTGGTCAGGCAGATACCGCTGACCGAGTTGATGTTAACGGCATTTCTCAGAGCCACGGCATCGAACCAGCCACAGCGTCTTGCCCGGCCGGTGGTGGCGCCGAACTCGTGGCCTTTTTTGGCCAGATGCTCACCGGTAGAATCAAACAGTTCCGTCGGAAACGGCCCCGAACCCACTCGGGTGGTGTAGGCCTTGGTGATACCCAGCACATAGTCCAGATACAGTGGACCAAACCCCGAACCGGTGGCGGCGCCGCCGGCAGTGGTGTTGGAGCTGGTCACGAAGGGGTAGGTGCCGTGGTCAATGTCCAGCAGGGAACCCTGGGCGCCCTCGAACATGATGCTGGCGCCGGTTTTTCTGCACTCGTGCAGCATAGCGGTGATGTCGGCCATCATGGGCAGCAGTTCTTTGGCCATGGCCAGGGTGTCGGCCAGCACTTTGTCGTATTCCAGCGGCTCAACCTGGTAATAATTCTTCAGGGAGAAATTATGGTACTCCATGACTTCTTTCAGGCGGCGGGCAAAACGTTGCTCATCCTGCAGGTCACCCATCCTGACGCCCCGGCGGGCCACCTTGTCTTCATAGGCGGGGCCGATGCCGCGGCCGGTGGTGCCTATTTTCTCATTACCGCGCTTGGCTTCGCGGGCCTGGTCCAGCGCCACATGGTAGGGCAGGATCAACGGGCAGGCAGGTGAAATCTTCAGGTGCTCGCGCACCGGCACGCCCTTTGCCTCCAGTTCGGCCATTTCCTTGAGCAGGGCTTCGGGTGACAACACCACGCCGTTGCCGATAAGGCACTGTACGTTTTCACGCAAGATACCGGAGGGAATCAGGTGCAGCACAGTTGTTTCACCGTCGATAACCAGGGTATGGCCGGCGTTGTGGCCTCCCTGAAAGCGCACCACGGCGCTGGCCTGGTCGGTTAGCAGGTCGACGATTTTGCCTTTGCCCTCGTCACCCCATTGGGTGCCCAGGACGACTACGTTTTTGCTCATGGGTGTAACTCTTGTTTGTGTTCAGTTTCTAACTACGGGGTCAGGTCTAGCATTGAAGCATCAATTGGAATATTCCAATTGATGCTTCAATGCTAGACCTGACCCCGCTGGAGTGCTTGCACGTGCCACTGGCCGGCTTCCAATACTAATTCCTGATCGCAGCGGGGATTCGCTTCGGCACCCAGGGCGTTGATAACAATCTCTCCGGCGGCACGCAATGCGTTTACTTTGGCTGCCAGTGCCGGGTCGTCTGCATCCGGCATGCTGATCGCGCCCTGCCCTGCGCCGGTGGCCGGCAGTAAGGTCATCAGCACCTTGAGGTCCGTGGCGAAACCGGTGGCGGGCCTGGCCCGGCCAAATACCGCGCCCACGTCGTTGTAGCGTCCGCCATTGGCCAGGGCCTGGCCGTGGCCGGGCACGTAAGCGGCGAACACGATGCCCGTGTGGTAGTGGTAACCGCGCAGTTCGGCCAGGTCAAAGTAGATGTCCGGGTCGGGGCGCTGGCGGCGGATGGCAGAGGCCACTTGCTGCAGCGCGTCTACTGCCGGGAGTGCCGCCGGAGCCTTCTCGGTAAACAGTTCACGGGCTTTGGCCAGCACCGTTTCATCGCCGTGCAGGCGCACCAGGGCGATAATCAGGTCGGCAATATCCTGTTCCTCGCCCGCCAGCGCCAACTGCAGGTCGGGTACGGACTTACGTTGCAGGGCATCAAATACGGTTTTTTCCTGATCTGAGCTGAGATTCGCTGTGGCCAATACAGCCTCATATATACCCACGTGACCCAGATCCAGGGTGATATCGGTAAGGCCGGCCGTTTCCAGGGTGGCCAACATCAGGCGTACAACTTCCACATCCGCCGCCAGGCTGTTGTTGCCGTACAGCTCCGCGCCCAATTGAATGGGAGAGCGTGACGCCATCGGTGATTTGGGACGGGTGTGCAGGGTTGAGCCGGCGTAGCACAGGCGGGTGACGCCCTGTTCGGCCAGGCTGTGGGCGTCTATACGCGCCACCTGGGGGGTAATATCGGCACGCACGCCCATAGTGCGGCCGCTGAACTGATCGGTGAGTTTAAAAGTGAGCAGATCCAGGTCCTGCCCCAGGCCGATCAGCAGAGATTCGGTGAATTCCATCAGGGGTGGAATCACCAACTGGTAGCCCCAGCTGCGATAAAGGTCCAGCAGCTGGCGACGCAGGCGCTCGACCAGATCCGCCTGGGCGGGCAGGACTTCTTCCACCCCGTCGGGGAGTTGCCAGCGATCAACCGTAGTCATGTTTGGGGCCTGTCAACACTAGTGTACTAAATACAGCAAAACGACCCCGAACAGCATACTGCCCAGGCCGACATTGCGAATCGCACGGTCATTCATCTGCTCCACCATGGCCAGCATATTGCGCCAACGGTTAGGGCTGATAAAGGGCAGCATGCCTTCGATAATAAATACCAGTGCGATGGCGATGGGAAGCACCTGCCATAAATCCACAATTCCTCCCGCTCTATCTAATCAGCCACGCAAAGTTTATCCTGCTACACCGGGCAAAAAAAACCGCAGGTTCAACGCTTGCTTACAAACGCCGGGTCCCACGGTTAACCAGTTCTATCACAGGCACTTTGGTCAATACCTGTGATTTTTTGTGGGTCACTTGCCGCCGCGGGAATCCTTCAGGTAGCGAAAGAACTCGCTGTCCGGCTGTATCAGCATGATATCACTGTGGCCCTGGAAGGCATCCTGGTAGGCCCGCAGGCTACGGGTGAAGGAGTAGAACTCCGAGTCCTGGTTGAAGGCGTCGGCATAGACCCTGGTGGCGGTGGCATCACCTTCACCGCGGATCAGTTCTGAGTCACGGTAGGCGTTGGCCTGGATCACCGTCACTTCACGGTCCGCGGCAGCGCGAATACCCTCCGCCAGCTCCTCGCCCTGGGAGCGATGCTCACGGGCCTCCTTCTCGCGCTCGGCGTTCATGCGCTGGTACACCGACTCGGATACATCCGGCGGCAGGTCGATCTGCTTCACCCGTACATCCACCACTTCCACCCCCAGCTCTTCCTGGGCGACGATGGTGAGTTCGGCGGTGAGGTCTTCCATCAGTTGCTCACGTTCACCGCTCACCACCTCCTGCACCGTACGCACGGCGACCTGGTTGCGCAGGCCGTTGTTGATACGCTGGGCCAGCAGGCCCATGGCACGGGATTCCTCACCGTTGGTCGCGGTGTAGAACTTGGCGGTATCGGCCACCTTGAACTTGGCGTAGGAATCCACAATCAGGGCTTTCTTCTCCTGGGTGAAGAAGCGCTCCGGCTGCGAATCCACGGTCAGTATGCGGCCGTCGAACTTGCGTACACTGTTCACAAAGGGGTACTTGACATGCAGGCCAGGCTTGACGTCGGCGTTAACCACCTCACCAAACTTGAGCAGTACAGCGCGCTCGGTCTGCAGGATCACATAAAAGGAGTTGCTGGCCAGAAACACCACCAGCAGCACCAACAGAATAATTGTCACATTACGTCCCGACATGATTAGCGGCCTCCCCTGCGATTACTGGCGGCTGCCGCATCGCGGCGCAGCTGCTCGGTAACGGCGTTAGTCAATTCACGAATATTGGCGCTGTCGATCTTGCTGTCGCCCACGACGCCGCCAACGGCGCTCTGGGCGGCCAGCTTGTCCAGTGGCAGGTACATCACGTTATTGCCACCCTCCACGTCCACCATGACTTTAGTGGTATTGGCAAACACCTCCTGCACCGCATCCAGGTACAGGCGCTCGCGGGTCACCTCCGGCGCCTTGTGGTATTCGGACAGGAGCTTGTTAAAACGCTCCGCCTCACCCTCGGCGTTGGCGACCACCTGTTCCCTATAGGCGCTGGCCTCCTCGATTTGGCGCTGGGCACCACCGCGGGCCTCGGGCACGATACCGTTGGCATAGGCCTCGGCCTCATTCTTCACGCGCTCCTCGTCTTCCCGAGCCTTGATCACGTCATCAAACGCGGCCTCCACCTGGCTCGGCGGCTTGGACTCGTCCACGGTTACCTGACGGATAAGAATGCCGGTTTCATACAGGTTGATGTATTCCTGCAGGCGGCTCTTTACATCCGCGGCAATCTGCGCCCGACCTCCAGTGAGCACCAAATCCATGCTGGTGCCACCGACCACATGGCGCAAGGCGCTCTGGGAGGCGTGTTGCAGGGAGCGCTCGGGGTCGCGCACTTTCAGTACAAACTTGGCCGAGTCGTCGATCACGTATTGCACCGAGAGCTTCACCTCGACGATATTCTCATCCTGGGTCAACATGATCTCGTGCAGACTGGCGGAACGGACCTTGGTGGTATTGACCTTGGTGACCCGATCGATAAGCGGCGGATTCCACTGCAAACCCGGCTGCACTGTTTCAAGGTATTTGCCAAAACGCAGCACCACGCCACGCTCCTGCTGGTCTACCTGGTATAAACCCATCAGAGCCCAAACCAGTAAGGCGCCGACGACCAGTACGCCCAGTAATGCACCGGAAATTTTGGCGGAACTACCGCCTCCGCCAGAGGAGCCACCACCGCCGAACAGCCCGCCCAGTTTTTGTTGTAGCTTCTTCAGGGCCTCATCCAGGTCGGGAGGCCCTTGTTTGCCGCCACTCCAGGGATTTTTGGGTTTATTGTTGCCACCACCCGGTTCATTCCAAGCCATAGTTAGCTCCTAGTTCAAAAGTTGAAACAGTTTAGCAAATTTTTCTGTGTTTGGTACCCAGTACGAGGCCTGCGTATGATTTATCCCATTTGGTACCCGCCACTAAAAAAGCGGCTCCGGACCCTTCTTCATCAATCGATTCCAGTCCGCACGGGGTAAACGCACGCTCAAATGAGCCACCCCATCGTCACTGTAATTTTCTGTCTCCACCGCGCCCAACCGGTATAGCGCAGCACGCAGACTGCCCTGATCCGGCTCCAGATGCAATTCTTCCGCCACCATATCCACCCCGACCAGCTCAGAAATAGCCTGCAGCAGCAACCCGGTGCCCGCGCCGGTGGCGGCGCTGAGCCATACGCGCTCGGGTAATCCCTGCTCATTGCGGTCTATACGCGGCGCCTGTTGCAGCAAATCGAGCTTGTTGAATACCTGTAATCGGGGAATATCCTCAGCGCCGATCTCCGCCAGCACATCCTGCACCTGGTAGATATTGTCGTCACGCTCGTCACTGGCTGCATCTATCACATGCAACAACAGGTCCGCATTCAACGTCTCCTCCAGGGTCGCCTTGAAGGCCTCCACCAGCTTATGAGGCAAATGGGCAATAAAGCCTACCGTATCGGCCAGGATTATGGGGCCGACATTTTCCAGCTCCAGCCGGCGCAGGGTGGGGTCCAGGGTGGCGAACAATTGATCCGCCACATACACGGTAGATTCAGTCAGGTGATTGAACAATGTGGACTTGCCGGCATTGGTGTAGCCCACCAGAGACACGGTGGGTATCTCTGCCCGGCGCCGGGAGCGTCGCCCCTGGTCGCGCTGCTTACGCACTTTGTCCAGGCGGGCAGTAATGGATTTAATGCGTGCGCGCAATAATCGGCGATCGCTTTCCAACTGGGTTTCACCCGGGCCGCCGCGTACGCCGATACCGCCCTTTTGTCGCTCCAGGTGCGTCCAGCCCCGCACCAGGCGGGTGGCCATGTGTTGTAACTGCGCCAGTTCCACCTGCAGCTTACCCTCATGGGTGCGCGCCCGCTGGGCAAAGATATCCAGGATCAGCCCGGTGCGATCCAGCACCCGGCACTGGAGCTCCTGCTCCAGGTTGCGTTCCTGGCTGGGGCTGAGGGAGTGGTTGAACATGACGATTTGCGCATCGTGCAGTTGCACCTCATCCATAATCTCCTGCAACTTGCCGCTGCCCACAAAAGTGCGGGGGTGCGGGGTATCCCTTGTGCCCATCACAAAGGCGACAGGATCCCCTCCTGCGGACAGGACGAGTTCTTCAAATTCACGGGGATCCTCCCGCTCTGATTCACTGGCGAGATTCAGGTGAACGAGCACGGCACACTCGCCCGAATTGGGACGATCAAAAAACAATACTACCTCGACAGGTCCGGATAAACAGGCAACGGGCGCCATCGGGGCGCCCGTTGCGGAAGCGCTTAGCTACTACCGTCTTCATCTTCTGGTGGGTTTTGCAACGGCAAATGCACCACGCGAGAGGGGACAACGGTGGAAATCGCATGTTTGTAAACCATCTGGCTCACGGTATTCTTCAGCAGTACGACGAATTGATCAAAAGATTCAATCTGCCCCTGCAGCTTGATGCCATTCACCAGGTAAATAGAAACTGGTACGCGTTCCTTACGCAGAATGTTCAGGTAAGGGTCTTGTAGCGTGTGCCCCTTTGACATAACCATCTCCTAACAGGCTCAACCCGAGCCAAAAAAGTAAAAAAACAACCTCTTATTCACTCCACATCACCATTTCCTATCGGCTTACAGAGCGGATAGCGGGTCTTTAGTGTTACTGCACAATAATACAGTGCAATCTCGCAATACTACAGTGGGGGCCGATCAAGATAGTTCAAGGCCAGATTGACCGGTTTTTGACCAACATAACCCATAAGTTCGTCAGACAAGCCCTGCTGCGACAAGTTCCCAGCAGTATCCGTGTATATCCACCTGAGATCGGGCCACTTTCGCAACCAGGTCAGCTGCCGTTTGGCCAGTTGCCGGGTGGCCGCCACGGCCTTTGTCACGGCCTCTTCCAGGGAGCATTCACCCGCAAGGTGCTGCCACAACTGGCGATAACCCACCGCGCGAATGGCCGGCAGGTCCAGATGCAAGTCGTCGCGCCGGCGCAACTGGCGCACCTCCTCGAGAAAGCCCGCGGCCATTATCTGCTCGAAACGCCGGGCGATACGCTGGTGCAGCACCGCACGATCGGCCGGACAGATGGCCAGTTGCACGATGCGGTAACGATACAGGGGGCCATCCAGGGGGTCAGGTCTAGCTTTGAAGCGTTTCAAATCCAAACTTGCCCCCCCGGGTTTTGTGAAGTGCTTCAAAGCTAGACCTGACCCCCTCTTTTGGCGGGAGTGCCACTCGGTCATGGTGATGCCGCTGGCGCGGAACACTTCCAGGGCGCGACCCAGGCGTTGGGAGTGGTTGGGGTGGATGCGCGCCGCTGATTCGGGATCCACTGCGGCCAATTGGGCGTGAATATAGGGCCAGCCATGTGCGGCGGCCTGTGCCTCGATTTCGGCACGAATGGCCGTATCTGCCGCCGGCATCTCGTCCAGGCCCTCCAGGAAGGACTTGAAGTAAAGCATGGTGCCGCCCACCAGCAGGGGTGTTTTGCCACGGGTGGTGATATCCGCTGCCAGGCGCCTGGCGTCCGCCACAAACTCCGCTACCGAGTACACGTCAGACGGGTCGCGAATATCTATCAGGTGGTGCGGATAATCCGGCTTGGCGCTACCGATATCCAGGCCCCGGTACACCAGGGCGGAGTCAACACTGACCAACTCACAATCCCGTTGCCCGGCCAGCTCTATGGCCAGATCCGTCTTGCCCGACGCGGTGGGACCCATAAGGCATATCAACAGGGGCTTGGGGGGAGTCGTCATGCCCGCTTCAGCGGCCGCGCAGGAACAGCTTGTCCAGCTCGTCCAGCCCCAGTTGCGTCCAGGTGGGACGGCCGTGGTTGCACTGGCCAGAGCGCTCGGTCTCCTCCATTTCCCGCAGCAGGGCATTCATCTCCGCAATGGTCAGGCGGCGGTTGGCGCGCACCGAGCCGTGGCAGGCCATGGTTGAGAGAATCTCATCCATATGGGCCTCAATGCGCTCGGAGCTGCCAAATTCGATAAGATCCGCCAACACGTCGCGCAGCAGTTGTTCCACGTCTGAGTCCCGCAGGCTCACCGGGATCTGGCGAATGACCAGCACTTCCTCACCGGCCACATCCACCGCCAGGCCCAGCCGCTGAAACAGGGCGCCGTATTCGCCAGCCACCTGCACCTCGCGTTGGCTGACTGCCACCGATTGGGGCACCAGCAGAGGCTGGCTGCGAATACCCTCCCGCTCCCGGGCGGTTTTAAGGCGCTCGTAGGTAATGCGCTCGTGGGCGGCGTGCATGTCCACCAGTACCAGGCCATAGGTATTTTCGGCCAGGATGTAGATGCCTTTGAGTTGGGCCAGGGCGTAGCCCAGGGGGGGTACCTCTTCGTCCGTGGCCCGATCGGGCAGGTTGGGGTGCAGGCGGTTGTAGGCTTGTATTTGGTCCAGGGATTGGTACGCGGTGCGCACCCTACGGTCCCCCATGTTGCCACTGTAGCCCGAGGTAGGGTGCGCGCCGCGCACCAGAGAACCACCCCCCATGTTCTCGCCATCCCCCGACTCGGCCACACCCCACGCCAACCCACCCTGGGTTCGGATCTCGCCGGTTTCGGTATCAATGGTGGTGCCATCCCCTGCGGCAACCACGTGGTCGGGCAGTTGGTCCGCCGGCCGCACATCCGCCAGCGCCCGGTGCAGGCTGGAAAAAACAAAATTATGCACGGCGCGACCATCGCGAAAGCGCACTTCATGCTTGGTGGGGTGCACATTCACATCCACCTGGGCCGGATCCAGCTCCAGGTACAATACAAAAGCCGGATGACGGCCGTGGTATAGCACGTCCCGATAGGCCTGCTTCACCGCGTGGGCAATCAGCCTGTCGCGAATCACCCGGCCATTGACAAAGAAGTACTGCAGGTCCGCCTGGCTGCGGGAGAAGGTCGGCAGGCCCACCCAGCCCCACAGTTTCAGCGGCGGCACATCCGCCTCTATGTAGAGGGCCTGCTCCATAAAGGCCGGGCCGCATACGGTAGCCACACGTCGTTGGCGCTCCGCCTGGGTATTACCGGGCTTGAGGTTGTGCAGGACCCTGCCATTGTGGCGCAGGCTGAAAGCCACGTCAAAACACGACAGGGCCAGGCGCTTCACCACTTCTTCCAGGTGATTGAATTCGGTCTTTTCGGTGCGCATGAACTTGCGCCGGGCCGGGGTGTTAAAGAACAGGTCGCGCACTTCCACCGTGGTACCCCGGGGATGGGGGGCAGGTTTTACCTGCACGGTCATGTCGCGCCCTTCACAGGCCGCGCTGCTGCCCTCACTGCCCTGGTCCTGGTCATTGCTGGTAATGGTCAGGCGGGACACGGAGCCTATACTGGCCAGGGCCTCACCGCGAAAGCCCAGGCTGGCTACCCGTTCCAGGTCTTCCAGCGAGGCTATTTTGCTGGTGGCGTGGCGGGCCAGGGCCATAGGCAGGTCGTCGGGAGCCATACCGGCGCCGTTATCGCGAATGCGGATCAGTTTGCCTCCGCCGGATTCCACATCGATATCCACCCGGGTGGCGCCCGCATCCAGGCTGTTCTCCAACACTTCCTTCACCACCGAGGCGGGGCGCTCTACCACCTCGCCAGCGGCAATCTGGTTGGCCAGCCTGGAGCTGAGCAGATGAATTCGGGACATGGGGGAGACTGCTATCAGGTTGTCGGGATGGTCAGCCTCTGTCCCACCATGATCCTGGAACCGCTGATGCTGTTGCGATTCCTCAAATCAGACAGGGAGACATTGAAGCGCTGGGCGATGCCCGAGAGTGTATCACCTCTGGCGATAATGTATTGCTGGCCACCCTGGTGCCGCTGCCAGGCGATCAGGGAGCCGGAGGGTGGGTGCGCGAGGAACCAGTCCAAAATGCCCCGGTGAATAGCTCTGGCCATTTTCTCGCGGTAGCTGCTGGTCGCCAGTTTTTTCGCCTCCCCGGGGTTGGAGATAAAACCCGTCTCCACCAGGATGGAAGGGATATCCGGCGATTTGAGTACCGCGAAGCCCGCCTGCTCAACATTGCGCTTGTGTAATTTGGCGATATTGTCCACGTTGCGCAGCACCTTGTCGCCCAGCTTGAGACTGGTATCCAGGGTGGAGGTCATGGACAGGTCGGCCAGCACACCCGCCAGCACATCATCCTTGTCCGACAGGCTGACACCGCCCACCAGGTCCGCTGAGTTCTCGCGCTGGGCCAGGTAGCGGGCAGCCGTGCTGGTAGCGCCGCGGGTGGATAGCGCATACACCGAGGCGCCGTTGGCTTCCTTGCGCTTGAAAGCGTCAGCGTGGATGGAGACAAACAGATCCGCCTGCCGCTTGCGGGCCAGGTCGCGACGCCCCCTGAGGCTGACGTAGTAATCGCCGCTGCGGATCATGGTCGGCCGGAAACCCTTGTCCGCCTTGAGCAGGGCATTCAATTCTTTGGCGATGTCCAGCACCACATCCTTTTCCCGCAGGCGTTTGGGTCCCAGCGCCCCCGGGTCCTCGCCACCGTGCCCGGCATCGATGGCGATGATGATGTCGCGCATGGCGGACTGTTTGACGCTCTTTTTAACGGCGGCGGTTTTGGCCTGCTTGTCGTACAAATCCAGCACCAGGCGGTCGCCGGCCTTATCGTTAGCCTTGAGGGCGAAGCTGCGGGGATTGACCACGGCACTGATATCCAGCACCACGCGCAGGTCGTCACCGTCACGCACGCCAGAGCGGATGCGCGCCACCGGGGTGTCATCCAGCTTCAGGGTGTCGAGGTTAGCCTTGAGGCTGACGTTTTCCATATCCAGCACTATGCGCCTGGGGTTATCCAGTAGCATGAGCTTGTGCGCGGAAGGGCCGGTGAGATCGAACACAATACGGGTGTGGTCCGGTGCGCGCCACAGGCGCACTTCATGCACCTCCACCGCCCATGCGGAGGAAGCGGCCAGCAAACCCAGGATCGCCCCGATCCATGCCCTGCTCATATCACTCCCGTCTTATATTAATCTTCTCGCTCAGACCTGTAAGGGGTCATCCGTTTCAGGGCTGCGCGGCATGCGCGTTACCACGGTACACCCCAACACAGTGGCCGCTCGCAATGTCAGCCTGCGCCCCTGCCCTTCCCGCTCTATGTTAATCACTAAATCCGCCGGGGGCAAAGCTCCTACGCCTTGTTCCGGCCATTCCACCAGGCAAATCGACTCATCTGTGAAATAATCCCGAATTCCCATGAATTCCAGCTCCTCGGGGTCACCCAGGCGGTAGAGGTCAAAGTGGTACACCTGCAACTCGCCCAATTGGTAGGGCTCGACTAATGTGTAGGTGGGACTTTTCACCGCCCCGATGTGCCCCAGTGCCCGAATAAAGCCCCTGCTCAGCGTTGTTTTCCCCATACCCAGCTCACCGTGCAGGAACACCACCAACCCCGCTTCACAGGCGGCGGCAAGCCGTGCGCCGCAGGCCACCATGGACTCCTCGTCGGGCGCGATAATATCGAGCTGTTCACTACTCATCCCAACGCTCATCCCAGCAAGGCGCGCATCTCGGGGATGAGATCAGTGGCGGCCAGGCCGCGCTGCCCCTTCTGCGCGGCAATATCCGCCGCCGCGCCATGCAGGCACACCCCCAGGGCGGCCGCCTCCAGTGGCGGCAGGTGCTGGGCCAACAGGGAACCGATCACCCCGCTGAGCACATCGCCCATACCACCGCTTGCCATGCCAGGATTGCCGTAGTCACTGAGCAACAGTTGCCCCGCCCCGGCGACCAGGCTGCCATTACCCTTCAGGATAGCGACGCCGCCGTAGAGGTGCTGCAGAGCCCGCGCCGCGGCAAAACGGTCGGCCTGCACCTCACTAATAGTATTTCCCAGCAGGCGGGCAGCCTCACCAGGATGGGGCGTCAGCACCCGGTTATCGCGGTGTTGGGCCTCACCCAGACAGCCGGCGGCGAGTAGGTTGAGCCCGTCCGCGTCCAGCACCATGGGCTTACCACTGGCGGCGGCCAGTTGCAGTAAATGTTCCGACCAGGGGGACTGCCCCAGGCCGGGGCCCACCACCAGTACATCGGCGGATTCCAGCAGGGGTGTGAAGTCTTCTGCGGAGCTGACCCCGCTGGGCATCACTTCCGGGGTGCGCGCTACCAGCGCCACCACATGCTCGGGGCGGGTGGCGACCCGCACCAGGCCGGCGCCGCAACGCAGGGCGGCTTCGGCCGCCATGGCCGCCGCGCCAGCCATACCGTAATCACCGCCCACTATCAACACGGTGCCATACAGTCCTTTGTGGGCCTTGGCGGGACGTGGAGGCAGACGCTCCAACAGCGGCTCCAGTTCCAGACGGCCGCAGTCACAGGGTACCGCGGTATACAACTCTGGCGGCACTGCCAAACCAGAAAACTGCACCGCGCCGGTGTAATCCCCCGCATCCAGGGTGAACAGGCCACGCTTCAGCCCGATAAAGGTCACCGTCAGGTCGGCGCGCACGGCTTTACCCAGCACCCTGCCGGTATCCGCACAAAGTCCAGAGGGAATATCCACAGCCAGCACGGAGGCGCCACTGGCATTGATGGCCTGGATCGCCTCTAGATACTCGCCGCGCACATCCCCCCCCAGACCGGTGCCCAGCATGGCATCCACAATCACCCCCACGGACATCAGTGGCGCATCCTCGAGCGGCACTATCTTCATGCCGTTGGCCAGGGCCTGTTCTCTTGCCAGCAGCGCATCACCACCGATTTTCTGCGGATCACCGATTTGCAGCACGGTGACGGGAATACCGCGCTTGTGGGCCAGGTCCGCCACCAGGAAGCCATCGCCACCGTTGTTACCGGTGCCGCACAGCACCTGGATGCACTCGGGGTCGGGCCAGGTGTCGAGCAGGGCGCGAAATGCCGCGGTGGCGGCCCGGGACATCAGGGTGATTCCCGGGATTTTATAGTCGTGGATCGCGCAGTAATCCAGGGCACGGGTTTGTTCTGCGGTGTAGAGCTTTTCAGTTTCTAGCATTTTTCCACTTCCCTTGTCGTAAGACACTTCGTTTTCACTACCAGCGCCGGCAACTAATGCCACTCCCCCACACCGAAATAAGTACAGATAAAAACCAGATCTGGCAGAATTATACCCACATGTACTCCATTCGTGGTCC
>QNFS01000049.1 GCA_003646415.1 Gammaproteobacteria bacterium
ACGGCATCCGGGTCTGTCACCAGGTCCTCGTAACGCAGTTGCAGGAAGCGGGGGTGGCCTGTGTAGCGGCGGGCCGCGCTGTCGCATTCGCGCCACACACGATAGTTACAGAAGTATTGCCCGGGGCTCTCCCGGTGTTTACTGGTGATAACTGCTCGCGGATCGCGGCCCATATAGATAATGTACAGCTGCGGGTCCCGGTGAAAAATATGCCGCAGTTGTTTGATGTCGTTGGGCTGCTTGGTGAAGTAGATGTCGCCTGTGACTTCAAGCGGCTCGAATATATTCTTTTCGTGTGCGCAGTAACCACCGCTGGCAAAACAGGTGGACACCAGTTCCATCAGCAGGGTAGTCCCGCTACGGGGGCAGCCCACGATGTGCAGGCGCTTCACAGCTGGCCTTTCTCGCGCAGGCGTCGCATGGCCCACAGATAAGCTTGTGCCCCGAGTATCTTCGCCTCAAGGGGAGACCATTCGCGCATTTGACGGCACCAGGCGGTAAAAAAACGCATGCGGTCACTGCGGCTGATATCCGAGGGCAGCAACATATTCAGTTGCATCAGGTTGCGCAGCAACATCTTGCCCGGGGGTGGGGTTTTCTGCACGTTGCGTTCGTTGTCAATGAGGGTGAAGTGGAAGTGCCCCTGCTCCAGTACGGCCAACACGTTGCCCGGCCGGAGGTCGCCATGGATAAAACCGGTGGCGTGCACCCGGCCGATAAAGGTGCCCAGGGCTCGCAGCAACTGGCGTCGCTGTTGTAGCTGTTCTCCATTGCGTTCAACCAGGGTCACTCGCAGCCACTGGGTTATACCCTGGCCTGGCGCCGACTGCATGAACAGGTATTCGCGCCCTTCCGGGAGTTTCCCCCAGGCGATATTGGCCGGCGCATTTATACCTGCTTGCAGCAGTGCATTGCCATTGTTGCGTGCGCGGGTGGCCCTGCTGCCTCTTACCAGGGCCTTCAGTGACTCCGCGGGACTGCGTGGCAGGAATTCCTTATAGTACAGCTGCCGCTGTGGGCTGTAAGCTACCCGGGCATAAGCGGAGCTGTTCACCAGCTCCCAACCGGTCGGTAGCAAGCCTTGTGTCAGCTGCTCGGCACAGTGGTGCAACTTGTCAGGGTCGTTTGCAGTGTCTATAACGGTCGACCTCCGGTAGGTGCCAATCGGGCTATTCTACGTTGCGCGGGGGCGATATAGGAAACTATGCAATGTGAGTATATGATAGCCTCGGAATTCATCGTGGGTTTTACCCGCAGTTAATGTGAATGGTGCTTCATTAAAGCGAAAACGAATGAGTCCCGCTGCTTCCGGGAATTTGCTGCCTTGCTCAGTTAGAACTTCATGCCTTTGCAAGGCAGCAAACTCCCGAAAGCAGCTACCCGTGGTGGCATTTAATACACTTGGCAATGGTGCAGCGGGACTCACGCTATAATCTATGAGGGGAAGGTTTGCAGGGAAAAGTTGTTATTGTCGGTGCCGGCGGGCAGTTGGGACAGGAGCTGGTGCGCACGGCCGGGCCGGAGGTGGAATGTCTGCCGCTGGCTCGCTCGCAACTGGATATCGCCAATCCGGCAGCCATAGCCGAAAGCCTGGCCGGCCTGGTGCCGCAGACGGTGATCAATGCCGCCGCTTATACCGCGGTGGATAAGGCAGAGTCCGAGCCTGATGCCGCCCAGCTCGCCAATGCCCGGGGGCCCGGACACCTGGCCCAGGTCTGCAGGGAACAGGATATCCGATTGATTCACGTCTCCACCGATTTCGTGTTCGATGGGGAGTCCGCTCACCCCTACGGCCCGGATGCGCCTACCGCGCCCCTGGGGGAATACGGGCGCAGTAAACTGGCCGGAGAGTTTGCGGTGTGCGGCGCACAACCGCAGGCGCTGATACTGCGCACAGGCTGGGTGTACTCCGGTTACGGCAATAATTTTGTAAAGACCATGCTGCGCCTGATGGCCCAGCGGGATGAATTGGCGGTAGTGGCCGACCAGGTGGGAACGCCCACCTGGGCCAGGGGCCTGGCACAGGCGCTGTGGGCGGCGGTTGAGCGGTCGCATCTGAACGGTATTTATCACTGGAGTGATGCGGGCGTATGTAGCTGGTATGATTTCGCAGTAGCGATTTGTGAAGAAGCCTGTGATCTGGGTCTGCTGGCCAGGCCGGTGAAGATCCGCCCCATTCCCACGAGTGAGTACCCAACGCCGGCGCGCCGCCCGGCATATAGCGTGCTGGATAAGGCGTGCAGTTGGCGGGACCTGCAGCTGGAAGGTGTTCACTGGCGCCAACAGCTGCGCACTATGCTTAAAGATTTCATGGAACTGGAAAATGTCTAAGTCTCTTTTAGTAACCGGGGCCGCCGGTTTTATCGGCGCCAATTTTGTTCACTACTGGGCCAGGGCTTACCCTGAGGATAAGGTGGTGGCATACGATGCGCTCACTTATGCGGGAAATCTGGCTAGCCTGGATGCCCTGCAAGGGAACCCGAACTTCAGTTTTGTCCACGCGGATATCTGCGACTACGATCAGGTTTTGCACACCCTGCGCGAGCACTGCGTGGATACGGTGGTGCACTTTGCCGCAGAGAGCCATGTGGACCGCTCGATCACCGGCCCGGATGCTTTTATCGAGACCAATGTAGTTGGCACACACAGCTTATTGAAGGCCGCACGGGAGGCCTGGCTGGGGGGCGGCGCGGTTGTGCCGCACCGTTTTCACCACGTATCAACCGACGAGGTATACGGCTCACTCAGCGCTGATGCCCCCGGCTTTCACGAGCAGCAGAAATACGAGCCAAACTCCCCTTATTCGGCCAGCAAAGCGGCCTCCGACCACCTGGT
Source organism: Gammaproteobacteria bacterium (assembly GCA_003646415.1). Taxonomy (GTDB): domain Bacteria; phylum Pseudomonadota; class Gammaproteobacteria; order Pseudomonadales; family Halieaceae; genus JBALVO01. Next base: position 2,836 of record QNFS01000049.1, read on the forward strand.
GAGGGCGTATCTGCACACTTACGGTCTGCAGGTGACCACCAGTAACTGCTCCAATAATTACGGGCCCTACCACTTCCCGGAAAAACTGATTCCCCTGTGCATTACCAATATCCTGCGCGGCTTGTCCCTGCCCGTCTACGGTGACGGCAGCAATATCCGGGACTGGTTATATGTTGAGGATCACTGCCGGGGTATCGATCGGGTGCTGCAGCGCGGTGAGGTGGGTGAGACCTACAATATTGGTGGGAACAACGAGTGGAATAATCTGGATATCGTACATTTGTTGTGTGACCAGATGGATGCTCGTTTCGCCGTGGATCCGACCCTGGCTGAGCGTTTTCCGGCCGTGCCGGGGGCCAACGGCGGCAGCGCCCGTGACCTTATTGTGTTTGTCGAGGACCGCGCGGGACACGATTGGCGCTACGCCATCGATGCCGGCAAAATCATGGGCGAACTGGGCTACACCCCCCGCGAGAGCTTTGAGACCGGGTTGCAGCGCACCCTGGACTGGTTCCTGTCCAACCAGCAGTGGTGGCAGCCCCTGCTGTAGTCGCTGCTTTAGTCGAACAGGGGTATTTCAGCCCAGGCCAGACCCTCGGTGTCTTTGCCAGAGAGCTGGGGTCGCTCTCCCTGGGGTATGGGCCATTCGATGCCCACGGTCGGATCATCCCAGGCCAGGGATATCTCGCTGTCGGGATGGTAGATGTCCGTGCACTTGTACTGGAAGTCAGCGTATTCGGATGTGACATAGAAACCGTGGGCGAAGCCGGGTGGTATCCACAGCATGCGATGGTTCTCACCGCTGAGTATTTCACCGTACCACTGCCCCAGGGTTTCTGACTCACGCCGCAGGTCCACCACGACATCGAATACCTCGCCGGCTGTGACCCGCACCAGTTTGCCCTGGGTGTGCTCGGTCTGGTAGTGCATACCGCGCAGTATGCCCCCGGCGGAGCGGCTGTGGTTGTCCTGCACGAAGTCGAGGTCCAGGCCCAACCCGCGAAAGGTCTCGGCGTTCCAGCTCTCCAGGAAAAAGCCGCGCTGGTCACCGAAGACTTGTGGGTGCAGCAGCATGATGCCCTGCAGGGGGCTTTCTTCAAACTGCATCAAAAACCACTCCGTCGTCGTTGAGTAAGTGTTTCAGGTAGAGGCCATAGCCACTTTTTTCCAGTGGTGCCGCCAGCGCCAGCAATTCCTCGGCACTGATGTAGCCCATGCGGTAGGCGACCTCTTCAGGGCAGGCTATTTTCAGCCCCTGGCGCTCCTCTACCACCCGGATGAAATTGGCGGCGTCCAGCAGAGAATTGTGAGTGCCGGTATCCAGCCAGGCGGTACCGCGACTCATTACCTCCACACGCAGGTCTCCCCGCTCAAGATAGACCATGTTGATGTCGGTGATTTCCAGTTCGCCCCGCTCGGAGGGTTGAATGCCCTTGGCGATGTCCACCACATCGTTATCGTAGAAATACAGGCCGGTGACTGCGTAGTGTGAGCGCGGTTTGGCGGGTTTTTCCTCAATATCCCGGGCCACGCCGTTTTCGTCAAAGCTGACCACCCCGTAGCGCTCGGGATCCTGCACGTAATAGGCGAAGACTGAGGCCCCCGCGTCTCTGCTGGCCGCGTTGGTCAGCTTTTCGGTAAAGCCGCCGCCGTAGAAGATATTGTCTCCCAGCACCAGGCTGGCCGGAGAATTCCCGATGAAGTCCTCGCCGAGAATAAAGGCCTGGGCCAGCCCGTCCGGGCTGGGCTGTACCGTGTAGCTGATATTGATGCCCCAATTGGAACCGTCCCCCAACAAGTCGCTGAAAGCGACCTGGTCCCGGGGTGTGGTGATGATCAAAATATCCCGGATGCCGGCCAGCATCAGGGTCGCCAGGGGGTAGTAGATCATCGGTTTGTCGTAGATCGGCATCAGCTGTTTGCTGACAGTGCTGGTCAGGGGGTGCAGGCGAGTGCCGGAGCCGCCTGCCAGAATAATACCCTTGTAGGGTTTAGTGATCATGGTGTGTAGTCCAGATATGTAAACCGCGTGAGTATACCGGTAAAATCACAGGGGTGACGACCTGATACCGACACTCAAATTCGCGGTACGGTCATCTAGGGGGTGGATTTTTTGCCAACAGCTGATTAATATTTACCCTGTGCGGCAGGGGCGTGTTCACTGCCACCTCAAGTAAGCGCCATTCAGACCATATATGACCCAACACCCTTTGAGCCTATTGAGAGGACGCCAGTATCAGGCACCTTGACACAATACCGGCCGGCTCACAGCCATTGGCCAGCGCAACATGCGAACCTGCGCAGTTTTCCGCGGTGGGGAAGCCCCTGCGCATTGCCCTGCTGGGTTACCGCAGCCAGCCATACGGCGGTGGGCAGGGGGTCTACCTCAAATATTTGAGTAAAGCCCTGGTGGATGCGGGACATACGGTAGATGTGATATCCGGTCCGCCCTATCCCCACCTGGACCCGAGGGTGCGCCTGATTGAGTTGCCCAGCCTGGACCTGTTTGAGAATGGCCTCCTTTCCCTGCGTCCGCGGCACCTCAAGTCCCTGACTAACATTATTGAGTGGCTGAGCAAGCTGACCGGGGGTTTCGCCGAGCCCTACACGTTTGGGCGTCGGGCGGTGAAATACTTGCGTAAGCACGGCCACAATTATGATCTGATACACGACAACCAGAGCCTCAGTTATGGCATGCTACAAATTCAGGAAATGGGCCTGCCACTGGTAACAACCCTGCACCACCCCATTACCAGTGATTTGCGTATCGCCCTGAAAGCGGCTCGCAACTGGTGGGAGCGCTTACTTATCCAGCGCTGGCACGCCTTCCTGTGCATGCAAAAGAAAGTGGTTGTGCGGTTACACAACATTGTTACCGTATCCGACTGCTCGCGCCAGGACATCGCCCGGGATTTCGGTCTGCAGCCGGCGGGCATCAGCCTGGTGCACAATGGCATCGACACCGAAGTATTCAAGCCCATGCCAACAGTGGTGCGCAATCCCATGCGGTTGATGGCGACCTGTTCCGCGGATGCCCCGCTCAAGGGTTTACGCTATTTATTGCGGGCCTACGCTCGCCTGCTCAGGCAGTATCCGGAGCTGGAGCTGCTGCTGGTAAGCAAGCCGCAGCCGGGAGGCAAGACGGAAAGGCTGGTGCGCCGTCTTGGCATTGCCGACAAGGTGCAATTTGTCAACGGCATCTCCACGGAGCAAATGGTCCGCTATTATGCACAGGCGGCTATCGCGGTGGTTCCCTCAGTGTACGAGGGCTTTGGCCTGCCGGCGGGAGAGGCCATGGCTTGCGGTGTCCCTGTGGTCTCCACCGATGGTGGCGCCCTGCCTGAGGTGGTGGGTGATGCCGGTGTGATTGTGCCGGCAAAAAATGTCGATGCCCTGGTTGCGGCAATTGATACTTTGCTGCAAAACCCCCGGTATCGCGCAGAATTGGGCGCTCGCGGCCAACATCGCATTGATAAAAGTTTCTGCTGGCATGTTTGTGCGCGCCAGATGACCGAATATTACAGGCAGGTGTTGGCCAATGCAGACCATTGATTTCAGCCACTTTCCGTTGGACTCCGGTGACGTGGTGCTGGATCTGGGCTGTGGCGAGGGTCGCCATGTGATCTCTGCTTACCTTGAGGCCGATGTGCATTCAGTGGGCGTGGATCTGTCGCTGGAAGACCTGAAGGCCACGCGCGACAAATTTGCGGACTTTGAGGACGCTGAAAATCCGGCGAAGTCGCTTGGCCTGTCTTCCGCCATGCCCTCAAGTTGCCCTTTGCGGACAATACCTTCGACAAGGTCATCTGCAGTGAAGTGCTGGAGCATATTGCAGATTACCAGGGCGTCCTGTGCGAGATAGATCGCGTGCTCAAGCCGGGGGGGCTGTTCAGCGCCAGTGTGCCGCGCCGTTGGCCGGAAAAAATCTGCTGGGCGCTCAGTGACGCCTACTATCAGGTGCCGGGAGGTCATCTGCGAATTTTTCGCAGCGATGAGCTGCGCGACGAAATCGAACAGCTTGGATTTAATCATTACCACCGGCATTGGGCGCACGCTTTGCATGTGCCCTTCTGGTGGCTGAAATGCCTGTTCTGGAAAAATCGGGACAGCAACTGGCTGGTGGCGCAGTATCATCGCATGCTGGTATGGGACTTGATGGAGAACCCGGCGTTGACCCGGATATTGGAGAAGTGGATGAACCCGGTTATGGGTAAAAGTGTGGTGATGTATTTTCGCAAGGAAGCCGTGTCATGAGCGGACTCTACCTGAGTCGCGGCCTGTTTCCCCAGGAGTTCCTGCGGCCCACCGTGCAGTTCATTCTCGATTGCCAACACGGCAGCGGTGAGATCCCCTGGTTCGAGGGTGGTTACACTGACCCCTGGGACCATGTGGAATCAGCCATGGGCCTGTCCATCGGCGGAGAGCTGGAGGCGGCTGGCAGGGCCTATGCGTGGCTGGCCGGCAAGCAGCTGGAGGATGGCAGCTGGTGGGCCTCCTATCGGGGAGAGGAAGTTGATAATCCACAGCGGCGTGAAAGTAATTTTGTCGCCTATATAGCAACAGGGGTCTGGCACCATTACCTGGTGTCTGGTGATCACAATTTCCTGTGCGCCATGTGGCCCATGGTCGACAAAGCGATCGGTTTTGTTGTTTCCCTGCAGACTGAGCACGGTGACATCTACTGGAAAGTGGATGCGCAGGGTGTGCCTGAGGATGACGCGCTGGTAACCGGCTGTAGCTCCATCTACAAAAGCCTGGAGTGTGCCCATAATATCGCCGCGACCCTGGGTGAGGCCAGGCCACAATGGTTACTCGCCCGGGATCAACTGGGTATGGCCCTGCGTCACAAGCCGGAGCGTTTCGACCGCACCTGGGAGAGCAAGGCGCGCTACTCCATGGACTGGTTTTACCCTGTTCTGAGTGGTGTGCTAAGCGAGGCGGAGGCCAGAGCGCGGCTGGCAGAGCGCTGGGACGAGTTCGTAGAGGACGACCTGGGTTGTCGCTGTGTCTCTGATGAGCCCTGGGTCACCGTGGCCGAATCCTGTGAGTTGGCGATGGCATTACTGGCGGCCGGAGACCATGCCCGCGCGGTGGAAGTTTACAGCTGGTTGCACCAGTGGCGCGCTGGAGACGGCTCTTACTGGACCGGCTATCAGATGGTTGAAGACCTGCTGTGGCCACACGAGAAGCCAACCTGGACGGCGGGTGCAATACTGCTGGCGGCGGATGCCCTGACTGAGCACACGGCAGCCGCAAAGCTGTTTTGCAGTGTGCGCTTATTGGATACGGCAGCGGACGACTCCCGGGAGCGCCGTCTCCTCATCGATTAAACCGGGTGCTTATAAGCGCCGTAACAAGCCCAGGCTGCTGACCTGCTCCAGGTTTTCAAACAGGCCGGACGCTTGCGCCATACGATAGACGGCATAGGGCGCCTGCCCACCCGCATGGGCATCGGCGAACAGGTCGTGTATCGCCAGTATGCCCCCTCTCATCAGGTGTGGCATCCAGCAGCGATAGTCACTCAGCGCCGCGTCCAGGCTGTGCCCACCATCAATAAAGACCATCGCCAGTGGTGTCTGCCAATGCCTGGCGGCGACTTCTGAGCCGGCCACTACCGGGACTACCGTGTCATCCAGCCCCGCCTGGTGAATATTGCGGCGAAACTCCCTGAAACTGTCCATGATCCCCTCGCCGTCGTCATAAAGTTCAGGGTCGTGAAAAAACTCGCCCTGCTGATGCTCTTCTGAGCCCCGGTGATGATCCAGTGCGAAAACCGTACTGTTGTTGCGTTTGCAGGCCAGGCCCAGATAGATGGTGGATTTACCGCAGTAGCTGCCAATTTCCAGTACGGGTCCTGTCACACTGGCCTGTAAGGCCTGTTCATACAGGGCTTGCGCTTCATCTGCTGCGAGAAAGCCCTTGATCTGGTCGATGTTGGCAGGCAGGTCGGGGATCATTGTCACCGTGCTCGTTATTAAAGGCAGGGCAAGTTAGCGGGTTTGCCTGGCGCTGGCAAGGGCACGGCGGCAGGGCACGGCGGTGGTCAAAACCACCACCTGTGCCATGCTATGATGGCCGCCTCCCGCTACTACGCTGCCGACGGCGGTCAGGCTACGAGGAATACCTGATAATGAAACTGGATATGCCGCTTTTTGACCAGGCCCGTGTGCTGGTGCTGGGGGATATCATGCTGGACCGTTACTGGGAGGGGGGCGCTTCGCGTATCTCACCGGAAGCCCCGGTGCCGGTGGTCAAGGTGGAGCAGATTCTGGACCGGCCGGGCGGCGCGGGCAACGTGGCCCTGAATATTGCCGCCCTGGGGGCCCGGGCCAGCCTGTGTGGGTATACCGGTGACGATGAAATGGCTGATTCACTGCAGGATATGCTGGGTGGGGCCGGTGTTCATTGCGCTTTCACCCGTGTAGCGGGGCACCCCACCATTACCAAGCTGCGGGTAATCAGCCGCCATCAGCAGCTGATACGTCTGGATTTCGAGGAGCCGAACTTGCCCCCGGGTAGCACGTCTCTGGCTGACGGCCTGCAATCGCAACTCGATGGCTGTGGCGCGCTGGTGCTCTCCGATTATGCCAAGGGCGCCCTGGTCCAGCCCGGCCCGCTGATCGGTGCAGCTACTGCCATGGGAGTTCCGGTACTGGTAGACCCCAAGGGTGCCGACTTTGCCCGTTATCGCGGGGCGGCCCTGTTGACTCCTAACCTGCATGAATTCGAGGCCGTTGTGGGCCGCTGTAGTACTGAAGGGGAGTTGGTCGCCAGGGGCCAGAACCTGATGCAAGAGCTGGATCTGGGGGCTTTGTTGGTGACCCGTGGTGAGCACGGTATGACCCTGCTGCGCCCGGGGGCCGAAGAACTGCATTTGCCCGCCCGCGCCCGGGAAGTATTTGACGTGACTGGTGCCGGTGATACGGTGATCGGTGTACTGGCAGCCGCTGTCGCGGCCGGTGCGAGCCTGCCACAGGCGGTGGCGCTGGCTAATATCGCGGCGAGTATTGTGGTGGGCAAACTGGGTACGGCTGTGGTCAGTGTTCCCGAGTTGCGACGCGCGGTGCAGCAGGATCAGGGTTCAGAGCGCGGCGCTGTGACCCTGGATCAGTTGCAGATCCTGGTAGCCGATGCGCGCAGTCATGGTGAACGGCTGGTCTTCACCAACGGTTGTTTCGATATTATTCACGCGGGCCATGTGAGTTACCTGGAGCAGGCGCGACGGCTGGGCGATCGCCTGATCGTTGCGGTCAACAGTGACGACTCGGTCAGGCGCCTCAAGGGCAAAGGGCGCCCGATTAACCCCGCAGATCGCCGCATGGCGGTGCTGGCGGGTCTGGAGGCGGTGGATTGGGTAGTGTGTTTTACAGACGACACACCCACCTCCCTGTTACAGGTGCTGCAGCCGGATGTTCTGGTCAAAGGTGGCGACTACCAGAACAAGGAAGATGTGGTCGGCTGGGAGATCGTCGAAGCGTATGGCGGTGAGGTGCGGGTAATGGGTGTGGTAGATAGCGTCTCCACTTCCACTATAGTCAGTAAAATCCAGGGAAAAAGTAAGGACTGACTAACCCAGGATATTACGTACTGCCTTCACATTAGCCTGCAGGTGGACGGGTGAGATGGTGCCGACGATGGCGGCGCTGGTAGCGGGATGGGCGAATACCAGGTCCATACTGGCCTGCACCGGGTTTGCATACTGCTGCGCCAGATGCCCGCTGGCCAGGGCCTTCTTGATCAGGGCACCCACACCCAGGCTGGCGCAGGCATCGAGTACCGGTAATTCCTCCTGCGAGTCCAGGTTGTAGGTAAGCATCACCACATCGCTGGACGCTGCTGCGGCCAGGCCGCCCTCCACAGTTTTGGCAGACATGCCGAAGGCCCGTATCAGGCCCTCTTGTTTAAGTTGTTCCAGGACTTGCAGGGTGCCCATTTCCCCAATAATGTGCAGGTCATTGCCATCGGAATGTACCAGCACAATATCGATTACATCGGTATTGAGGCGACGCAAGCTTCGCTGCACAGACAGCCGCGTGTGCTCGGGGGAAAAGTCGAAACGGGATTGGCCTCCCTCGAACTCTTCCCCCACCTTGCTGCAGATCAGCCAGTCGCTGCGTTGCCCCGCCAGCAATTTCCCCAGGCGCTCCTCACTGTAGCCGTAGGCCGGCGCCGTGTCGATCAGGTTGATCCCCAGGTCCCGGGCCTGTACCAGTAGCGCTGCTGCGCTGCGGTCATCCGGTATGGTAAAACTTCGCGGGTATTTGACAGCTTCATCCCGGCCCAGTTTGACCGTACCCAGGCCCAGTGCGCTGACTTGAAGGCCGGTGCTGCCCAGGGGTCTCATCCAGCTCATTGGAACAGGGTATCCCAGTAGGCTGCCGCGATCGGTGGTTGCCCCATTGATTGCAACAGGGACAGGTCCGGCTGGTGTCGGGGCAGGATGTTGTCAGCCACCAGTTGGCGCTGGATTTCGTCGGCCAGGTCCGGACTGAGCGCGAGCTTGGTGGGCCAGGCGGCCAACGTGTTATCGACAGTGTCGACCTTGCCCACGAAGGCGCTGTCGGGGCGCAGCAGAGCGGAATGGCGGGGCTCCGCCCGGTCCAGCCTCAGCGTACGCCACTGCGTTTGTCCCAGGTCTATCCATGGCAGCAGCTCATTCAGCTCCCGCCGCGCCTTGTCGATCAGTTGGTCGGGGTCGTCATCGACGCCCTCGGTGGCCAGGTCTCCCCCCAGATACCAGACTGGCTCATCAGCGCGGGTGCGATGGCTGGAAATGGTGAGCCGCGGCGATGGGCTGCCACCTATGCAGTGAGCGAAGAAGTTTTCCCGGTACCGGTGCTTTACCAGCACTTGCTGCAGTGGTCGTCGTTGCATGGCGGGGGTGGCGCCCCCCAGAGCCGAAATCAGGGCCTCGTTGCCGCTTCCCGCGGTCAGTAACAAGCGCTGGGGAACCACGGTGCAGTGAGGCAGAGCCAGTGTGGCCCGGTCACCCTCACGCCGCAGTGAAGCGCTATGCCAGTCGATACTGAAGATGGCCTGTCGATGTTGATTGGACAATGTCTGCACCAGCGAGGGTACATCCAGGACCAGGTCTATCAACCGGTACACCTGACCCCGAAATGCAGAGGCCTGTAGCGGAGCGGGGTAGTCGGCGGCTTTCAGCTTCTCTACGTGCCCGCGTAGCATCTTGCTGGCAAAGAAAGAGGTCAGCCGCGACTGCAGGCTGGCGCTGGACCACAGGTAAAAGTCATCACTGAGAATCTTGCAAGCCCTGAGATCTACCTTGCCAGTGCCCGCCAGGCAGGCGCGCCAGATGGCGGGCATGGCTGATATCGTGTGTGAATCACCACTCCAGACGCCGCTCAGAGCGTATTTGATGCCGCCGTGAATCATGCCCTGGGAGCCGATGGTCTGGTCGCTGCCCAGGGCTTTCTGTTCGAAAAGGATGGCGCTGTAGCCGCCATTGCGCAGCTGATTCAGCGCCCACAGACCGGCGATGCCGCCGCCGATGATTGCGATGTCGGTGTGTAATGTGTGTTTTTCCATGGTGGCAGTGTGCTACCCCGATAGCCGAAGGCTCGATTATAGCCCGCCGGAAGAGTTTTGCGCCGACTGGCCAGAAAAACTGCCTGACGTTATGCTGGGTGCCACTGCCAGCCAGTGGAGCCTTTCATGCGCTACCTGTACAGCGCCCTGTTATACGTCCTGTCGCCCCTTGTTGTGTTGCGTATGCTGCTGCGCTCGCGTCGCGTGCCCGACTATCGGCGACGCCTGGCGGAGCGCTTTGGTATTTTTACTGTTCCCTCCACGAGCCCCTCGGATACGGCGCGACCCGCGATCTGGGTACACGCCGTATCGGTAGGGGAAACCCTGGCGGCTGCGCCGGTGATTGAGAGTTTGCTGCAGGCCTACCCGAACCATCGGCTGGTGGTCACCACCACGACCCCCACGGGGTCACAGCGGGTGCAGGCGCTGTTCGGGGGTCGCGTATTCCACGTCTACGCACCCTGGGACCTGCCCGGGTCGGTGCGCAGGTTTTTGCACCGTACCCGGCCGTGCCTGCTGCTGATTGTGGAGACCGAGCTGTGGCCCAATATGCTGCACTACAGTCGCGCCCGGGGGTGCCGGATCGTGCTTGCAAACGCCCGTCTGTCGGAACGTTCGGCGCGGGGCTATGCCCGCTTTGGCGGGCTTACCCGCTCTCTGCTGGAGCAGCTGGATACCGTGGCCTGCCAGTCCGCAATAGACGGCCAGCGCTTCACTGAACTGGGCCTGCCCGCAAGGGCCTTGCAGGTGACGGGCAACATCAAGTTCGATCTGGAGCTGAACGAGACTCTGTGCATGCAGGCTGCCGCCCTACGCCGGGACTATGGGGCGGATAAGCGGCCCATTTTGGTCGTTGCGAGCACCCATGCCGGTGAGGACGGGCAAATCCTGGCAGCCTTTGCCACGCTCAGGCGCTCAGTGGATGATTGTCTGCTGGTCATCGTGCCGCGGCACCCGGAGCGTTTCGATGCCGTTCACAGCCTGTGTGTGAGTGCGGGCTGGCAGGTGCTGCGACGCTCCGGCGGTGAAACGCCTGCAATCGGTGACGATATTGTGCTGGGTGATACCATGGGAGAGTTGCTGCTGTTGCTCGGTGTTGCCACTGTGGCGGTTATAGGAGGCAGCCTGGTGGAGCATGGTGGACACAATGTGCTGGAAGCGGCGGCCTGGGGAGTGCCTGTGGTGACAGGGCCACACATGTTCAATTTCGCCGGCGCCAGCGACCTGTTGGTGAGTGCCGGTGCCATGATCATGCTGGAGGATACACGGCAACTGGGGGCCGCTCTGGTCGAGTTGCTGGGCGACCCCGACCGTCGCCTGCAGATGGGTGCGGCGGCGCTACAGGTGATGGCGGACAATCGCGGTGCGAAGAAGCTGCTGCTGGAACTGGTGGCTGAGAACCTGACAGGCGCGTCTATTTCTTGGTAGAAGAGGCTGTCGCGACCGGTGCCGGTATCATATTGGACCCCAGCCTCAAGACATCTTCAGGGCTGAGCAGGCCAGACTGCTCTTTCAGGCGCATCAAGTTGAGAACGTAATCGTAGCGGCTGTTGGCATAGTCTCGC
>QNFS01000050.1 GCA_003646415.1 Gammaproteobacteria bacterium
GATACCTCATCGAACAGGGCGTTATCCACCCGACCCGTCAGGCTTGCGGCGGTCGCATTATCCTCCACGCGGATACCGTCTGTCGCCAAAAGATAACTATCGCTGGAAGCTTGAAACCGTAAGGACTGCGCCAGGCTGAATTCAACGGTAAATTGCTGCTTATCCGCCGACAGGGTCATGCCCGGCAAGGACAAACCTGCCGCCGGTGCGTTGAGCTCCACAACGCTATCGTCTGCCTCCTGCACATAGGAAAGGTTTATGTCGCCATCGAGTACGCGAATTAGAATTTCACTGTAAGTGCCCCGGCCCATCTCCAGGTCGTCGATAACCAGCAACTGATTGCGTCCGCGGTATTGCAGCAGGTCGATCTGGAAAGTATCTGCCTCGATAAGGTCAAGCTCTGTGATAGTGAAGCTGTCAACAACAACGTCTTCAGCGCCGCTACGGCGAAATGTAATGCTATCTACTTCGATAATAACCTGTTTTAGATCTTCAGGCGCAGCATCTGAAAAGCCCAGGCTCAGAAGCGTGGTGGCGTCTCTGTTATTACCGTTATTGCAATCAAAGCCACAGCCACAACCACCAATTGAAGCTGTGACGGAAGCGAATAGCAACATCGCCGCTGTTACTTGTAAGCAACCTCTCAAGGCGAACAACTGGCGTTCGCCACGCCCGGCGACGCCCAACCATTATTGCCAACGTCAATAAACAGGGGGTTGGTAAAGACATAGGCCAGTAAGCCTTTCTCGTCCAGGTTACCATCGGTCAGGTCTTCCAGTGTCTTATTGTTAGCTGGGTCCAGATCCTCCGGCACCACCGGGAACATGGGCGAGGACACTCCATCACTGGTCAATTCGGGTTGGTTGTTGACGTAAAAGTCGACGCTGTCCACACCGGCCCAGGCGGGCGTGGATATGTTCACCGTGACGCTCAGCGAAGTGCCGCTGCTGCGGGCTAGCGGCCCCTGCAGCAGGTCGTCGCTATCGGCGGCTTTACGCGCCTTGGCCATCGGCTCGGGTGGGGGATTATCTCCGGAGTTATTGTTATTGTTGTTGCTATCGCAGGCGGTGAGTATCAGTACACCCACAAGCCCCGATAGCGAGGGACGGCAAACTCGGCCCGGTAAGTTCATCATCACTGCCTCCGTTTTTATGCAGTCTGTTGCCTGATTATGACTCCTGCGCCTCACAAACCGAGTCAATCGGGCAGCTGATTACTGTCACACTCTTGTAGCCTATACGCTCCAGCTGCTCTGCGGCAAGCGTGGCGCGGGCGCCACTGGCACAATGGATATAAATCGGATGGTCCGCATCCGTGATCTTCTCTGTCACCAACATCTCCAGCACACCGCGGGGTATGTTCACAGAGGCAGAGGCCGGTTTTGCCTGCACCTCCGCGGGTTCACGTACATCGATGACAGTACCGCTGTTGTTGGCCACTTCCAGCATGGCCGCTTGCGCATCCAAAAGGCGTAATTCAGCTCTGACTTCGGCAAGTAATTCAGGAACAGTGCGTAGCATGGTCTTGTCTCCAGTCTTTGTAGGGGGTTGATACACGCAAATTATAGCGCACATTACTGTGGGCATACGTCACCTGATTCTCAAAAGACGCATGTGCGCTTCCGCTGTCGATAAGTGGGGGCTGGCACACCTGGACATCTCTGCCCTGCATTGCATAAACAGTAGAAATATTACAGACAAAATAGAGAGAAAAGCCTAGTGATTGTCAGCGCAGTGGTGAATACTTCGATGATTATGTCGACTCTCAGTAAACTTGAAGAAGACCCCGAACTGCATGATTACCTGGTTCGGCGGGTCGGGAAGGCGCATCTCAGGCAGCGTAGCGGTGTGGAAACCGAGCATGTGGCCGATCGGTTTGGGCAGGGGCGCACTTTTTTCCACATCGAGAACTGGCATGCCGCCGCCACTATCATCAATTTGGCGTTAAAGATTACCGGGCTGTCCGGGCGCGGCCGGGCTAACGCGCTGGATTTCCAGGTGCGTCATAACAAGTTGGCCTTGCCCCACCTGCCAGAGGCATTTGACGATTTTACCCTGTTGCACTTAAGCGACCTGCACCTGGATTCATTGGTGTCTTTTCCGGATCGTCTCGCAGAAATGATCAGTGATCTTGACTACGACATTTGTGTTTTGACCGGTGATTACCGTTTCCTCACCCATGGCCCTCACCGCAGCGCCATGCAGGGCCTGGAGCGTATGTGCCGGGACATCGACCAGGATATTTACGCCGTCCTCGGTAATCACGACACAATCTTGATGACGAAGCCGATTGAGGCACTGGGTATTCGGCTTTTACTGAATGAGAATATTCAAATTGAACGCGAAGATGATTCCCTCTGGCTGGCCGGTATAGATGACCCACACTATTTTTCTGCCGACAACCTGGAAAAGGCCCACGATGGGATTCCTGATGAAGCGGTGTCCTTACTGCTGGCGCACTCGCCTGAAATCTATCGTCACGCCGCCTATGTTGGTTTTGACTTTTTGATGTGTGGCCACACCCACGGTGGCCAGATTTGCCTGCCGGGTTATCTTGCGCTCACTTACAACTCCTCCGCCCCCAGGTTCACCGGCGCCGGTGCGTGGTCATATGATCTCATGCAGGGCTATACCTCAGTGGGCACTGGCAGTTCGGTTGTCCCGGCACGCTTTAATTGTCCACCGGAGATAACGCTTCATCATCTACACAGGGGTAGTGTGGAGCGCTGAAAGGCGACAGTCGCTAATAGGGGCGATTGCGGATGTTGAGCCAAAATAGTGGCCTGGAAATAAGAATTCCGAGCAGCATAAATGCCAGAGCCAATAACACCGCCCACCACCAATCCACCCCCAAGGCACCCACGGCATAAACAGAGGGAATAAAGGATTCGGGCAACTGGTCCAGGCCCATACACTGGTCGCTGGGCGCAAGGCCTATTCGACGTTTGATGAAACTCGAAATAAGGTCTCCGGTCATTACGAGTACGCCGAATATGAGACCAAACCAGGTGCCGTAGCCGAACAGCATCGACAGTACGGAGGATGTGACCAGGGCAGCAGCCAGGCCCCGCCAGGTCTTGGACGAGCCTAATATTGGCCGGCCATCGTACAACTGCCGACCCAGGTCCAGAGGCTGGGCGCCATGCGACTGAAAAACCCGGGCAAGCAGTACCGGTGCACCATTGGTCGCCAGCAACATAACGAGAAGTTTGATAAATATTTCAAGCATTCACTTCAGTCGTATTTGAATCGTCTCGTTGTTGAATTCTATGATATCGCCGCTAACAATTTTTTTACGTTTTCTGGTTTCTTTTTCTCCGTTGACTAAAACCATGCCTTCAGCGATGACAGATTTCGCTTCACCACCACTGGAGACCATCCCTTCAAACTTCAGAATTTTGTAGAGCCCAACGGGCTCCCTGGTAATTATGACTTCTCTCATCGATATCTCTAATTCCTGGCTGCTTGACTCAATTCGTCAGGCGCGCTTTTCTTGCCCCTCAAGCAAGAATGCCCGTCAAAGTGGAGATTTACCACAGTTGTTATTGACAATACTGTTTTATGGGAATAGATTCCCACATATCTAAACCTTATAGATTACAGGGACTATAGTCGGCTGCACGACGGTTTGTCTATAAAGTTAATGCGCCGTCCAGAACGGCCTGTTTTAGCATACGACTCTGGGGAATTTACGGCGGCGCGATGGAGCGCATAGTCGGCTGTCTGTATTTTTGGAAATCTTTAATAGCACACGGAAGTATAGCTTTACCTGACCCTCAATCCAGATCGCTGGCATCGTGCCGTTCAGCTAATTGCTGTTCCTCTGGCCCCCATACTTTGTTGACCCGATGGCCTCGCTGGACAGCGGGGCGTTCCTGTATTTCTGCTGTCCACCGGGCGACGTGTGTATATGACCCAACATCGAGGAATTCCTGAGCTTCGTAAATATTACCCAGCACCAGGTTGCCGTACCAGGCATGAGTGGCAATGTCTGCGATATTGTATTCGTTGCCGCACAGATATCGTCGCGAGGAAAGGTTTTGGTCCAATACATTGAGTTGGCGTTTAACCTCCATTGCGAAGCGGTTGATGGGATACTCAAACTTCTCTGGTGCGTAAGCATAGAAGTGCCCGAAGCCGCCGCCAAGATACGGGGTACTGGCCATCTGCCAAAACAGCCAGGACATGCATTCCGCGCGTTCTGATGGCTCCTTGGGCAAAAATGCATCGAACTTTTCCGCCAGGTAGAAAAGAATTGCGCCGGATTCAAAGACCCGGGTCGGCGGTGTCGTACTCCTGTCGATAAAGGCCGGGATCTTCGAATTGGGGTTCACTGCTACAAAGCCACTCCCGAATTGATCGCCTTCACTGATATTGATGAGGTAAGCGTCGTACTCTGCGCCACTTTTACCGAGCGCCAGTAATTCTTCCAGCATCACCGTGACTTTTACCCCGTTGGGTGTCGCCAGCGAATAGAGCTGAAGGGGATGTTCGCCAACAGGGAGTTCCTTTTCATGTGTGGCGCCTGCAATCGGGCGATTGATGTTGGCAAACTTTCCGCCGCTCTGTGAGTCCCATTTCCAGACTTTGGGTGGTGTGTAGGTCGATGTGTCGGCCATGACTGGTTCCTCTACTATTATTATGCATGTATTAGCGTTAGGGGAAGGCTTTCTAGTTTAGTGCCGCCAGCTTACTGCGGATGTAATCCTGATGGGGGACGTAGGTGAGCTCCGCAACCTGTCGGATCAGGTGTTCCTCATATTTAGACAGATCGCCATCGGCGTAGGCCACCGTCCACATGGAGCCAATCAGTTGGAGTTTTTGAGCGGCACAGTAATGATCGTTGATCACCCGGGTGAACTCATACAACGAAATGGCTTCATCCACCCTGCTTTGCGCCGCCACCAGCAGTTCATGCACCTGGCGTTTATCCAGCTGCAGTGAGCTGCTGAGCAACTGTTCCAGGGCCGCCTGCTCCGCTGCGTCCTCTATGAAATCGGCTCGCGCAGTTTCAATCAGCAGCGCAGCAGTCACCAAATGCAGGCGGCGCCTCTGCTCCTCCTCGCTCTCCCCTGTCGGGTGTTCGAACAGGGCTTTCAGGGCGCCAATCATAGTGAGTTCCTCAATTGCTCCCTCGCGACCGGCCTTACGCGGTGGTGGTGGTGCGAACCGGGGCTACAAAGTTACTTTCCAGGTAGTTGATGATGTCAGAAGATTCATACATCCAGTTAACACTACCGTCCTTATCTTCAATCCGCAGGCAAGGCACTTTCAAATCTCCACCCCCAGCCAGCAGTTGCTCTCTGGCCGTATTGCAGCGCTTCACATCTCGAGTCTCAATATTCAACGACTGTCGTTTCATGGCGCGGCGCACCTTTACACAAAAAGGACAGGCCGCGTACTGATAAAGAGCCAGTTTGCCAGTCTGTTCATCAATAGTGGCCTGTATATCAGCGTCACGCTTGATGCCCCTGGGAGTAAACACCCAGTTGAAAAACAAGATCAGCAAGCCGAGGATTTTGCGGATAATAGCCATAATGTGTTCCATTTATAATTTTGGGGAAGCCGGTGACCCGCCGGCTTTGCCCCTGGAGAAACCCGGTGGGAGCCGGATGTTTTGTCTACACATAACTCTTTGATTTTTTTGAGGAAGTGGCGGCCCCATAAAAACTTGACTTCTCAACCTGTCGATTATGAGTAGCTGAAAGAGTGCCGGGCCCGCTCAGTAAGCTGAATAATTGTAACAGATTTTCCTGGCGGGGTGGGGTAGCTTCACCGAAACTGAACCTATGGCGAACCCGGCCCCTGGCAGGGGGCCTGTATTGCTCAAGACACTCTGGAAATAATATCCGGTGAAGATATACTTGGAATGTTTTTTAAATAGGATATTGCCATGACCGATCTGGTTAAAATTGAAATTGAAGATAGCGTTATCATTGTGCGCTTAAATAGACAGGACAAGAAAAACGCTCTAACCGGGGTGATGTATCAGGGCCTTGCCGATGCCCTCGAGCAGCTTGAGAATGACCCTGGTCTACATGTAGCGTTGATTACGGGTACCAAAGACTGCTTTACCGCTGGCAATGATCTGGTGGATTTTATGGAAAGCTCCGGTATCGCCGGCGACTCTCCCGTATCCCGCTTTCTGCGCAACATAGCCAACGCCAGGAAGCCCGTTATAGCCGCGGTTAACGGCCCTGCAGTTGGCGTGGGCACTACCATGCTATTGCACTGTGACCTGGTCTATGCAGCGCCCGGAGCAAAGTTTATCATGCCTTTCGTGAACCTGGGGTTATGCCCGGAAGCGGGTTCCAGCCTTTTACTGCCACAACTGATAGGTCATCGCCGGGCTGCTGAGTTGCTCATGTTTGGCGATGGAGTTAATGCGGAACAGGCTAAAGAAATGGGGCTTATCAATGAAATTGTGAGTGTGGATACGTATCAGGAATATGCGTTGAATAAAGCCAGGCAATTAGCACAGCAGCCACCACAATCGGTGCGCGTTACCAAGCAACTTATGCGCCAGGGTAATGAAGAAATATTAAAGTCAGTTATGAAAGCGGAATCGGAGATTTTCAGTGCCATGCTGCAAGGTCCGGAAGCAAAAGAAGCTTTTTCCGCCTTTTTCGAAAAGAGAAAACCAGACTTTTCCAAGCTAGGTTAAGCGGGCTGAAATGATAGAGGGCTGGTCGTGTAGCCACCCCTAATCCTACCCATATTTTTTATCTCTTACAGGCTACAAAACTTATGTCAGACAGCATCTTTTACCGGGATGGAGATTACTTCGTCCCCACCCGACATGCAGCAGGCCCCTGGGCCCCCCAGTGGCAACATGGCAGCCCACCGGCCGCCTTGCTTTGTTATGGTGTAGAGCAATACCGTGATAGCGATATGCACCTTGCCCGCTTGACCATTGATCTGTTCCGGGCGGTACCAATGGAACCCCTCAAATTACGCTCACAGCTTATTCGGGACGGTAAGCGTCTCAAAGCTGTCGACGTCTCTCTTGTGGATAAAGACGGTACCGAGATCAGCCGGGCGTCAGGTTTGTTTTATGCCAAAACTCCACTGGCCGATATCCCTGAGCAATTTGCGCCGGCTAGCGGAGACATGCCCTATCCTGGCAGCTTTGAACCCCTGCCCTTTGTAAGTGCCAGGGCTGGTCAGATCTCGGCAGGTTTGAATGCAGTCATGGACTTGCAACGGGTCGAAGGTGTTATGGGTTCTGGCTCGGGTGTCTGCTGGATTCGTCTGCCCGTCAACCTCATTGATGGTGTTGAAAACACACCAAATCTAAGAGCCGCCATTGCGTCTGACTACGGCAATGGAATTGGCCAGGTCCATATAGATAAATACACCGGGTTTATTAATGCCGATATTAATCTTTGTCTTCACAGGGAACCCGTCGAAGAGTGGGTTTGTGCAAAAGCGAAAGGTATTGTTGAAGCCATCGGTGTCGGAATGGTGGAAACGACTCTGTACGACAAATTGGGGGCTTTTGGTAAGGTGGTGCAGACCACAATGGTTAATCAGCGTCACCCCAAACCCTGATAGGGGAAAAGCAGCCTATTGTGCGGTATACCCGCCATCGACAACCATTTCAGAACCGTTCATAAATGAGGACTCGTCACTCGCCAGGTGCAGAACCGCGTAAGAGACCTCCTTCGGTTGCGCCGGGCGACCTAAAATAGTGGGCCCCAAGAGTGCTTTTATGGTCTCTTCATCATTACCATGGAGCAAGTCCTTAGTCATGGCCGTATCAATAACGCCGGGGTGAACGGAGTTTACACGGATATTGTATTGGGCGTAGTCGACAGCTGTTGATTTAGTGAGGAGCCTGACCGCCCCCTTGGTCGCCTGATAAGCCGCCGCCATTGGCGCCCCAATGATGCCATAAATGGAAGAAATGTTGATAATCGAACCACCGCCTGCTTTTTTCATTGCGGGCAGAATGGCCTTAGTACCAAAAAAGACGCCTTTTACATTGACATCAAAAATACGATCCCACTCTTCAGTTGTTGTTTCGTCTACAGCCTTGAAGAGCAAAATGCCGGCGTTGTTGACCAACACATCAATTTTTCCATGTTTTGCGACAACCTGATCAACGACACTTTCCCAGTTCGTATCACTGGTCACATTTAGCGGCAAAAACTCTGCCTTACCACCTGCGCTATTAATACTGTCTGCCGTCGCTTGCCCTTCGCTTTCATTCATATCGGTGACAATAACGGTTCCCCCTTCTTCCGCTAGCAATTCGCAGTGCGTCCGGCCCATTCCCATCGCACCACCAGTTACCAATATTACTTTTCCGCTGACTCTACCCATGACTTTCTCCCAGTTTAGTGAAATTCAGGCATCCACAAAACATGCTGCCCGATATAGCTTGAAATTATTGGCTGTTAATAAATCGAATAGCCACCATCGATGATGAAGGTATCCCCAGTGTGAAATGTGGAGGCATCGCTGGTGAGATAGACGGCGATACCACCAAAATCTTCCGGCTCTCCCCAGCGGCGAGCGGGGACACGGGAAATGACTTTATCGGTAAACACATCCGAACCCTGCGCTGCATTGGTCATTTCAGTAGAAATCCACCCTGGTAAAATAGCGTTTGAGCGAATCTTGTAACGGGGGAACTCGACAGCGATGCCCTTCATCATTGAAATTACCCCGCCTTTGGATGCGGCATAGGCCTGATTGGCGGCGGCGCCCTCGACCGCTGCGACACTAGCAGTCACGACCAGTGAGCCACCTGCATCGCCCTGTTTTGCTCTTTCAACCATATGTCGGGCAGATTCTCTCAGGGTCAGAAAGGCACCTTTCAGGTTGACATCCAGCACCCGCTGAAACCCCTCGACAGACACATCCAGAAAAGGCACCGGGGAATTAATAGCGGCATTGGCAAACACCGCGTCCACCCGGCCCATTTCTTCGACAGCCTGTTGCAGGCTGGTCACAATCATGGCCTCATTGCTGACATCGACTTGTTGGGCCAACACCTGGACTGAATATTTTTTCAGAATATCAGCCGCCTTGCTATTTTTATCCTGATTGGTTCCCCAAATCACGATATCGGCACCGGCCGCAGCAATGGCTTCCGCCATTCCCAGCCCGATGCCACCATTGCCACCTGTAATCAGTGCGACTTTTCCACTCAAATCGAACGGCGAATAGGCCACTTAATTTCTCCGGATGTGGTTTTCGTCTAAATTAAGGATAAATCCCCGAGTTAACGAGCCAGTATGGTCAACGTTGTAGCGGCGGTATCGTCCACTAGCCAGCCACCACCATTTTGTGCCAGGCCAACCCTGGCGCCGTCTACCTGTCGCTTTCCCGCACGGCCTCGAAGTTGCTCGACCAACTCGATGATCTGTGCGCAGCCCGTGGCGCCAACCGGGTGTCCTTTGGCGACAAGCCCACCACTGGTGTTGCATGGGATGCGGCCACCGAGGTCTGTTTGACCTGTACGGATCATTTGTGGCCCTTCGCCAACGCCGCAGAGGCCCAGCTCTTCGATATAGAACATTTCAGCCGGTGATGCTGCATCGTGAAGCTCTGCTATGCTAACGTCTTCCGGACCAATACCTGCCGCTTGATACGCGATGGCGGCGCCACGTTCGTTGCAGCTTGCGCCACCGGGTATGCCGGAGAGCAGTGTGATGGTGCGGACCTGGACAGCATCACAGCTGTTGCGTTTGACGAACTCTTCGGAGCAAAACACCAGTGCGGCGGAACCATCGCCAATGGGTGAGCACATGGCAATGGTAAGTGGGTCGATAATTTTTTTGCTGTCAAGTATCTCTTCTATGGTTCGTTCCTGCTGGAACTGGGCTTTAGGGTTCATCGCGGCAAAGCGAGAATCCTTAGCGGCAACTCGAGCAAAATCTTCAACAGTTGCGCCCGATGCCGCCATGTATTTGCGTGCTTTGGCGGCGTAGATATCCATGAAGCCGGAGCGACCGGGCTTTGTACCTTCAGTTAGCGGGTCGTCTGTGCCGGTTTCCTCACGGATTTGTTCCAGATCCATTGCGGAAATAAGAGCGCGGAAAGGAGCGGTTTTGTCCTGGTGTGACATCTTCTCTGCGCCGATGGCGAGGGCGACTTCGGACTGGCCCGATGCGACGGACAACCAGGCAAGGTGAGCAGCGGTGGATCCCGATGCGCAGGCATTTTCCACGTTAATAATGGGTTTCCCCATCAGTGCTGTGTTGCGTAGGGCAACCTGGCCACAGATCATCTCCTGCCCCGTTAACAGCCCGGCGGCGGCATTGCCAAAAAAAATGGTGTCGACATTCCCGGCTTCGACTCCGGCATCTTTCATCGCTTCGTCAACGGCCTGGGTGGCCATGGTTCGGATTGAAGTGTTCAAGTGCTTTCCGAATTGGGTCATACCAACGCCGGCTATCATCACCTGTCGCATGGGTTGTTCTCCTGTATAAGTATTGGGGCTGTATTGCCCTTAATGATAACCCCAAAAGGGATCGTCATGGGGTGTTGGGCTGGCAGATGACGATTATACAGGACACTACACTAGGCCGCAGCTGCCTCCCCTTCTTCAGTGTTTTCCAATTCTGCCAGTCTGGCCTCAAATTCCTTGACCTTACTCTGCAGCTCAGCGTTTTCAGCCCTGGATTTTTTCAGGGACTTCTGTAGTAAGTCACTAACCGTTGTTTTCTCAGTCAGCTTCTTTTTGCTGGCGTCCAGGTTCTTCTTCATTTTGGCGGGATCAAATTGTTTTAGCGCTTTTACCTCAGCCCGCTCTTCGGCCAGGTCTTTTTGTAGGGCCTTGAGGCGTGCTTTAGCAGTGGTGATCTCCTCCTGAAGATTTTCACAGCGTGACTGCAATTCGCGATTAAGCTGCTCGATGCGCTTGTTCGCAGTGGCTTCAGTAGATAGCGTGGAGATTTTCTCCAGTTGTTTGTCAATGACGGCCCGCTGTTCTTCCTGTTTGCTGATGCCCTGGTCGATCTCTGCGGATTTGGCATCCAACTGCGCTTGGTACTCGGTCCTGAGTTTGTCTTCGAGTGCGATGACTCTTTCCAGGCTTTTGGTGTTTAGCATTTAAGTTGTCCTGTATTGGAAGTTGATTGGCGCGCCCGGAGAGATTCGAACTCCCGACCAACTGGTTCGAAGCCAGTTACTCTATCCAGCTGAGCTACGGGCGCGTGGAAGGTGAATTGTGAAAGCCGATACCCTAATCTGGTGTGCATCCGGAAACTCCCTTTTTTTCACCTATAGAAACTCTATAAAAATCAATAAAATGGCGGGCCCAGAAGGACTCAAACCTTCGACCTGCCGATTATGAGTAGCCGGGAGAGTGCTGGGCCTGCCCACTAAGCGGCAGAATTGTAACAGATTTTTCCGGTGGTGTAGGGGGAGTGGTGATCTGGACCGAACTTATACCAAACCTGGTTGTGGGGGGTTCGGGGTAGCGTAATCACCGAATCAGGTGTCGGTTGAGTGCCAGTAGTCATCCATTACTGGACCAAGAGTGTCAGTTTGGAATATAACTTCATCTGTTGAAAAATCGTAATTGAAATAATGGACGTCTTCAGCGTAGCGGTCCCCTACCAGGTTAATTAGGGATTTATCGGTAAAATAACTGCTGTAATGTTGATGGCAGGTATGGTTCAAATGCGCTAGTTTGAAATCAAGACCTACCATGTCCATGAGGCTTTTCCAGTCTCTTTCCATAGTTTCGACCTTGCCTATGAATGACACTATTGGCGCACCATTACGAATAACAAAGCTGGACTGTGAGCGCAGATGCTTGTCCGTTTTACTATCGGGTATATCGCATACGACCTCGCAAAACTCCTCAAATTTCATATTTGAATGTATAGGTATACCGTAATCGCGAAAGCCCTTATAGACACCATTCACCATTTTTTTTGAAGCGAAATCCTCATTGACCTTTTGCCTAAATGTAGACGCCAGTCGAGACCATGGGTTACGTACAAATGAAAATGTTGTCCAATCTTTGCCGAGTCTAATTATCTTAGAGCTAGACATCCGATCCTTTTTGGCATTACCGATGGATCTGCGTATCGAGCTGTTGCCGCTCTTTGGAATACGTACATATAAAAGTCGATAATCTTCACACAGCGACACCCGAATGTGGCCTTTAGCCAGTCCTTTAACCTTTTTAACCTTTTGCCTAAAATATAATCTCAAGGTGATTTAGTGTAATGAGTGGATGTGAGTAATTGTAACGGTATTGGCAAATTAACTCACCTCATCCGATAATCCGGGGATGAATACCTACAAACGCCACCGATTCCCACCGGACATTATCAGTTACGTTCTCAAAGGTTCGTTACCGGCCAGTGCTGTGCATCGTGCAAAACACGAAGGATGTGCAATTGGTCAGCGCCGATTTGTCTGTAGATGATAATGAAAGGTACGCCTTCAACCACCAGTTCCCGGGTGCCTGTGACTCGCCCCATGCGGCCTGCCCGTGGATGAGCGGGCAAGATCATTTCTACTGTCTCGATAACCCCCAGTACGATGTCAATTGTAACCGTTGGACTGTTTTCACTGGCAATATATTCTTCAATTTTATCGAGGTCTTGCGCCGCCGGCTCAGTCCACTGCAGTTGCACGCTTGGACTCCCATTTAGCCTTTACGTCAGCATGCTCCATCAATCGCCCCTTATCGGCTGCATCAATACCTTGCTTCACTTCTTGGATGAACCACTCTTCCTGCTCGATAAACGTTTTTATGGCGTGTGCCATGAGCCATGCACGGGGTCTATCCATGGCCTCTGCCATACGACCGACGCGTTCCAAGGTTTCATCATCCAGCCGGACTGAGGTTGCCTTCATCGACATTGAGCATCTCCTGGGTGTCATGAGAATCTTATAGGTTCTCAACTATAGTGGAGCAAGTGTAACCTGGCAATCGTGTGTCAGGTGACAGGATGGTCTGCACCTGTTCAGGGGTGAGGCTGGTAAGGTTTAACTGCTTGATTCTATGGGAAAGGATCAATCAGGTGAAGTTGCAGACGCAGTGGTTATCGGCGGTGTATGCATTGATTGACAATAAGAAATCTAATATGGATTTCGGAGTGGGAATTAGCTTTCCTTATGCGTCATGCAAGAACCTTCAAAGCCCAGTCATCCTGGATTCTATTGCGGCGACTTGGATAGCCTGCCAACCTGTGCTGGCTGCAATGCCCAAAAGGTAATCGATAAAAACACCTTCACTGGTGGATGATAAAAGTTACGAGTCGGAGCCGGGAAAATGGATGTAGAAAGTAACTTCAAACTCATGATTGCAGCCTTTCGCCAGATGGAGGGTGAGCCCAGGGATATTGCAAGCCTTTTGAATATAGCCCTGAAGAATACAAAATGGGGAACGTATCAGAAGCATGGCATTACTTTGGATGCTCTCCGTCGTGTTCGAGATAACCGTGCCAAAAATCCCAAGGGTAACTATTGGTTCAAAGGTATAGAGGCTGCGCATGTGCACCAGAAGGCAAACTGGACACTGGGGGAGAGGGGTAGGTTCAACCTGGTTTGTATCATTAGCCTCTTCGGTTACGGTCCCGTCTGGCCCGAGCTGTCTCATCTCCGCTGTTTGCTTTCTTTGGCTTCTCTCCTTTTGCAGTTTTTGAAGCACGGCTTATTGCTATCAGCCCCAGCGTTTCCCTATCGGCTAGTTGGGTCGCATTTTTCTCTAATGTATCCAGTTCCTCAAAACTGTATACGTCATTTTTCAACTTCTCTATTCTGTCCATATACTGCTTCCTTACCTTCAAGTTACTGAGCGACTACAGCATTAGATCCTGGCTTATAGAGTCGCCGACTCCCGCC